>NZ_JAHPXO010000153.1:0-303 GCF_019041495.1 Parabacteroides sp. MSK.9.14
ACGTGACTTATTTTGCTTCAAACAGTCAGAAAAAGTGCCGAAGATTCCCGTTTACAGGCTTTTTACACCCGGATGTGAACGGTCTTGACACCCGAGTGTGAATGATATCGAGACCCGGGTGTCAATGGGTTTATCTTATTATGTTATTGAAAATAAGTCATGTGAAGAAGAATCTTGGACAGGCGGTTAGTGATAGTATGATAGATGGAATAGGCATCCGTCATACCTACTATCATTGCTTGTGTCTATTGATATTCAATTGATAAAAGGAAATTAGTGATAGTATGACAGTTGTTTTTCAAA
>NZ_JAHPXO010000017.1:0-104600 GCF_019041495.1 Parabacteroides sp. MSK.9.14
ACAACCTATAACAGGATTTTTTTAATACACAGTCAACCAAAATCAGGACGAGACAAGGTGAAAGTAAATTTTTAAGGTGAAGGCAAGCGTCGGGACTGCCTTCACCCTCTCATATGATAATAGTCAAAGGGTTTCAGGGAATGGTGAAGCCCAATCGGATGCTTGCAAAAAAAGCGGTTGCCGATCTCTGGCAACCGCTTTTTTAGTTTGTTATGTGAAACCGGATTGCTTATTTATAGCTGTAGCCCGCTTTCTTCTGTGCGCTGTTGGCTTTGGCTCCGGGGATCAAAGTGAAGCCCCATTTGTATTCCCGGTCTGCCGGTAAAGTATATTCCGGTTCCGGACGTGAATACCAACTGTCGTAGCCGGCCAATCCTTGCTGTTTCAGGTCTACGCATACTTCAACGAAGTTACGTGGTGTGATGTCGTTGATATGCGTCTGGCGAGGTTTGTCATACGGTCCGATTTCCGGACGGTTGGCAATCTCTTCCGGTGTGAAGTTGTTCCACTGGTACGGGCGGTCGGTTGCCTTGCCAGCGTCGAAGTCTTCGACGGAGTTACGCATTGCGTTGAATTCCATCTCGTCGTCTGCAACGATCAACAGGTTCTTGCCTTTACCGCCTAATGAAATCCAGCGGGTATCGCAGTGGTGGCCGTTTTCCTGCGGACGGACGTATGGGAAATACTGTTCTTCAGCCGTGCTCTTGTACTGTCCGATCATGTAACCGGCTTTGCGGTCCCAATAGTTTTCCAACGGACCGCGGCCGAAGTATTCCAGTTGGTCCATCGTTGCCGGCAGACGGAAACGTACGCCGATACGCGGAACGACCATCTTGTCGCGTTCGCTGACATTGGCGCGGCCCGGTGAGAAGGTCGCGGTGGCGGTCGCTTCGGAAATACCGATCTTCACACCGTCCAAATGGGCAGGCGTGAAGTGGGTGGCCACGTTCATGATACCGTCAGGATAGATCTTGTATGTCACCAGGAACTGGTTGCCGGCCGGCAGTTTATAGTCGACTTTTACGATGGCATTACCATCGATGATCTCGCCTGTCGCGCTTGTCACATTGAAGTTACGGCTTGAGAGTTCCCATATCTCAAGACGTTTCGGGTTGCCGCTTCCGTAGTCGTTATCGTTCGGGGCGCGCCAGAAGTTCGGCTGGATACCGAAGCCTTCGTTGAAGTATTCCGTGCCGCCTACTTTATAGGAAGCCACGACGCCGGCTTTCTTGTCGAATACGAAGTTCACTTTGGAAGAAGTCACCTTCAGGTCGTTTCCTTCTTCAGATACGGTCAGCTTGGGGCCTGCGGCCTTGTAAACGGTCTTGTCGGCTGTTACCGGCAAAACAAACTGATCCTGTGCGATGTCGTATCCGGCAGGGATCACGCCATCCTGTTTGGTCGTAGTCACGACAAAGTTCACCAAATAATCGACGCCGGCCTGCGGTTTCAAGCCTTCTACCGGGACTGTGATTTCCTGGGATGCCTGTGGCGCCAGGTCGAGAGACATCTTGTTGCCTTTGATGATTTTGTTGTTTGCCTTGATCGTATAGCTGATCATGTAATCTTTCAGGCTCGTGAAATAGAAACGGTTTGTCACTTTGAATATGCCTTTCGCCACATCTACAGCTTCGAAACCGACATTCTGGTGTGCATATTTCACTTCTTCCATAGCCGGATGCGGAGTGCGGTCCGGGCTCACGATACCGTTGCAAAGGAAATTGCCGTCACTCGGCATGTCTTTGCCGAAGTCGCCGCCGTAAGCATAATATTCTTTTCCGTTTGCATCCTTGGCAAGCAGACCTTGGTCAACCCAGTCCCAAATGTAGCCGCCCTGGAGGTTCGGGTATTTGTAGATCGCTTTCCACTGGTCCCAAAGGTTACCGGTCGAGTTACCCATCGCGTGGGCATATTCGGACGGTGCAACCGGACGGTCGCTGCCTTCCTTACCTATCTCTTCCAACCATTTTGCACTTGGATACTGCGGGACATACATGTCGGAGTTCCATTCCCACTGTGCACGTTCGTAGTTGACCGGACGGCCCATCATGGTCTTTTCCTTGTCCTTTACATATAAATAGGTCTGGTAGAAGTTGTAACCGTTTCCGGCTTCGTTACCTAATGACCAGATCGTTACGGACGGATGATTTTTGTTGCGTTCGTATATGTTGACTGTACGGTCCATATGCGGTTTCAGCCATTCCGGGTTGTTTCCCAACGTACCGCCTTTGCGCAGGTTGTAGTACATGCCGTGCGATTCGATATTGGCTTCGTCGTAAACATACAATCCGTATTCGTCACAAAGCTCGTAGAATCTGCGGTCTTGCGGGTAATGGCACAGGCGGACGGAGTTCAGATTGTTCCGTTTCATCAGTTCGAAATCCTTGCGCATCAGTTCTTCTGTCACGTAATGTCCGGTCTGCGGGTTGTGTTCGTGGATATTGACACCTTTGAACTTGATCGGCTGTCCGTTGAACAGCAGGACGGTGTATGGTTTGCCGTTGCCGGCGATCTGGTCGATCTCTTTGATTTCGATGCGGCGGAAACCGACGTTTTGCGGGATCACTTCCGTCACCTTGCCATCTTCCTTGATCGTCATCAACAGCTTGTAAAGGTTCGGATGTTCCGCGTTCCATGTTTCCACATTATCCAGTGTCTTTTCGAACGAAGTCGTTGTAATCGTGTTCGGGCTTACCCACAACTTGTTTTCTGCCGTAGCAGCCACATTGCCTTTTGCATCTAATAATTCGTATGTCACGTCGATGTTCTTGACCTTGTCAGAATGGTTCTTGATATCTATTGCCAAGCTGAAGATACCGTTTTTATAGGTGTCGTCGAGCGTGGAGACAATACGGTAATCATTGACGGCGATCTTGGGTTGTGACCATAGATAGACATCGCGTTCGATACCGCTTAGGCGCCAGAAGTCCTGGCATTCCAGATAGGAACCTGTGCTCCAGCGGAAGATTTTCAGCGTCAGCATGTTTTTGCCCGGTTGCAGGTATTTGTTGATCAGGAATTCGGCCGGATTCTTGGAATCTTCGCTATAGCCGACTTCCTTGCCGTTTACGTAAACATATAAGCCCGATTTGGCTCCGGCGATGTGTAGATATATGTCACGTCCGTCCCAACCGGCAGGAACCTCGAAGTCGCGCCGGTAAACACCTACCGGGTTTGCTTCCGGCAACAGCGGAGGTTGCGGGTTACGTGGTTTGAACTCATATCCGTGATTCGTGTAGATGGCAGTACCGTGTCCTTGTACCTCCCAGTTTCCCGGAACGGTAATGTCGTCCCAATCGGAAGTGCTGACAGAAGGATCTGTGATGTTGGCAGGAAGGTCTTTGTATGAATCTACGAAATAGAATTTCCATGTGCCGTTCAGCAATGAGTAGAAAGGACTTTTTTCATATCGGGAAGATAGAGCTGTGGCACGGTCTCCATAACTCATGAAAGAGGAGCGGGGAGCCTCTTTATTAACGGCAACGACTTGGATGTCCTGCCAGTAAGGCTTCGCAGGCTGGTTCGTCGCATCGTCAGCCAATGCAGTCCCCAGAAGGAAGCAACTTAATGCTCCTGTGAGCATCGTTTTTTTGATCATGTGTTTCATATGCATTTTTAATTTAGATTAGACTTAGTCTGTTGAAAAGTGAAAGATGAAAGTGAAAGAGAGTATATCTTTGACTTTCATCTTTCAACTTTCAATTTTTTTATCTTGCTGCGTAGAAAGAATAACCTTCGGCTACCTGTTTGAAAGCAAGTACGCCTGCCTGGTTCAGTTCTACATTCATTTCTTTGCCGTCGGGAAGGTACATGACAACTTCGTCGTCACCTGTGAACTTCAGCAGTTTGGTCGATTCGCCGTTTGCTTCTACGCTCCAGCTCTTGTCTGCTTCATTGAAAACCAGATCTACCGCTTTTTCTTCTCCTTCTTTCTGGATGTGGTAGCCGTCTTTTTGGGTTTCGATGGCATACGTGCCGTCTTTGGTTTCGATTGTTTTTACCGTACCGGCATCTGCAACAGGGTTGCTTCCGCTCCAGAATTCAATCGAGTTTAAAACCAATATGTCGGCTAATGCAGAGATTTCATAAACCGGAACAATCCAGAATGCAACGAATACTAACTCGTTTACAAACTTGCTGTCGATATTTCTGTTCCAATCCAACAGCTTATTTGACAACCCAAATGATCCAATGCATGATGAGAATAATACACTGCTGGCAAGCGTTGCTGCCACTAATAAAGTTAGACTTTTTTTCTTCATGAATATTTAGTATTTGTAGTTAATTTGGGGACGAAGATAACAATTTATACGATAATTGTCATTAATAACAGGACTATAATTATTTATTGGTTACTCTTTATGAATTTCTTTTTGAGCTTGAAACTTTTTATGAAACAAAGAGGCTTCTAAAATTCATTTAAATGATTTTAGAAGCCTCTTTTTATTTTAATAGAGAGTATCGGTTGTTAGTAACCTGGATTCTGATCTGTTGCCAGTAGAGGGTTCAAGTCGATTGCTGTTTGGGGAATAGGTCTCAGCGACATCCGGCTATCCCATTTCATCGTGATGACTTTTTCGCCATCCGGTGTGGAGATAGGAACATTGTTCATCTGCGCACTCCAATAAGCATCGCCATAACGGCTTAGGTCGTCGCTGCGCAAACCTTCACCAGCCAGTTCGATGCGACGTTCGTTTTTGATCAAAGCCAATCCATCTTCCTTGCCGAGGCTTGTCGGTACGTTTGGCATACCGCAACGATCACGAAGCTGATTCAAGGCAGCCTGTGTCTGTCCGTCGAAACCTGTTGTCTGGGTATGAGCTTCAGCAAAGATCAGCAGTACTTCGGCATAACGGATACAGGGATAATCGCCGGTTGCTTGTCCGTCATTATTCGCATCATTTTCCAACGGTGACATTTTGCGGAAGTTGAAACCAGTCTTGGATTCATTATTCCCGTTTTTGATCCATTCATAGATGAAGTTTGTACCGTAGTTTGTCTCATACCAACCTTTGAAGGGGAATAGGATGGAGGCATATAAACGGCTATCACGATTGCGGAATTCCTGCATGTACTCGTAATCTTTCAGTTTTCCACTGTTGATAAGGCCGGATGCAAAAGAAATAAATTTGGCTTCTCCTGCAGGAGCTTTATATTCGTCCAAATCCCCTTTGATAACTTTATAAGCATTCATACGCTTTTCGATACTGGGAATGGACGGTGTTTTGCCGTCTACTGTCCAGTAAGCGTCGACCAGATTTTGTGTCGGAGTCACAGAAGACCAACCTCCTAATTGATTCGGACGGATGCTTGTGTATCGTGTCATATCTTGGTAGTCCCAACTGGAAGCGGTATATTGACGAGTCATTACATATTCCGGATTGTCTGGGTTCCCGTTTTCCGTATGCCATAAAGATTCGTAGCTGAACATGCCTTTCATAAATTTGTCACGGTCGATACCGTATTTGTCAAAATCTATGTATAATTCCATTTCTTCAGCTTCTTTCTTTTGTGCTTCGGTCAATTCACTGACTTGGAATAATGAAAAACCTCCTTTATCCATGATTTCTTTGGCTGCTGCTTCTGCTGTCGGATAGTCGCCGAAATAAAGGGCTGCTCTTGCTTTTACGGCTAAAGCTGCATATTTGGTCATACGTCCTTTTTCGTTCGGATAACTACCTGCATATTTTTCCGGAAGGATAGCTGCTGCTTCAGTTAGTTCGTTGAGAATAAATTCACGGATTTTGCTTGTTTCGTCGCGAGGAATGTTGGGAGCATCGTATGACAATACATCGGTGATCAAAGGAACTTTACCAAATGTTGTTGTCAAGTTCAGATAAGTCCATGCACGCATAGCTCGGACTTCCGCTTTGAACCGTGTTTTCAGATCTTCATCCATCGGAACATTCTCTATTTCCTGCAAGAAAATGTTTTGTTTGCGGACTGTTTCGAAGTTATAGCCTTCGTCATATAGAGCACTGAGGCCGTTTTGCTGATAAATAGCTCCGTTCGATTCCCATGAATATTGGCAGTATGCATCGTTCGTATACGAATCGCTGTGAACAGCTGCGCCGGGAATGCTTGCTGAGTAAACAGCGTTCAGATTATACCATGCATCTTTTTCTGATGTCCAGAATGTTTCTGTTGCAATGCTGGAAGTCGGTTCGACATCCAGGTCACAACTGCAAACTGTTGTTCCCAGAGCTAGGCAGAAGAACGTATGTTTGAATATATTATTAACTGTTTTCATTTTGCTTTTTGTTAGAATGTTAAGTTTACACCAAGTGAAATAGAAGAAGTTCCGCGGGTGTCTGTTCCACGTCCGGACGGTGTTTCCGGATCAAAGTCTTCCATGCGGTGATCTGCACGAATTGTAAATGGATTTTCAGCCGATACGTAAAGTTTCAAAGCATCGACACCTAAATGCTGAATTTGGTGTTTATTGAAATTATATCCGAATGTGATATTTTTGATACGGAAATAATCAGAATCGAACAACCAGAAATCGGAGAACTTATTGTTGAAAGTAGAGTGTGCACTTGTACGCGGATAGATACGAGGATAAGCTGCATTTGGGTCGGGGTTATCAACGGTCCAGCGTTTCAGGTGAAATTCACGTGGACTGGCATTATCAGAGAAAGCCCAAGCCTGTTCCTGATAGAAACGAACCATTGTTCCAGTCACACCTTGTCCGAACATACTTAATTCGAAACCTTTGTAACGTAAGTTTAGATTAACGCCGTATGTAATATCGGGAACGTCACAAGCCAGATAGTCTCTGTCCTTATCGGTCAGTTTTCCGTCGCCATCCAAGTCTACATATTTAATGTCTCCGGCCTGTGGGGTAATGCCGTCTGTTATGTAGTTGCCATTGTCGATGTCTTCCTGTGTCAATAAACCGTCTGAGCGGAAACCGTAGAATGTGCCGATAGCATAACCCACTTTCTTAATCCAAGGGTCTTCGATCATCGGATCGTTTGCTCCTAAATCTTTTACCTTATTCCAGTTTTTAGACAGATTAAAACCAACCGTATAAGAGAAATCTCCAATGGATTTGTTGTGAGATATGTTGAATTCCAGACCTTTGTTACTTACTTTACCGATATTTTGCGAAACCTTATAGTCACTATTGATACCGACTTCTGCTGGACTCGGATAAGATAGTAGGATATCTTTGGTTTGTTTGTCGTAGAATTCACCAGTGAAACTGAAAAGTCCGTTTAGAATATCGAAATCGACCCCGACATTGGTAATCGTTACGGTTTCCCAACCTAATCCAGGATTAGCTGGCTTTCCTTCTCGAATACCGCTGACGATCGTATTTTCGAAGTTATAATTTCCACCCTGTACATAGGTCGCAAAATAATCATATTGTCCTACGTTATTGATATTACCTAACTGTCCCCAGGAAGCACGTAATTTCAAATTATCGATCCAACTGGCATCTTGCATGAAACTTTCCTGGTTAATACGCCATCCGGCAGAGAACGAAGGAAAGAAACCCCAGCGGTTGTCTTTGTGGAAACGGGAAGAAGCATCTGCGCGAAAGTTGGCTTCCAACAGATACCTGTCTTTGTACGAGTAGTTCAAACGGGCAAAGTAAGACATTAATTTATCTTCGTAAACATCACCTTCCGTGCTCATGTCGCTGGGTGCGCTCGAACCTCCATTAATACCCGTCATACCGTTGGTTGGGAAATTGCGGCGCCATGATTTTTGTTGTTGGTATTTGTAATGTTCGTATGAGACACCTCCTAATGCACTTATATTATGGTTTTCGTTGCTCCAATTATAATTGGCCAAACCATTGTAGGTCAAACGACTATTTTCGTTCCAGTCATATGTCATCTTGGAAGCGGTCACATCCGTACCGTTCAATTCTGAGCCGGTTACGAAATCTTTGATTTTATTTCTATTGGCTTCGTATGTTTTACCTTTATAGTCATATGCCTTATAGATCATTTGTCCGGTCAGTGTCAATCCTTTAACTGGTTTAATATCGAGGGCGAGGTCGATCAATGTATTTTGTGATTTGTTGTTGTTCCATCCCCCTTCTTCCAAGCGACGTAGTGGATTACGTTGCATATTTACCAGCGCTGCAGGATTGCCCCCTTCGTAACTACCCCATTCTCCATTGCTTTGACGAGCTACATATGTAGACGGAACGGTTAGAAGTTCTGTATATCCAATACCTCCGCTTTCTGTATTGTTTGTGTTTTGGATATATTTGAAGTTTGAACGCCAAGACAACCATGAGGTTATATCGGATGAGAGGTTGGTGGTCATATTATATCGGTTGGCGGAAGCTCCGGGGGTAAATTTGTCATCATACATATACCCTAATGAGGTGAAATATTTGACTTTGTTTCCTCCGCTTACGCTAACGGAATGCTTTGTCATGACTGCTAAATCGTCCAGCACTAAATCATACCAGTTTGTATTCGGATACATATCTGGGTTACTTCCGTTACGGAACATTTCGATCTCTTCATCCGAATATGGCATCTCTGCATTCGGATTTTCATTGAATGCCGCTTCATTGCTCAAACGAGCATACCATTCCGAACTTAAAACTTTTGGAGTGTATGTTGCGATCTTCATGGATACTGTTCCATCATAGGTCACTTTTACATCACCTTCCTTACCGTCTTTGGTCTTGACTAAGACAACACCGTAAGCAGCACGAGAACCATAAATTGCAGAAGAAGCGGCATCCTTCAGAAAAGATACGCTTTCGATGGAATTCGGGTCCAAATTGGAGAAGAATGTAGCATCTGCTATTGCTCCGTCAATGACAAACAAAGGGGAAGAAGTCCCCAAGTTTCCGCGACCACGCATGTTGATGGAGATGGAACCTTGACGGTTGATAATGGTTACCCCCGGTACCTGTCCTTGAACGGAAGCCAACACGTCCGTATTGACACGCTCTTTCAGCTCTTCGGAGCCGACAGATGCAACGGCACCGGTGAGGTTTACTTTCTTTTGGGTACCATAGCCGATCACGACTACTTCATCCAATTTTTGGGTGTCTTCTTTCAGACTGACTTTGATCGTTTGTTCTCCATTGTATTTGATCTCTTGGGTCAAATAACCAATAAATGAGATAACGATTACATCTCCCTTTTTTACTTCCAGGACAAAATTACCGTTCATGTCGGTAACAGTACCGTTTGTAGTGCCTTTTACAACTACCGAAGCTCCTGCTACAGGGCCGAACTCGTCTTCAACGACACCTTTCAAACTTGCTTGCTGCTGAGAAATGCCAACTTTGGGAGTCGTAGTTTCGTTGGCGGCAAATATCACCCCTGATGAACAAAGGGCTACAGACAACAGCAAAAAACTGACTGGTCTTGCGATTTTCAACATACTAATTGTTTTTTGTTTAATAATAGTTAGATATAATAGGCTTTAAGAGGATCTGTTTTCTTCTACAGCTCACACTTACTTGCTTATTTTTAGTAATTAGGGTCAAAGTTTATGCTTGCACATGTGTAGTTCTTGTAGGACTATGACTTATTGTAAGAAATATAAAGCTGTATAGGCAAAAATGAGGATTTTTTGTATGAAGTTCTTGTAGGACTATGATTAAGTTATACGAATTTGTACTGAAACATCAGAATTACCAGTCTGTTTCTTGTAGAAAACCTTGGGAGTAAACCAGATTTTCCTAGTAATTAATCTGTTGATGTTAGTATGTTATGTGGTCTATGATTATCAACCGGAAAGTATACAATCTTCAGCTAATAGACAGATTACTTTAATATGTGGAAATATTTATCCCATCATGCTATTTATCAGTTGTTTATAACCAGAGTAATATATATAGCGGGAAGCAGACGATTACATAGCAAATTAAATTATTGATTAGAATCTATCCATATAAATTTAGATCTATACAATAAGTATATAGAAAAAAGCAAGAAAATCTGATAGGTTTAGAAAATAACACTCGGAAACGCTTAATTGTTAATTAACATTTTAAGATGTGTACTTGGTTGAAATTCCTGAGAGCTTCGGGATATATATGAAACAAACTATGGATTCATGCATCTTGCACAATACAACCATATTGTCGAATTTTCAAAGGATTTAGGGTAAAGAATAGAGGTCGTAAAAGAAAATAACGATTAATATCATTTGTATTAGTAAAATATTTTAATATATTTGTCTCAATGTATAAAAACGGTATTAAAATACATTCAATAGTATTCTTGCTAATTTTTTCTAAAAAAACATGCAAGATAATAAATAAATGTATTACATTTGCCCCGTCAAAGGACGTAGTCCTACAAGAACTATGTTCTCATTTGCATGGCAAATGTATGACAGATGTTAGGAATCATACCATGAATGTAAAGAATCTATAAGTAAGGTGGTTATCACCTCCTTGGATCTTATTCATATAGTGACTATTATTATTAAACAAAAAACAATTAGTATGTTGAAAATTGCAAGACCAGTCAGCTTTTTGCTGTTGTCTGCTGCTTTATGTTCCTCAGGAACAGTGTTCGCAGCTAATGAGACAGCAACTCCTAAAGTTGGTATTTCTCAGCAACAGAAAAGTTTGAAAGGAACAGTTAATGATGTACTGGGCCCCGTAGCAGGTGCTTCAGTTGTCGTAAAAGGTACGACGAACGGTACGGTTACTGACATGGACGGTAACTTTGTTTTGGAAGTGAATAGCGGTGATGTTCTTCAAATCTCTTTTATCGGTTATGTAACACAGGAAATCAAGTACACCGGACAAGCGACTTTGACTGTGAATCTGATGGAAGATACTCAGAAACTGGAAGAAGTCGTAGTTGTCGGTTACGGTACACAAAAGAAAGTGAACATGACCGGGGCTGTTGCACAGATTGACAGCAAAGCGTTAGAAAATCGCCCGGTTCAGAACGTTTCTACCGCATTGCAAGGTACTATGCCGGGTGTTCAGGTTACTTCCGGCGGTGGCCGTCCCGGACAGGATGGTGGTACGATTCGCGTGCGTGGTGTTGGTACATTAAACACGGCTGATCCTTATATTTTGGTGGATGGTATCGAAACCGGAACGATGAACTCGGTCGATCCGAACGATATCGAAAGTATTTCCGTATTGAAAGATGCTGCTTCTGCTGCGATCTATGGTTCGAAGGCGTCAAATGGTGTAATCTTGATTACGACAAAACGTGGTAAGACAGGTAAACCACGTATCTCTTATAATGGATATGTAGGTTTCCAGAAACCGACGGAAATGATTGACCGTATCAGCTCTTATGACTATGCGCGCTTGTATAGCCAGTCTATGATCGATGAAGGCTTGAATCCCCGTTTCAATGAAACTGATATTGAGAATTTCAGAAATGGTACTTCTCCTAACACGGATTGGTATGATGAAGCCTATAGAACCGGTGTACAGCATTCTCATAATGTAAGTGTGAGCGGTGGTACGGAAAATGCGAAGTATATGGGATCTGTCGGCTATTTGGGACAGACCGGTATTTTACCGAATGCGGACAGACAGCAATTTAATGCTCGTACAAATTTGGATCTGAAGCTGAATTCCAGATTGACGGTTCGTTTGAATTTGGCATATATCAAGAATGACTATTCCGACCCAATTTCTTCTTATGCATCTGGCATAAGTGAAACTGGTGATCCGAATAGTGCTGCCAGCTCTGATCAGATTATCCGTCAGTTGAACCGTATTGCTCCGTGGATTGTAGGTCGTGCTGAAGACGGTACTTATGGTACTATTGGAGATGGTAACCCACTTGCGTGGTTGGATGTTAACCAAACTGTTGACCGTAAAAATCAGAATTTCTCTGGTACCCTGTCTGCCGATTATAAAATCATCGACGGTTTAGTTGCAACAGTGACGGGTTCTTATGTTAACAATCAACAACACTATCGTGCATTTCAAAAATATATTCAGTACAATCCGAATAAGGAAACAGAACCGAATCGTTTGGAAGAACGTTTTACCGGTTGGCATCGTGCAAACTTTGATGCATTGTTGAATTTTGACAGACAATTCGGTGAACACGGTTTGAAAGCAATGGCAGGTTGGCATACGGAAAAGTATGACTACACCTATAACCAGCAGTTCCGTAAGAATTTCCCGACTAATGATCTGACCGATATCGCGGCTGGAGATGCTGCTACTCAGAAGAACAATGGCTATACACGTGAGTTGGCGATGATTTCTTGGTTCGGACGTATTAACTATGATTATGCCGGCAAATATTTGTTGGAAGGTAATATCCGTTCTGATGCTTCTTCCCGTTTTGCTGATGGTAATCGTTGGGGATATTTCCCTTCTTTCTCTGCTGCATGGCGTATTAGTGAAGAAGGTTTCATGGAAAATACGAAAGATTGGTTGAACAACTTGAAGATTCGCGGATCATGGGGGTTACTGGGTAATCAAGATGCATTGACTGATTATTATCCTTGGATGAATACCTATAATCTAGATGCAAGTTATCCGTTAGGAGGTGCTTTGCAGTCGGGGTATTATCAGAAAGCATATAAGCTGTCTTCTATCTCTTGGGAAAAATCTCGTACATGGGGACTTGGTTTTGATGCGACAGTCAATAACAAGATCAATGTGACATTTGACTACTATGACCGTAGGACAACAGGTATTATCATGGATGTTCCGGTTCCGGCAGAATTTGGTTTGGATGCTTATAAAGATAATGTAGGTGAAATGTCCAATCGAGGTGTTGAAGTGATTCTGAGCTACAATAACAAATGGGGTGATTGGTCGTTTGGTGCAACCGGAAACTTCTCGTACAACAAAAACGAATTATTGGATTTAGGTTTGAGTCCGGATGCCGGAGGTGTAACGGCTGATCCGAACAATGGCAATAAGGTTCGTAAGATTGGTGAAGCGCTGAACACATATCGTGTTTATAAAGCAGATGGTTTCTTTGAATCGGATGAAGCAGCTCAGGCTTGGATGGATAAATATTCCACACAGGCAGGTTATCCGTTTGGAACTAAAAAGTTCAAGGGAGGTGATCTGATCTATCAGGATGCAAACGGTGATGGTAAAATGACGGCTGATGACCGCGTCCTTGCAGGTTCTTCAGATCCTAAATTTACGTTTGGTTTGAATCTGAATGCTGCTTATAAAGGCTTCGACTTATCCATGTTGTTTACGGGCGCGGCTGGCGTGCATCGTTTGATCAACCAGGAAGTAACAGGCTATTTCGGTGGCGATGACTCACATCCGGCAACTGTATGGTTGGATGCTTGGACACCGGAAAACAAAGATGCAACGATGCCACGTGTGGCTTATGATGTAACATCTCCGAGTCTGTCATCTAATGTCGTGTCTACATTCTGGTTGCAGAATTCCAGCTATTTGCGTATGAAGAACCTGCAATTCGGTTATACACTTCCGAAGAATGTGATCAAATCGGTTGGAATTGAAAACGTACGTTTCTACTACTCTGTAGAAAACCTGTTTACTATCCATAATATGCTTGTCAATGTGGATCCGGAAATCGGAGATGAACGCGGTTCCAGTTTCCCGTTAACTCAGACACATGCTTTTGGTGTGAATGTGACATTCTGATAAGAACGATTGTTTAAGATTAAAATTAAAGAATAAAATATGAAACGTGTATTAGTATATATGCTGGCCGGGATGGCATTGGTCGGGACTTCCTGTTCGGACTTTTTGGATACGATTCCCCATGACGCACTGTCTCCCAGCACAACTTGGCAAACAGAAAAGGATGCTGAAAAGTTTTTGATTGGTTGTTATGACGGTTGGGCTGATGAAACGGGTATTCTGTATTGGGATTGTGCTTCCGATTTCGGTTTCAATTTCCATGTCCATGAAAATTATCGGAATATCGGAAATGGTAGTATGACTGCCAGCAACGCAGTTGCAGATTATTATAAATTTGGAATGATCCGTCGTTGTAACGATTTCTTGACCAATATCCAAAATATTGAATTTGCGGATGCAAAGAAGAAAGACAATATGATTGGTCAGGTGAAAACGATCCGGGCTTATACTTATTTCAATATGAACTGGCAGTATGGCGGTGTACCTATTATCGATTCTTATGAAACAGCTGAAGAAGCACAAGTTCCCCGCAATACGGAAGAAGAGGTGAAAAAGTATATCTACGACGAGTTGGATGCTGCTATCCCGATGTTAGATGATGCTCCTGCCGCAAGTGGTTATATTGCCAAAGGTACGGCTTTGGCTATCAAGATGCGTTCAGCCCTTTATTATGCCGACTACCAGCGTGCGAAAGAGGCTGCAAAAGCTATTATGGATTTAGGACAGTATGAACTGGATCCGAGCTTTGAAAATATATTTATGGTGAGCGGACAGAATTCGAAAGAAATCATAGCTGCTGTGCAACATGATGAAAATCTGTATTCAAATTGGATGATCGCCACGATGTATAACAATTCGGATGCAGGTTGGTCTTCTATGGTTCCATCCAAAAATCTGATTGATGCGTATGAAATGAGTAATGGTTTGACAAAAGAAGAGGCTGGTAGTGGTTACGATCCTGTTCATCCTTTTGCAAATCGTGACCCGCGTATGGCAATGACGGTTCTTTATCCGGGTATGGATTGGGTTAATTATAAGGGAGAAGAAACGATCATTAACACATTGGATAAGGAGGTGAATGGTAAAACGAATCCGGATCATCCGGGTACGGCCAACAACTCTTCGAAGACGGGTTTGACTTGGGCTAAATATTTGGCTCCGATGTCTCAATATGGAGATGTTTGGTCTTCGAATGCGCAGACGATCATTTTCCGGTATGCAGAAGTATTATTGACATATGTGGAAGCTGAGAACGAATTGAACGGCCCGTCTGCTGAAATATACGATATGTTGGATCAGATTCGTACGCGTGTAGGTATGCCGAAAGTAGATCAGAGTAAATATGGTACTAAAGAAACATTGCGTGAATTGATTCGTCGCGAACGTTCTATCGAGTTAGCTGGTGAAGGCCTTCGTCGTGCCGATATTCTTCGTTGGAAAGATGCAAGTGGCAAGATGGTTGCTGAAACGGTATTGAATGCTCCTTTGGAAAGCTTCACCGGAACGATCAATTATGATGAAAAAGATCCGTACAAACGTGCAGTCATAAGTGGTGTCGAATTAGTTGAAAACCGTTCGTTCGCTCCTCATAACCGGTATTTACCGATCAAGCAGGATGCACTTGATAAAAACAAGCAATTGAAACAGAATGACGGTTATTAATAAGAACTGATATATTTATCATGTTTTAAGAGGGATATATTGGATCATTTCCAATATATCCCTTTCCTTTGTACAGAAAAACACTAACATAGCATGAAGCATTATCGAATTTTCTCTTTTATCTTGTTGTTCATTTGTGCTGCATTCGGACAAAGTTGCAGTATCTCCTCTTCCGGCCGGGAAGTCCTGGACATGAATACCGACTGGGCTTTTTATCGGGGGGATGTGGTGGAAGGGAGCCGGACGGATCTGGATGATTCAGGATGGATACCTGTCGCACTACCCCATATCATGCAACTGGAAATGAAACATTGCGGCGGGAACTCCATTTATGACGGGATCGGTTGGTATCGCCGTTATTTCAAACTGCCTGCGAAGTATAAGGATAAACGGATTGTCGTCTCTTTTGAAGGAGTGATGACGAATTGCGATGTTTATCTGAACGGCCAAAAAGTGACGGAGCATCATGGCGGTTATATGGGATTTGTCGCTGACCTTACGAACCGTATCGATTGGAACGGCAATAATGTGCTGGCTGTCCGGGTCTCTGCCGAGCCGGACCCGCTGACACCTCCGGGAAAGCCGCAAGACAAGATGGACTTCTATTATTATAGCGGGATTTATCGGGATGTCCGGATGGTGATTACGGACAAAGTATATATCACCGACCCGTTAGAGGAAGATCTTGTTGCCGGTGGAGGTCAGTTTGTGACGTTTCCCGAAGTAACGAAAGACAAGGCGAGGGCACATCTTGCGACTCATGTCCGGAATTTGACGGATAAAGATCAGACATTGTCTGTTTTCTCGCAACTGGTCGATTCGGCTGGCCACGTTATTGCTGAGGCTGAAACACCGATCACCTTGCACAAGCAATCGGACAGAACGGTGGAGCAGGACCTCTTTGTTAACCAGCCTGCTTTATGGCATCCTTATACGCCTAATCTCTATACTTTGCGTACGCAATTATTATCGGAAGATAAAGTGCTCGACGAAACCACCCGGAAAATCGGTATTCGTACGATCCGGTACACGGCCGAGGAAGGATTCTTTATCAATGGTGAAAAACTGTATATGCGCGGAGCCAACCGTCACCAGGCTTTTGCCAATGTTGGGGATGCGGCTTCCAACTCAATGCAGGTACGGGATGTGATCGACCTGAAACGGGGTGGTTATAATGCGGTTCGCGCCGCCCATTATCCGAATGATCCGGCTTTCTTGGAGGCGTGTGACCGGTATGGGCTGTTAGTAGTGGAGTGTATTCCCGGATGGCAGTTCTATAATCCGGATTCAATCTTTATTGAACGTTTGTATGAAATCGGACGCCAGATGATCCGCCGTGACCGGAATCATCCTTCTGTTGTCCTTTGGGAAACGGCTTTGAACGAATCCCGTTATCCGGTCTCTTTGGCAAAAGAGATTTTCGAACTGTCTCATGCCGAATATCCGGGCGATCAGATGTACACGGCAGGTGATTACTTCGGGCATGCGGAAATGGAGCCCTATTATGATGTCTTTTATAAACAGGTTTCCAAATTTCCGAAAGACGGGGATGTGATGAGTAATTATCCGGAAGATTTTATAGTAGTCAAGCCGTTGTTTACCCGCGAATGGGGAGATGGCGTGGGCGAAAAGCCACGTGTCAGCTTGAAAGAAAGCGAGGAAGAACAGATGCGCCAGTGCCGCAGCCGTATCGAGCAGTTGAATGGTAAAGGCTATTTTGACTGGTGCATGCTGGATGCCAATCCACATATGGGTGGACATTTCGTTTGGAGCTACAATGACTATGCACGGGGCAGCCAGGATGAAACGATGTATAGCGGTGTGGTGGATATCAACCGGTATCCGAAATTCAGCTACTTCATGTTGCAGAGTATGAGGGACAAAGCAGTTTCACAACCCGGATTGTATGAAGGGCCGATGGTCTTTATCGCTTCCTATAATGCTTCGGGAGATTTCGCCTCGTCTACAACAGATATAACGGTTTTTTCCAACTGCGACGAAGTCCGTCTTTATCGTAATGAGAAGTTGATCGGAACTCAGACACGGGAAGAACGGACACCTCTGTTTCGTTCGATTGTCGAGAAAGGCGGCAGTCCAATGTTCGTCTTTAATGCCGGGGAATATGAAACCGGAACGTTAAAGGCGGAAGCGCTGGTTGACGGAAAGATTGTGGCAACCCACAGTGTGAGCACTCCGGGAAAAGCCGATCGTCTGGTTGTGGACATTAAGACGGATGGCATTGTTCCTGTTGCCGACGGCTCGGATATGATTCCTGTCTACTTTAAGGTCTGTGACAAGAACGGTTCTTTGATCTACAACTCTGGACAGGAAATCCGGATTCAGGTGTCTGGTGAAGGAGTGCTGGTCGGAGATACGATCAGCCGTATCGGTATCAATCCTCAGAAGGTGGAAGGTGGCGTTGGTTTCGCATTTGTCCGCACGACGAAGAAAGCCGGTAAGATTACGGTGAAAGCGACAGCAGAGGGTTTGTTCGCCGGTGAAGCGGAAATCAGCACGAAGCCGTTTGAAGGGAAGTCTCTGCCTGATGGAAAACATGCTCTGTTTACGGGGAAAGAGGAAGACAATGTTGTGGTAAAACCTTCTTCCTGGCAGAAGCGTATCTTGGAGAAACCTCGCCTGAAAATCGCGTCGGTTCAGGTTGGAAGCAGCCAGGACGGGTATCCTGCTTCCAATATAATCGACAATGACGATCATACTTGGTGGATTGCCGGAGAAGACCGGTTGCCACAGGTAGTCACTTTGATGCTGGACCGTCCGACATACGTGGCTGCCAGCCGTATCCTTTTCCAGAAAGACAGTTCTTCCTATAAGCATAAGGTAGAGACTTCTGAGGATGGCGAACGGTGGGAACTCTTGTATGAGCGTGAATGTACGGGCTGGGAATTTAAGCCGATGACGGTTGACCGGGAAGTGAAATATCTCCGCTTGACAATCGAGAATGTTTCCGAAGGGCGTGCCGGCCTGGGGGAAATCTCGCTCTATTAATATAATGTATAACACGTCTAATCTGAATAGCATGAAAAGAATAGTATATATGTTGGCAGTCCTGTTCTACGGGACAAGCCTTTTTGCACAAGACAAGCCGTTCGACATTGAGCATGCGCCGGCTCCTTTGTTCCGTTGTCCTATCTATGACGGCCCTACCGACCCGACGCTCGAATGGAACACGGAGCGGCAGGAATGGTGGATGTTCTACACGCAACGCCGTGCCAATGTCCCTAACTTGCAGGAAGTGGCCTGTGTATATGGCAGTAAAGTCGGGATCGCGGCAACCAAGAACAACGGTAAAAACTGGTATTATGTCGGGACAGCGAACCTGCCGGAACCCATGCAAGGACAGAGCACTTTCTGGGCTCCCGATGTGTTCAAGCATAAGGACACTTATTACATGATCGTGACCTTTATCCCCGGTATTCATCCTTTCTGGGGAGGTGATGCCCGGCTTGTCTTTTACAAAAGCAAGGATCTGATGAACTGGGATCTGGTAGAGGAAATAGAAGGTACACATGGTTGTATCGACGCTTCGGCGTTTCAGATGCCGGACGGAACATGGAAGATGTGGTACAAGACTCCCGATTCCAAGACGAATACGGGTGTGAGCAAGGATTTGACGACTTGGAAGGTAACCGGCAAATGTGAGATTGACGATGTCCCGCATGAGGGGCCGATCGTCTTTTATTGGAAAAATAAATACTGGAACATCATCGACGAATGTAATCTGGGATATGTCGGCTTGCACTGTTACGAATCGGACGATGCGACTAACTGGACCTATAATTCGACAATCCTGGACAAACCGGGCCTCCGTCCGGACGATTTCGACCAGGGAAGGCATTGCGATGTCGTTGTGATCGGAGACCGTGCTTTTATTTTCTATTTCACCCATCCGGGACGGACGTATAAAATGGACGGTATGGAAGTGGAAGAAAATACTTGGAACTATCATCGTGCCTCTATCCAGATAGCCGAATTGGAATATGTGGATGGAAAGATTGTTTGCGACCGGGATAAGTATGCAAAGAAAGTCCCGTCACCTATCGAGCGGAAGAAGAAGTAAACGGGAATAAAAAGAGGTATAAAATGAAAATAGATCGTTTGTTTGTTGTTTCTTTAGGGGCAATCACCGGATTGGCTTCTTGCTCGTCCGGACAGGAGGAAGAGGCGCAAAGACCGAATATCCTGATCCTGCTTGCGGATGATGCCGGATATGCGGATTTTGGATTTATGGGGGCGACGGATATCCAGACACCTAACATCGACCGTCTGGCAGCCGAAGGGTGTATCTTTACGGATGCTCATGTGGCGGCGACGGTGAGCAGCCCTTCGCGATCCATGATGCTGACGGGCCGCTACGGACAACGCTACGGATATGAATGTAACCTGGATAAGCCGGGAGATGGCCTTCCTGACGATGAAGAATTGCTTCCGGCTTTGTTGAAACGGTATGACTACCGTACGGGCTGTATCGGAAAATGGCATTTGGGCTCCGAACCCTCCCAGCGTCCGAATGCGAAAGGCTTCGATACGTTCTACGGGCTTTTGGCCGGCCATCGCTCTTATTTCTATGATCCTGAAACCAGTGATAAGGATGGCAACCTGCAACAATACCAGTACAACGGGCGGAAACTGTCTTTCGACGGTTACTTCACCGATGAACTGGCTTCTAAGGCACAGCAGTTTGTTACGGAGAGCGAGCAGCCCTTTATGCTGTATATGTCCTTTACCGCTCCCCATTCTCCCAATGAAGCGACGGAAGAGGATTTGGCGCGTTTCGAAGGACAGCCCCGCCAGAAGTATGCGGCTATGATGTATGCGCTGGATCGTGGTGTCGGCAAGATTGTGGACGAACTGAAAGCGGCGGGCAAGTTCGACAATACGATTATATTCTTTTTGAGCGACAATGGCGGTTCCACGACCAACCAGTCCTCCAACCTTCCGCTGAAAGGGTTCAAGGGAAATAAGTTCGAAGGTGGACAACGGGTTCCGTTCTTTGTCGTTTGGGGCGATCGTTTCAAGCGGGACCAACGTTTCACCGGGCTGACTTCTTCGTTGGACATTTTTGCCACAGTGGTGGATGCGTTGGACATTCCGGAAGAAGGATTGCACAAGCCGATCGACGGTGTCTCCCTGTTGCCGTATCTTTCCGGGGAAAAAAGCGGTAATCCGCATGAAGCCTTATTCTGGCGTAAGATGGATACACGGGCCATCCGTTCCGGTTCGTACAAGTTGATCATTACTCGTGGTGTCGATTCCGTCCTGTATAATATGGATCAGGACGTGGAAGAGATGCACGATCTTTTATCTTCCGAGCCGGAGAAAGCACGGGAACTCATGGAGCAGTTGAGCGAATGGGAGCAGGCCTGTTGCAAAGATCCCCTTTGGATAGAAGAGGGTTGGGCCGAAATCACAAACGGCCTGCATGAACGTTTGATGAAAAACAAGATAAGGACGGCACAGGATCTTTGATAAAAAAGCCTCGGCATAAAGTCGAGGCTTTTTTTATGGATAAATTGTATCTTTGCAGCCATAAAAGAGAAAAAATATGATTTCTGTTGAAGGACTTACAGTTGAGTTTGGCGGGTTTACGCTTTTTGATGATGTTTCGTTTGTGGTAAATAAGAAGGATCGTATCGCACTGGTGGGAAAGAACGGTGCGGGAAAATCGACGATGCTGAAAATATTTGCCGGCTTGCAGTCTCCTACCTCCGGGACGGTCAGCGTACCGAAGGAGACGACGATCGGTTATCTTCCCCAGCAGATGAAGCTGGCGGATACACAGACGGTACGCGAAGAGGCGGAACATGCCTTCGAGCATATCCATGAGATGGAAAAGGAGATAGAACGGCTGAACCAGCAACTGGCCGAGCGGACAGATTATGAAACGGAATCGTATCAGAACCTCATAGACCGTGTCACGCATCTGACGGAACATTTCCAGATGATGGGCGGAAACAATTACCATGCCGAGTTGGAACGGACGTTGGTCGGCTTGGGATTTAGCCGTGAGGATTTCGACCGGCCGACCTCCGAGTTCAGCGGGGGATGGCGCATGCGTATCGAGCTTGCCAAGCTCCTGCTCCGCAAGCCGGATGTCCTGCTGCTGGACGAGCCGACCAACCATTTGGATATAGAGTCCATCCAATGGCTTGAAAACTTCATTGCGACACGTGCCAATGCGGTGATCCTTGTTTCACATGACCGGGCGTTTATCGATAATACGACTTTCCGGACGATAGAGATAGAGCTTGGGAAGATTTATGACTATAAGGTAAAATACTCCGAATATGTGGAATTGCGTAAAGAGCGCCGCGAACAACAACTTCGTGCCTTTGAAAACCAGCAGAAGAAATTGGCCGATACGGAAGCTTTCATCGAGCGTTTCCGCTATAAAGCGACCAAGTCCGTGCAGGTGCAATCCCGTATCAAACAATTGGAAAAGGTTGAACGCATAGAGGTGGACGAAGTGGATACGGCTATGCTGAGCCTGAAATTCCCTCCGGCTCCCCGTTCCGGTTCCTATCCGGTGATTGCGGAAGATGTGGCCAAGCGCTATGGCGACCATCTGATTTTCGAGCATGCCACTTTCACTATTAACCGCGGAGACAAAGTCGCTTTTGTCGGCAAGAACGGTGAAGGTAAGTCCACGCTGGTTAAATGCATAATGGGAGAGATCACCGATTTTACAGGAAAGCTTCAGTTGGGGCATAATGTGAAGATCGGCTATTTTGCACAGAACCAGGCACAGTTGCTGGATGAGAATATGACCGTTTTCGATACGGTGGATTACGTGGCACAGGGGGACATCCGTCTGAAGATACGGGACATATTGGGGGCTTTCATGTTCGGTGGAGAAGCGTCGGACAAGAAAGTGAAGGTATTGTCCGGTGGAGAAAAGACCCGTCTGGCCATGATCCGTCTGTTGTTGGAACCGGTGAACCTGTTGATCCTCGACGAACCGACCAACCATTTGGACATGCGTTCGAAAGATGTGCTGAAAGATGCTTTGAAAGAGTTTGACGGTACGGTTATCGTCGTCTCGCACGACCGTGAATTCCTGGATGGACTGGTAGACAAGGTTTATGAATTCGGAAATAAACGGGTGATCGAACATTTGGGAGGTATTTATGATTTCCTGGAACATAAGAAGATGGATAGTTTGTGCGAATTGGAACGTTCCACCCAAACGACAACCTCTATGGAAGGAAACGCTGCGGAGCCGACCCGAAACAAGCTCTCTTATGAAGCCCGCAAGGAACAAAGCAAGGCAATCAAGAAAGTTGAAAAAGCGATAGCCGAATCCGAAAAGAAAATAACGGAACTCGAAAACTCCATTGCTGCTATCGAGGCCAAGCTCGCCACTCCCGAAGGGGCGGCGGATGTTTCCTTATATACCGAATATTCCGAATTGAAGAAGAAACTTTCCGACACGATGGATCTTTGGACGGAACAGACCCTCGAACTGGAAGAACTGAATGCAGCCAATAGTTAGCAGTCGATTCTTGGTAGATACGAATCATAAATGATGATTTGCAGTCCTGCTATTTAAGCATGGATTGCGCGGATTTCCGATCCTGCTAAAATAAGGATACTGTAATTATAACTAATAAACAAATACACAGATATTTACTGCCATTACTACCATTCTTTTACTTTTCGCCCTTAGTCGAAAAGGCTTTTGACAAGTGTCGAAAGGGCTTTTGACCAAGGGCGAAAAGATCTTCGACCAAGGGCAAAAGGTCAATGATTGGGCTGTTTGACAATAGAAGCATGGCTATTGTCACTTAAATAAAACCTTCCTGGACCGACTTACTTTCTCTGTTTTGAAAAAGTAAATATTAACGCTTGGTTTTTAACTCTCTTTAGAAAATCTTCCTACCTTTGCCTACTTAAAACTAAAAAACACAAACTTAATTCTTGCGCTATGTTAACTCAGATTATAAATGGCAAGATCCTTACCCCACAGGGCTGGTTGAAAGACGGTTCTGTTCTGATAAGCGATAACAAGATTTTGGAAGTGACTAACTGCGATCTGGCAGTGGTAGGAGCCACTTTGATAGACGCTAAAGGCATGTATATCGTGCCGGGCGGAGTAGAAATCCATGTTCACGGCGGTGGAGGCCGTGACTTTATGGAAGGTACCGAAGAAGCGTTCCGGGCAGCGGTAGCCGCTCACATGCAGCATGGTACGACCAGTATTTTCCCCACATTGTCATCCTCGACCATCCCGATGATCCGCGAAGCAGCTGCAACGACTGAAAAGTTGATGGCGGAAAAAGACAGTCCTGTCCTGGGGCTTCATCTGGAAGGGCATTACTTCAACATGAAGATGGCCGGCGGGCAGTTACCGGAAAATATCAAGAATCCGGATCCGGAAGAATACATTCCCCTGTTGGAAGAGACACATTGCATCAAACGTTGGGATGCCGCTCCCGAATTGCCGGGTGCCATGCAGTTCGGTAAATACGTCACCTCAAAAGGCGTGTTGGCATCTGTCGGTCATACGCAAGCCGAATACGAGGATATTCAGACTGCCTACGAAGCCGGATATACCCATGCCACGCACTTCTACAACGCGATGCCCGGTTTCCACAAACGTCGTGAATATAAATATGAAGGTACGGTCGAGAGTATTTATCTGATCGACGACATGACGGTCGAGGTGGTTGCCGACGGTATCCATGTGCCTCCGACGATCCTTCGTCTGGTCTATAAGATCAAAGGCGTGGAACGTACTTGTCTGATCACCGATGCGCTGGCTTGCGCCGCAAGTGACAGCCAGACGGCGTTTGACCCGCGTGTGATCATCGAAGACGGTGTTTGCAAGCTGGCCGACCGTTCTGCTCTTGCCGGCAGCATTGCGACTATGGATCGCCTGATCCGTACGATGGTTCAGAAAGCCGAGATTCCGTTGGAAGATGCCGTTCGCATGGCTTCCGAAACTCCGGCACGCATCATGGGTGTTTACGACCGTAAGGGGTCTTTGCAGCGAGGTAAGGATGCGGACATCCAGATTCTGGATAAGGACTTGAATGTCCGTGCTGTCTGGGCGATGGGTAAATTAGTGGAAGGAACGAATAAACTGTTTTGATTTATGCTGACACAAATAATAAATGGCCAGATCCTTACCCCTCAGGGATGGTTGAAGGATGGCTCCGTATTGATTAGCGATGGAAAGATTCTGGAAGTGACGAACAGCGACCTGGCTGTTATCGGCGCCAAGGTGGTGGATGCCAAGGGTATGTATATCATTCCCGGTTTCGTAGCCATGAACGTGCATGGCGGAGGCGGCCATGATTTTAAGGAATGTACGGAAGAAGCCTTCCATAGTGCTATTGCCGCCCATATGAAACACGGTGCGACTACTATTTTTCCCACTTTGTCGTCTTCTCCTAAAGAATCGATCTGCAAGGCAGTCTCCATTTGCGAGAAGCTGATGGCGGAAAAGGACGGTCCCGTATTGGGACTTCATGTGGAAGGACCGTATCTGAATGCCAAGATGGCCGGTAACCTTTATGATGTGAAAAATCCGGATAAGGAAGAATATATGTCTATCCTGGAAAGTACGAACTGTATTAAGCGTTGGGATGCCAGTCCTGAATTGCCGGGTGCGCATGATTTCGCCCGTTATCTCAGGTCGAAAGGTATCCTGGCTGCCATTACGCATACGGAAGCCGAATTCGAGGATATCAAAGAAGCCTATGCGGCGGGTTTTACCCATGCGGCACAGTTCTACAACGCAATGCCCGGTTTCCACAAGCGTCGTGAATATAAATACGAAGGAACGGTGGAAAGTGTTTTCCTGATGGATGATATGACGGTGGAAGTAATTGCCGACGGTAAACATTTGCCTTCTACGATTCTTCGCTTGGTGTATAAGCTGAAAGGTGTGGAACGCACGTGCCTGGTAACCGATGCGTTGTCTTATGCTGCAAGCGATGTGAAACCGGACGAAGGCTCACGTATTATCATTGAAGATGGTGTTTGCAAGTTGGCCGACCATTCTTCGCTTGCCGGAAGTATCGCTACGATGGATGTGCTGGTCCGCACGATGGTTCAAAAAGCCAATATCCCGTTGGCCGATGCCGTTCGCATGGCTTCCGAAACTCCGGCACGCCTGATGGGGGTATCCGACCGTACGGGTACGTTGCAGCGCGGAAAAGATGCCGACATCATCATCCTGGACCGTAACTTGACTGTCCGTGCCGTTTGGTCGATGGGAAACCTGGTTCCGGCTGCCAATACGCTGTTTTAAGAAGATTAGAACTGATAAAGAATGAAGAACAGGTTTGTGGATGACGCGGATAAAACGGATTGAATTTATTTTATCCGTTAAGATCCGTCCGATCCGTGTCATCCGCGAACCTGGTTCTTAAATGATACATTTGATTCATCTCTGCCAAAATCCGTAATATCAATATTTCCTATAACCGTATTGATTTTTTAAATGCTCTGTAAAGCTAAGTTCGTTTATTTATTAGTATATTTGTGATTCAAGTTATGATATAATATACTAAATCGAGAATTAAACATGAAAACAGACCTTAGTTCGCAGATTACCCTGACGCGAATACCGCAGCGGTATTATCGCCCGGAGAATGCTTTTGAGCATTCAGTTTTGACCCGTCTGGAAAAGATCCCGACAAACATCTACGAATCGGCCGATGAAGGTTCGTTTGCCATCGCTAAGGAGATAGCAGACCAGATTCGCAAGAAACAGGAAATCGGTGAAAACTTTGTGATGGCTATTCCCGGAGGCCGTTCTCCGTTGAGCGTATATAAAGAATTGATCCGTATGCATAAGGAAGAACAACTGAGCTTCCGCAACGTGGTTGTCTTTGTTGAATATGAATTCTTCCCGCTTGTCTCTCCTTCCGCCGGCAACGTGGCACAGCTGAAAGAGGCGTTGCTGGACCATATCGATATTACCCCTGAGAATGTTTATGCTCCCGATGGATGCATGCCGAAAGATGCCATCATCGATTTCTGCCGGATGTACGAAGAAAACATCCAGAAGGCAGGCGGTTTGGATTATATCCTGTTAGGCGTGGGACATGCGAGCAACATTATGTTTAACGGTGTAGGTGCGACGCTGAGTTCGCGTACCCGTCTGGTTCTGCTGGAAGGAACTGCCCGTAAGGAAGCTTCCCGTACGTTCCCGTCATTGGACAATGTGCCTGCGGGAGTCATCACGATGGGGATCGCTACCATGATGAAAGCCCGTAATGTGATCCTGATGGCGTGGGGTGAAGATAAGGCGAAGATCATCGCCAAAACGGTGGAAGGCAAAGTGAGTGACGCTGTTCCCTCTTCTTACCTCCAGAATCATACGAATGCGAAAGTTGTGGTCGATCTGTCTGCCGCGTATGATCTGACACGTATCAGTCATCCTTGGCTGGTTACCAATTGCGAGTGGGATAACAAGCTGATCCGTCGCGCAATCGTTTGGTTGTGCCAGTTGACAGGCAAACCGATCTTGAAACTGACAAACAAGGATTATAGCGAAAACGGCCTGGGTGAGCTGCTTGCCCTGTACGGTTCGGCCTATAATGTGAATATCCGGGTATTCAACGATATCCAGCACACGATTACCGGATGGCCGGGCGGCAAGCCGAATGCCGACGATTCAAACCGTCCCGAACGTGCAACTCCGTATCCGAAGAAAGTGATTATCTTCAGTCCGCATCCGGATGACGATGTCATCTCGATGGGCGGTACATTCCATCGTTTGTGCGAACAGCATCACGATGTACATGTCGCTTACGAAACTTCCGGCAATATTGCCGTAGGGGATGAAGAGGTAATCCGCTATTGCGAATATCTGCGCGACGTTTGTGCCAAATATACGGAAGACGAAACGGTTAAGAAGAAAGCCGAAGAAATCATCCATTTCCTCCGTTATGAAAAGGTGGAAGGTGAAGCTGAAAAACGTGATGTCCTCTTTATGAAAGGCACGATCCGCCGGGAAGAAGCCCGTGCAGGTGCCCGTTACAGCGGGATCAAGAGTGACGATCATATCCACTTCCTCGACTTGCCTTTCTATGAAACAGGGCTGGTGAAGAAGAACGACTTGAGCGAAGCGGATATTGCCATCGTGAAGAAGTTGCTGACGGATGTGAAACCTGATGAGATGTTTGTCGCCGGTGACCTTGCCGATCCACATGGAACTCATCGTGTATGTCTGAATGCCGTTCTGGCAGCTATCGACGAGCTGAAGGATGAAGAATGGCTGAAGAACTGCCGCATCTGGATGTACCGCGGAGCTTGGGCCGAATGGGAAATGGACCATGTGGAAATGGCTGTTCCTATCTCTCCCGAAGAATTGCGGCATAAGAGAAACGCGATCTTGAAACACCAGTCTCAGGCTGAAAGTGCACCGTTCCTTGGAGACGACGAACGTTTGTTCTGGCAGCGTGCCGAAGACCGTAACCGTGCTACTGCCGAACTGTATCATCAGTTAGGCCTTGCATCTTATGAAGCGATGGAAGCATTCGTACAATATGTTCCGGTTCGATAAGTAAACCGGATTGTCATAAAAAAGAGAGGGCGGACCGATCATCGGTCCGTCCTTCCTTGTTGTTTAATATATATATGAATTAGTAAGTGGTTCCCTGGAAAACATTGGAGTCAGAATAAGGAAGCAATGTTCCGTTCATTGTCAGATTGTTTCCTGAGAAGTTCGGATCTACAGTAACCATTGCATTATTGGTCCCGCTGTATAATACCAGGTTTACGGTTGCAGAGATAAAGATACCTTGTACGCTCATGGACAGATACACGTTTCCGTTGTTTTCTTGTTTGACCTGTACATTGGATGCCGAGCCTTGTACGGTGATGCCGCCTAATCCGTTAGGACCGGGGTAAGGAGAGTTGGATGCGATCTGAACCATGGCCTGTCCGTCATTCAACGAAACGAAGTTAGTGTTTGAGTTTACATAGTAAACACGTCCGTTCAACGGTTGTACGGAGTTGGCTTCGAGCACGAACGACCTGTTTGTGATAGCCTGCATGGCATTGTTGAATGCTTCTTCGCCCATAACGGCGTCCTTAGCTAACCTTTCTTCTTTTTTCTCTTTTCTTTCCTGCTTTTTTTCAGCTTTTTCTGCGGCTTTACTTGTCTGAGCCTGCACATGTGTCATGCCACCCAACAGAAGGGTGAAGATCACCATCATAGATACAATTCTTTTCATACGACTTAGTTTAAAACGTTTATTCAAAAATGTAATAAAAGAACAAGCAGATAGGGGAAATGTTTAAAATCTCCCGTATTTTTGCAGGTATAATAATCGTTTGATATGAAAATAGATGTTTGTTTTTCACCGGCATTATATCCGGTCTATCATAATCCGGAAGCTATCGTGGTGGTCGTGGATGTGTTTCGGGCAACGACGACGATGGCCGCCGCTTTTAGTAACGGAGTGCGCAGTATCCGTCCGGTCGCTACCGTTGAAGAGGCTGAGGCATATAAGGCAAAAGGCTGGCTGGTCGGAGCGGAACGGAATGTGAAGCGATGTAGTTTTGCCGATTTCGGAAATTCTCCGTTTGATTATACGGCGGAAAAGGTTTCCGGGAAAGATATTGTGTTCACCACGACCAACGGTACACGTGCGATCACGATCGCCAAATCCGCTTTCCGGGTCATAACGGGAGCTTTCATCAATCTGCAGGCGGTGGCCGGTTACTGTGTCCGCCATAAGCGGGATGTAGTCGTGCTCTGTTCCGGCTGGCAGGATAAGGTGAATATAGAAGATACGCTTTTTGGAGGAGCTTTGACGGATGCGTTACTGAATACCAGTTTGTATGAGGCGGGCAGCGATGCTGCCGTGATTGCCCGGGATATGTGGACGGGCAACAAGGCGAACCTGCTTGCCTATCTGGATACGACGGATCATATGGGACGCCTGAAAGCAAACCATCTCGAAGATGCCGTTCCCTATTGCCTGACTTTGAGTATTACGGACAAGGTTCCCGAACTTTCAATAGAGGGAGATACATTAATATTATGCTGACAAGAAATGGAATATATGGAAGAACATGGTGGAAAAGTACGTTTTGGAGTAGTCGGAACCAACTTTATAACCGACTGGGTGATTGCCGGGGCGCGGCTGGACGAACGTTTTGAATTGGTCGCCGTTTATTCCCGCAAGCAGGAGACGGCGGATGCCTTTGCCGCCAAACATCAGATACCTTATACTTTTACCTCTCTGGAAGAGATGGCAAAAAGCCCGTTGATCGATGCCGTGTATATCGCATCGCCTAATTTCCTTCATGCGGAACAGAGTATCTTGTGCATGAAGCATGGAAAGCATGTACTCTGTGAGAAACCTTTCGCTTCGAATGCGTGGGAGGTGAGGGAGATGATCGCAGCCTCTGCAAAATATGACGTTACGCTGATGGAGGCGATGAAACCGACCCTTACCCCGAATTTCCGGTCTGTGCGGGAAAACTTAGGACGCTTGGGTACGATACGGCGTTATTTTTCCTGCTATTGTCAGTATTCTTCCCGCTATGATAAGTTCAAGGAGGGAGTTGTGCTGAACGCATTCAGGCCGGAATTGTCGAACGGGGCGATGATGGATATCGGGATTTATACTGTCTATCCGATGGTCGTTTTGTTCGGACGTCCGAAAAAGATAGATGCTTCAGGAATCGTTCTTTCATCCGGTGCGGACGGACAGGGAGCCGTCAATTTCGAATACGAAGGGATGAATGCGACCGTTCTCTATTCCAAGATAGCCAATTCATCCTTGCCGACAGAGATACAGGGAGAAGAGGGAAACATAACGCTCGACCGGATCAATATAATCGGAGAGGTAAAATATACTCCCCGTCTGGCGGCCGCTTCCGGTAGAGGTCCCTCTGCCGAAGCTCAGGATATAAGCGTCGTGACGGACAAGGATGAATATTATTATGAGATGGCGGAGTTTATCGATCTGGTTCTGTCCGGCAAACGCCAGTCTGGAATCAACAGCCACGAACACTCCCTGATCACGTTGGAGATCATCGATGAGGTGCGCAGGCAGTTGGGAATCCGGTATCCGGCTGATCGATATTGATTGTTACTTTTCTCCCAAGAGAAAAGTAACAATCAATATTCCCGAAGGAAATACCGCATCAGGAACTCCCAGTTCTCGTGAACGATCGCTTTGCTACGTTCTTCACCGGCCAGGCTCTTCGCTTGCGCATCGGCTAACATGCCTTTTTCTTCCAATATTCTCAGCAGATACGGGCTGCATTTCCGGATCATGAAGAAGGACAAACCTTGGTTTTCCGCCTTTTTCTGATTGTAGAAAGGATTGTTTTCGTCTTTGATATACTCAACACCATCGGCCAGGACTTGCAAACCTTCTGACGGAGTGGCATAAACGGCAAATTTCCGGGAGGCGGTATCGCCTGTCGCTCCTTCCGTCTCGATGCCGATCTTCGTCAGGAAGTCGAGGAATTCACGCTTGTTTTGGAAATAAAGGAGTGCTTTTCCTTCTGCCGCTGCCGTGAATTTCTCAAAGTGCTCGGTCAGCATTTTCTTGCTCTCTTCGGACACCGGTTCTTTGAATGCCTGTGACTTTTCACCTTCTTCAACGAACAAGCTGTGATCCGGATGGTCTGCCGGAAAGATCAGCGAAAGCCATTTGGGAGCCGTGTAAGCCAAAAATGCACTTTTGGAAATATGTGCCAGAGCCTCGTAGGCGGTCATGATGAACTGCTCGTCTTTCTCTTTCGTTTGTTCCCAATATTCTTTGACTGTATCTGTCAGTTCCTGGTGTGAATCGGTAAACAGGTAACATTGGTAATGAAACCAGTGAAGCAACTCGTTATATTTGTCGACATCCTCATAGCGGGTTTCCGGGGCAAAGAGCTGTTGCAGCCGTTCGTTCTCCGGTGCAGTTGTCCATTCGTCACAGAACATCTGGTAGATCAGTTTGGCTGTGTCGCCGTTTGCCGCATTGTCGGGACTGACGAATGTGCCTTTGTGAAACCCGTGATACTGCTGTGTGTAATGCCAAAGCAAGAACCGGATATCTTCGTAGTTGACCTCGTCATCATAATAGTGATCGTCAGGTGTATAAAACGGCAGGAATTTACCGTATAAGGCTTTGTGTTCCGTGATGAATGAGCGCCAGATATTCAGACCGGAAATCACATCTTCGAAATAGGCAGCCATGCGTATACTGATCTGTTTGACCTCGTCCTTCTCAAAAGAATAGGCAAGACGTGTTTCTTCCAACATGCCGTAAATACGGTTTGCAATATTGGTATAATAGGAATCTGTCGGATCTGACTGTTTATAAGGGTGCAACTGCAACCAATCTTTCGGATAGATTTTAATGTTCTTCATACTATAGATTATTTGTGCCCAATCGAGCAATAATTTTAAGGTCACAAATGTAACAAATATTTTACAATTTATTGTCCGGCAGCACCTCGTCTTTGAACTGTTCGTGAATCCCCCTCCCGGCTGTGTGCAGAGAGGGGGATTTTTATGTGGGGGCGGTTCGCGATCGCCCTCAGTTTGCATATAATAAACAGGGTTAGCGTACGATTATTTTCCGTGGCATTTCTCTTGAGAGGTGTACAATGTAGACTCCTGCTGCCAATCCATTGAGCCGTGTGTCGCCTACCGGAATGTTGCGGTAGAAGAGAGTGCTTCCGGCGAGGTTTACCACCTGTACCTGCTGCGGGGAAGAGGTGTGGATGAAGATCGTGCCGTCGGCGGTCCATATCTTCGTGTCTGTTTCGATACTTTTGATACTTGTTGGAAGATTCTTCACGATGCCGGAGATAGAGACGACAATGTCTTCAGCCACGTTGTTGATCTTGTATCTGCCATTCGTGTCCGGTATGATCGTCTCGCCGCGATCGGTGGTGACAATAGGGATGGACTCACTATAGTTTTCATCCAAGGTGATGGCGAAGGTGAAACTGTATCCTTCCTCGACCGTATGGTCACCTGCCTGCTTGCTGAGTGTCGCACCTTCTACGGAGGGGAGAGTGACGGTGTAGTAGGTGGCTGCCGGCGGAGTATATATCCTCTTAAACTCGGCAGCGACTGTAAAATCACCGTCGGGAGCAGTAAAGCTGCCATCTGTATCAACCGTCACATTGTTATTACCCTGTCTTACAGAGAAGCTTTTGATACTATATCCTGGTGAAGGAGTGGCGATTATAGTCATCGGTGTGCCTGCTGGGACCTGGTCACCGTTTTCAAAGAGGGTTTCTCCCTGGTCGGCTCCGATCGTGCCTTTGAGAGCTAGCGTGCCGTTCTCGACCGTTGTCGGAAGGGTGATGGCACACAATGTGGCGTCACCCGGATAGCGGTAGTTGAAACCGGCTTTATAGAGCATCTTATTGTCGGCCTTATGGGTGAAACTGTATGTACCCGACAGTTTGGAAGCCGTGATAATCGACTGGTTATCCGATGCTTTTCCGTTCAAATTGACCAGATGGAAATCTCCGGTCAGTCCGGTCCCTTCTATTTCCATAGTCTCTCCGTTCCCCATGTCGAGCCTGAATGCCGATGTCTGGTCCTTTTCTTTGATAAAAGAGTTTTCCAGGATGACTTTATCGATGGAGCGCAGTTCGGAAATCAGATAGGGAGTGTCGGCTGTTCCGCAGTTTCTGTAGGTTACATGTGTTTTGTGGTTATTGTTGCTGTCTATTTGTCCGATGGTGGTATGGCCTTTTTCTATGGTGATCTGGATTATTCCGCTGTAAGTGGGAGTTGGTGAATCTGCAGACAAGGAATAGTCGATGCCACTTATTCTTTTGACCTCTCCTCCTTTCACGTTTATGTTGATCTTCCCCTCGACGGCTGAGGAGCAACCGATCAGGCTCCCGGTGATTCTGCCGTCCAGAACGGTGAGATTGACATTTCCCGAAACTTTCCCGTGTACTGTATTATTGTAGTTAATACCAGCTCCGTGTACTTCCTGGATGGGATTATCTGCGGATGTGTCAAGTGTCACATCCGTGTTGCCTGCTGTGCCGGTTCCTTCCGTGTTGCCGATGATAAAGCCGCTGACAACCGTGTTATCGCCAGAGATATTCGTCGTGGCTGTACCGGTGACGTCCCCGTTCCAGCCGCCTCCGTAGATATAGTTTAGAGTTCCTCCGGTAATGTTCAACTCGGTATTGCCGACTGTGCTTCCTGCGGCATGGCTTCCACCGAAAACAGAGTTGTTCACGGTTCCGCCCGATATGGTCACCTTGGTTGTCCCTGTGATGTTACCGGCATTGCCGCCGCCGTAGATCCAGCCGAATTGTCCGCTTTTGATTACGATATTGGTTTTGTCGATCGTATTGTTGTCTTTAGTTCCTCCCCAGATGTTACGTATGCCGGTCAGGGGGTTGCCGTTGTTGGTGTATGTCGACGGGCGGCAATCGACAGACTCGTCGAATGTCAAATCGTGGCCGTTGGCATAAATGGTGCTCATGTTCAGTTTGATGCTTTTGAAGGTAAGAGCGGCTTGCAGTTCGAGGTCGCCGGCATATGTCAACGTTTTTCCGTCGCCTGTTATGATACAGGGTTTTGGTGGTGTGCTTGTAGCTGTTTCGTCGTCTAACAGAGTGATGATATTGACCGGTTCTTCGGAACCTGCGAGTGCAGCTGTTGCCTCCGCCCATGTTTTGTAACTTGTCCCGTTGAGGTCGACCTTGTCTTTGGTCACCGTGTTTCCTGTTATCTGGTTTGCGGTCAGTGCACCTTTGCTATAAATGGTTCCTTGATTATCCAGTGTTCCGTTTACGGTGAGCGAGCAGCCTGTCGGGATGAAAAGCGTCTGTCCGTTCTTGATGGTGCAGTCTCCTGACAGCGTCACGTCTCCGTATACTTCACCATAATATCCTAATGTCCCGGTGTTCCGGTAGTTGTAGAACAGAACGGAATTTTCCACCTTTATGTTGTGGTTGTAGAGAGGTAAACCGGAAGGATTGGTCGTTTTTTCCCAAGTGATATCCAACCATGCATTGTTCCTGAGGATTGTTTCACCCGTTTTTCCCCACTCTCCGTTTTCGTCTTTGGCATTGCCTCCTACCGACAGGCCGTTTGTGATGACGGTCGAGCTTTCTATCACAAGTATGGCTTTGTTCTTGATCGTGCTCGTACCTGCGTTAAAAATGGCGCTGGGGGTGTTCGTGCTGTTCAGGGTTAAGGTCCCGTCTCCCTTTATAGTCAGGGTTCCGCCTGGGTCTTGCTCTGTGGAACCGATATTGAAGAGGATGGCCCTGCTTGCTCCTTCGATGTAATTGTCTCCTTGTAGCGTGATTGTTGAATTGGGAGGAAGCTCTATGCCCATCATCTGACTTGTCCTTAGGTCTATTCCGTCAAGAGCCAGTATCTTGTTGCTGAGGTCCCAACGATATCCGTTGCCGTTTATGTCTGTTGTAGCGTTTGCGCAGTCGATGGTGGTTGTGACGGTTTGAGAGGATACCGTAAATGGCATTAGTATCATGATACTAATCAATACGCCAAGAATCTGGCGTATTGTACTTTTGATATTTAAATCTCTATTCATGTGTATGTAGTTATTTAGGTGTTATGAAAAAAGCATCCAATTTGATGAATGCCTCCTTTGGATGCAAGGGAGAGATTCACTTGGAGGTAGTGGAGATGTTTCCTTCGAGGCGAGGGAGCCTCTCCCTTGGCTCGAAGGAAACGTCTCCATCGTTGTCAGAGTTCGCCGGGGCGTTCCTCGTCATTGCTTTTCCCGTCGCTCAAGAGGATGGGGAAGCGGTAGGTGCGCGGGTTTTTCAGCATCTTGTTGCTGCTGCTGTATTGTGTTGTCACGCTCAGCGTGTACAGAACCTTTGTTTCGATGGCGGGGAGCATGACGGTGAGTTCGGATGGGGCGTTGCGGATGATGACCGGGCATTTCATCGGAGCTGCACCCTCTTCGTCCTTGGTCAGGAAGACGCCGACAGACGGGTCGTCGCCTATCACTTTGGCATTGCTGCAACTGATCACGGCGGGGCCTGCCGAGGTGATGATCTCGTTGACGCTGCCGGTCGTGCTGTCGGTGATGGAATTGATGACCGGACCTGTTTTGGCTGTGCCATTGCAGACGACTTTGGTTTTTTTCAGCTGGCTGCGCAGAAGCTGACCGGGCGTGTAGGAAACGCCTAAGGAATGTTTGACAGGATCGAACTGCGCGTTTTCACCGATAAACGAGCCGCGTGCGGTGACGAGGTATTGCCCGACGCCGTCTATTACGCTCTTACCTTCGGCGATGGCTTCTACTTTCGCTTTGTCGGCACGATCGAGGATATACTCGATGCTTTCCTGTTTGTACTCCGTACCTGCTTTCACGATACGGGCGGCTATCTGTTTGTTGTACAGAGTGCCGGTGATACGAGGGCGGCCGGTGTAGTCACCTTCCTTCTCCGTCATGATGTTGTCGTAGAGATCGATGTTGAGAGTGATCTGTTCTTCTTCGTTGGTCATGATTCCAATGTTTAAGTGCCCGGTGGTTGGCCGGGCGTTAACCGTTTGGAGGCAAAGATGGGGAGAGAAGGACAGAAAGGATGCCCAAAATCCGTAAAGTTGTGCCCGAAATCAGCAATGATGAGTATGATGTAGTTTTGTCCGTCGGGCGGACAGGGGTGTTCCTCTCGGGAGGGCGGGGGTATTCCTGTCATGTGCGGCTCCGGAACCGGGAAGGGGTTGTTTTCATCAGTTTCAGGAAATTCCGGTTGTAGGTGCTTGTAGACTGGAAACCGGACGAGAAAGCGATGTCTTCGATCGTGCGCTCGGCGTTTTCGGGCAGTAGCAGCAGGTCTGCGGAGTGGCCGATGCGGAGGCGGAGTACGTAGTCTTGGACCGTCAGCCCGGTGGCACGGCCGACAGCGGTCGAGAGCTTGTGTGGGTTTGCACCGATGGTCCTGGGCAGGTCGGATATCCTGAAGTCAGGGTCCAGATAGGGCTGCTCTTTCTGAAAATAGGCTTCTATGTCCTTGAAGAGACGGTTGTTGTCGTCATCCGGTTGGAGGTAGCAGATCAATTCTTCCATGTCCGCTCCGGCGGGAGGAGAAAAGGCTGAGTTCTGTTCACGGATGCGGGTTCGGACATCCCGATAGGTGGAACTGAAGTTTGCGTAGAAGATTCCGAAGGCGAAATAGAAAACGGTGAATAGGAAGGTCACGGTGATTTCGTGAGGCAGGTAAGGATTCAAGGCGAGGCTCAGCGTACAAAGGCCGATGCCTGACGCAAGGAAGAACGCGCTTGTCACCTGTCCGAGTTTGAGCCACCTGTCTTCTGTCTTCACTCCTCCCAAGAGGGAGAGGTAAGTATGTCGTTCGTGCAGGAATAGTTTTGCATAGATGCCTGACTGGATGATGTAGGCAAGCAGATAGAGCGTGCGGATCAGGGAAGGCGGATTCGTGACCAGTGACTTCCATTCCGAGTAAGCATAGACGGGGTGGTCTTTCCAGATCAGGCATGCTCCGGCGTAGGCTAGGGTGAAGAGGAGGGAAGGAGTTGCGTGCAGCAGGATCCGCTGCCGGGTGGCATACTGTTCGTTGAACAGCAGGATCAGTGAGAATGTGAACAGCAGGGTTTGCGAGGAGGCGATCAGGGTGACGGGAAACGAGGCGATGTCCCATCCGACGGGTTGCCATTTTCTGGTGGTAAGCGAGATGAGGAGACCGATGGCCACGAGGAAGGTCGCAAATGCGAGGATCCGCCGTGCCTTCAGGTAAACAGGGTTTGTCTCGATATTGCCGTAGTTCAAGAACAGCAGGATGGCGCAACTGCCCAGGCTGGAAGTGGTGCTGGTGGCATAAGCGATGATGTATAAAGTGTGTATGTCCATTCTGCGGTCGTTGTGATAGTTTTGTTATTCACATAGCCATCTTGTGATATTCTGTTCTTCGGCAAATTCCATGCAGACTTTGACGATGTCACGTCTGTCACTTAGGTAGGGGATGAGGCTTCTTTTGCCGAACCTGTGGAGGCTGGTTTGTATTCCGATTGGGAGTTTGCGCATGACCTAGTTCATCGTATATTGTTTATTTAATTGTTTCCAAAGATACTATAAATAGTTTCTTAGCAGCCTTTTTTCTCGTAAAATCAGCTATGGGTGGTCGCTTTGTCAAATGGTTGCTTTCTTTTTGTTGTCAACGGATTGTAATAATCGTTTTTACAATGTAATTCTGTTTACATCTTCTTGCAATACGTCCCTTCTACTTTTGCCGGCAAATAAATGTAACAAGTAATAAGGAATGGGAAACAAGTGTGAAACAGGCAATGTGAAGAGGTTTTTTCTTTTGTTGTTGGGGAGTTTTCTTTCGTTGTCTGCCTGGGCGCAGACAGGCGTTATTTGCGGAACGGTGTCGGATGCCAAATTCAAAGATGCGTTGATCGGTGCTTCGGTCGTGATCGAAGGGACTACGGTGGGGGCCATTGCCGACGTGGAGGGAAACTTCCGTATAGAGAATGTCAAACCGGGAAAATATACGATTGTCGCTTCTTATGTCTCTTATAAATCGGAAACCATTCGTGATGTCGTGGTGAAAGCCCATCAGGAGTCGGTGCTGAGAATCGAACTGTCCGATGCCGACCTGCAACTTCAGAATGTGGTGGTCGTGGCACAACGAAAGTTGGGAACGGAAACCGCCATTATCAATACGGTACGGAAAAGCCTGCCGGTCGTAAGCGGTATTTCAGCCCAACAGATCGGCAAGACACAGGACAGTGATGCCGCCGAGGTGTTGCGCCGTATTCCGGGGCTTACGATCGTGGATGACCGTTTTGTGGTGGTCCGGGGGTTGGCGCAACGATATAATAATGTATGGCTGAACGAGGCGACCACTCCTTCGAGCGAGACGGACAGCCGGGCATTCTCGTTCGATGTGCTTCCTTCTTCGCTGATCGACAATATGATGGTCTATAAGAGTCCGTCTGCCGAGCTGCCGGCCGATTTCTCCGGTGGTTTCGTGCAAGTGATGACCAAGAATATACCGGACGGGAATACCTTCAACGTATCTTACCAGATGGGATTTAATACGAATGCTACTTTCCGGAGTTTCCAGCTGACGGACGGGAGTTGGAAGGACTATCTCGGATTTGGGGCCGGGGTGCGGAGTTTGCCCTCTTCTTTCCCTTCTCATTTAGGGGATTATTCGACAGAGGAAGCCGCTGCCTTTACACGGCGGATCAACCAGAGGTGGGGAATCAGCAGGTTCACGGCTATTCCGGACCAAAAGATTTCGCTCACTTCACACCGCTCCTTCGATGCGGGCGACTGGAAGATCGGGAATATCGCGAATGTGAACTGGAGTACCGGCTACGATTATTCGGAGACGGTGAATAACAACTATATCGCCTATGATGTGGCGAACGATCTCTCACGTCCGCGCTTTGAGTACAACGATGTCCGCTATAAGAATACTTCCAAGTTAGGAGCCTTGTTCAACTGGTCGTTTATGAAAGGCGATCATAAATACGAGTTTCGTAACTTTTTCAGCCAGCGTGGTGTTTCCGCCCTGACACAGAGGGAGGGGATGAACTATTATTCTGACAAGGCGATCCGCAAGTGGGAATCCCTTTATACCGGACGTACGACCTATTCAGGGCAGCTTGGCGGCACGCATACGTTACAGGAGGATATCAACAAAGTGGACTGGACTGCCGGCTATGCTTTTGCTGCCTATCGGGAACCGGACCGCAAGATCGTCAATTCCATCCTCGACGAGACGAAGACGGACTTACCGAATTATTACGTCTCCGATCCGATGCGCTATTACCAGGACTTGAAGGATCACGGTATTTCGCTCGCTGCCAATTATGAACATAAGTTCACTGTATCCGACAAGTTCGCCCCTGTTCTTGACGGTGGTGTCTATGGAGAATATAAGAGTCGTACGTTCGATGCTCGCCGATTCGGTTACAATCTGTTAGGTAAAGGGTATGACCGATATGCCGATTGGGATTATACGGGGCTGTTCTGTGATGAGAACATTTCGGCAGACCGGATATGGATGCGTGAGACGACGACGAACAGTGACTCCTATACTTCCGAAAATATTTTGGGATCCGCTTATGTCTCTGCCAAGTTGAACTACGGGGAGGCGCTGAATGCCAATATCGGTGTCCGTATGGAATATTATAACCTTAAAATGGATGGTTACAGTTCAGACGGTACGACTCCTGTTCACTTGGATAACCGGACGAGCGATTTTTTCCCTTCCGTCAATATCTCTTACAACCTGTCTGCGAAACACCTTGTGCGTGCTGCTTACGGCCGTTCGGTCAACCGGCCGGAGTTCCGTGAGGTAGTACCATATGTATATTTTAATTTCGAGCGGGATGCGAATATTGTCGGTAATACCGAATTGAAGAATGCTTATGCGGACAATCTGGAGGTGCGTTATGAATTCTATCCGGCATCCGGCGAGATGATAACAATCGGTGCATTCTACAAACGGTTCAAGGATCCGATCGAGGAAACTTATAACGAGGCGGGTTCCGGTTTGCAATATACCTATCACAATGCGAAGAATGCCGAGACGTTCGGCATTGAGTTGGATATGAAGAAAAGCCTTGACTTTATCGGATTAAGAGGGTTGAGCTTGGTCTGTAATGCCGCCTATATCCATAGCCGTGTCCGCTTTGAGGAAGGAGCGCCTGAACGTGACCGGCCATTGGCGGGGCAATCTCCTTATCTGGTGAATGCCGGTCTGTTTTATCAGCACGATGACAAGGGAATCTCCGCTTCGCTACTTTACAACCGTATCGGGAAGCGCATCGAGTCGGTCGGTGTCCCGATGCAGGATCAGAATGAAGATATTCCCGACATATATGAGATGCCTCGTAATTCCCTGGATTTGACTTTTTCGAAGAAGATCGGTAAAGCTGTCGAGATCAAAGCTGGGATTCAGGATATGCTGAACTCTAAAATCGAATACAAACAGTTCGTGAAGTTGACGGACCAGAACGGCGGCAAGCGTGAACGTGAACAGCTGGTACGCAGCTACCGTCCGGGAGTGGATATTAATGTCGGTGTTTCCCTCAAGTTTTAAAGTGAATTAGAATATATCTCTATTACAAACAAAATGTTTTTATTATGAACAGATTTCTATTGAAAGGTTTGGCCTCTGTATGTGCGTTGGCCGTTATGTTTGGAACTGTATCTTGTAGTGATGATGACAAGCCTGATGGCTCTATAGCTGTATCGGCTGTTGCCGTAAGTCCTACGACTGCAACTGTCAAGGTTGGCGAGTCCGTGACATTGTCTGCCACCATTACTCCGGACGATGCAACGGATAAAACGATAACATGGAGTTCCTCCGATGAAAAGGTGGCAACAGTAGATGCCGGTAAGGTGACAGGGGTTACCGAGGGTACTGCTACGATCACCGCTACGACAAAAGATGGCAATAAGACGGCAACTTGTGCTGTGACTGTTTCTAATGATGCTCCGTCTTCCAAAGAAGTGATCTTGGAGGGAGAGATAACTTCCGATCTTACGCTGAATGCTGCAGATAAAAACTATATGAAAGGCTTTGTTTATGTAAAACCGGGTGTTACGTTGACAATCGAAGCAGGAACGGTCATCAAGGGTATATCTGTTTCTTCCGGTGAAAAGGCTGCCTCTTTGATTATCGAACCGGGTGCGAAGATCATGGCTGAAGGTACGGTTGACAAACCGATCGTCTTTACTTCCGATAAAGAACCGGGCAAGCGTGCGACGGGAGACTGGGGAGGTTTGATTATCTGCGGTAATGCTCGTGTAAACCAGACAAAAAGACCGGTTATCGAGGGTGGACCCGGAACGGAATATGGTAACACGACCTCCGATGAATTTAATGGTGAAAGCTCTGGTAAGTTGAAATATGTCCGTATTGAATTTGCTGGCTATCCTTTGGAACCCGACAAGGAGATCAACGGTCTGACATTCGGTGGTGTCGGTAGTGGTACGGAAGTGGAGTTCGTACAGGTGTCTTATTCTAATGACGATTCGTATGAATGGTTCGGTGGAACGGTCAATGCTAAGCATTTGGTTGCTTACAAAGGTTGGGACGATGATTTCGATACCGATTACGGCTATACGGGTAACTTGCAGTTTCTGTTGAGTGTGCGTGACAAGGACATCGCTGATACTTCCGACTCTAACGGCTTCGAATCCGATAATGATGCAAGTGGTTCTTCCAATACCCCGCTTACGAAGCCTGTCTTCTCCAACGTGACTTTGATCGGTCCGTTCTATGGAAAGGTTTCTGATATGACACAAGCCGAGGTTGAAGCAAAGACAGCCGATGCCGCTAATGGAGCCAAAGGAGGTAAATTCCAGGCTGCCATGCACCTGCGCCGTAATTCGAGTTTGAATGTCTACAACTCCGTATTCACGGGATGGCCTTACGGACTTCGTGCAACGGATAAGAAAGGTACGGCAAATGATGGTATCGCCGTTAAGAATGTAATCTTTGCCGGTATGTGGAAGAACTTCTACGATGACGAAAAGGTAAGCGAGAACTTCTTCAACCGCGCTGGTAACAATACTACTTTGGCAACCACCAACGAAATTATTTCAAAAGACGGTGACTATTCTTCTGTCGTTGCTTCTGCCGTACAAGGAGCCGAATTTGTTGATGAAGTCTTGAATAACAGCTTCTTTGAAAAAGTAACTTACAAAGGAGCTTTTGATGGAACAAACGATTGGACAGCCGGTTGGACGAACTGGGATCCTCAGAACACTGAATATTAAAAAGATGATAAAGAGATTATTATTGACATCAACATTATTGGCGAGTTCTGCCCTGGCAATCCAGGCGCAGGACTTGTTCCTTAGTGAAGGTCAGTATTATACGGACGAGTCTCAAACAACTCCTTACACTGGCCGCTATACCGAGTTTTACGATGATGGTATGTTGAAGATGGAGCTTTTCCTCAAAGACGGCCGTCCCGAAGGAACTTATGTGATTTACTATCCTGATGGAAAGATTGCGGAAGTCCGTTCTTATTATCACGGCATTTTTCATGGAGAATGGCGTACTTATAACGAAGCCGGGCAACTGACCGGTATTGCTTCCTATAAAGATGGGCAAAAAGACGGACCTTGGCGGGTGTGGAACGATAAAGGCATTCTTCGTTTCGAAATGTTTTATGCTAAAGGAAGGAAAAGCGGCATTTGGCGTACTTGGGATGATGATGGCAAGCTGTTGACGGAAGAGAAGCAAGAGGAGTAAGCGTGGGGATCACCATTGCATTCTGCGTAGGCATTGCAGTATTCCTGCAAAACTTATGCAGAATGCAATAAAAAGGCTATCGGTTCCCTAAATCGTCATACAAGGTTTGCAAGAGTGCCTTTCCTTTGCGGAGTCGCAAGTCACTGCCTTTTCGGGGGGCTTCGATCAGAGGTTTGTTCCCTTCGTTGTCATAGACGGATATACCGGTGCTGTCGATAAACCCGAATCCGTTAGAATAAGTATAGAATGCATATTCCGGATAATCGGGACTTAGGATGTTCCGGCTGAAAGTGAAAGTGTCGTGATCAATCCCTAACTGGTTCAATAGGGTGGCGGCAAGATCCGTCTGATTGGCTAATTTGTCAATCACGACAGGTTCTTTCACCGCACCGCCGACCCAAAGCATCGGAATATGGTAGCGGCGAGGTTCATAGTTGACCACATCTTTCGGATAAGGATATCCGTGGTCGGAAACGAAAATAACCAGCGTATTTTTCCATACAGGCAATTCTTTCAATTTGTCTATGAAGTTGCCGATACAACTGTCCGTGAAAGCAACCGAGTTCGGATACAGCCCCATTTCGTCCAACCGGTGGTAGGGAACTTCAAACGGTTCATGGCTGCTTAATGTCAGGAAAGTGCTGAGCCAGGGAGCTTGGTTGTCCCGGTTTTTGATGTCTTCGTACAGGTGGCGAAATGTCACATCGTCGTTCGCTCCCCATTTACTCAAGCGGCTGGTGAGCGGAAAGTCACGGTCTGCCGTGATCCGGCTGTAACCGGAACTGAAGAAATAACTCTGCATATTGGTAAAGTTGATATCGCCTCCGTACAGCATGTCGGCAACATATCCTTCGTTTGTCAGAGTTTTGGCGATAGAGGGGAGTGTTTGGCTTTTTGCCGGATACTTCATGATGGAAGTGGTCGGCTGTGCCAAATATCCGTTTAACACCGAAACGATTCCTCTGTCTGTCCGGAACGAATTGGCATACATGTTTGTGAAAAGTACTCCTTCCCGACTCAATCGGTTCAGGTTAGGCGTGATGATGGAATCTCCGCCGACCGCTCCGATCGCGTTTGCCGAGAAACTTTCCATCAGGATAATCAATATATTCGGTCGTGAGGTATTGAGAAGGGATTGCAGAGGCTTTTGCTGTAAATCTGCATCTGCGGGATTCGTCCCTTTGTGTCCCCGCGTCGAGTGCGGAGACAAAGTATCCATTACCTCCTTCCTTTCCTCTTCCGGGAAAAAATTGAACTGTGCCGCAAAATCCTGTTGCTTGCTAAGTGAAGCGATCAGGCTGAAACAAGGATTGATTGCCGAATGGTTGAGGAATTGGTTTTGGCTGAAATATACCATCCCCACGTTCGCCGTCGAAGTCGTTACGCCTCCTCGTATCGGAATGAAGAGTATCCCTCCTGACAGGATAATGATAAGGCTTCCGCCCAATCGTTTTCTCACCTGTGTTTCTGGGAAGAGCGGAACGATAAACCTCTTCAACACCCAATATATCCCGAAAGCATATACGGCGAACATCAGCAATTGGGCAAAGAATTGCCCCAGCGGTACACTTGCCATCGCATCGCCGGGTGATTGAAGATAGAAGAAAAGAGTCGCATCCAGCCTGAATCCCCAGTAGCCGTATAAAGCCACATCCACGGAAAAGATCGCTGCGATCAATACCGCCATGATTCCGAAATATCCTTTCAGCAGTTTCCTGTAAAAAGACCCCGGCAACCATACCGAAACTAACGTCATCAGCAAAGGTAACGCCGTCAGATAGCCGGCTATCGTACAGTCCAACAGTAACCCGTGTGTAATTACCTTAAGGTAATCGATTAGCGAACATCCGCTCGCTAAGGCATGGTGGTACAGCATAAACACAGGCTTCTGGATTGCCAGTAGCGGTAACCACATGAAATATAGGGCAAGGAGAAAGAGGATTCTTTTTTTCATATACAGGGAAGGTATCGGAAAAAGAACCAGATATGTCATCCACATATCTGGTTCTTTTTCTGGAAAGTTATCGATGCTTGTTTATTTATAAAGCTTTTCTCTCAGCTCGGCAACCATCGGATCGGTAATATAATCGTCGTATTCCATTATACGGTCGATGATGCCGTTCGGAGTCAGCTCGATGATGCGGTTGGCAACCGTCTGGATGAACTCGTGGTCATGGCTGGAGAACAGGATGTTTCCTTTGAATGACTGCAATGTGTTGTTGAACGCTTGGATGGATTCCAAATCCAGATGGTTGGTCGGCGTGTCGAGGATGATACAGTTGGCATCCGTCAACATCATGCGGGAGATCATACAACGCATCTTTTCACCTCCGGAAAGTACACTCACTTTCTTCAACAGCTCTTCGCCGGAAAACAGCATACGTCCGAGGAAGCCTTTCAGGAAGACCTCGTTCGTGTCGGGCGAGAACTGGCTCAGCCAGTCGATCAGGTTATAATCCGAGTTGAAATACTTGGAGTTGTCGAGCGGCAGATAGGTCGTCGTGATGGTTTGTCCCCATTGGTACGTTCCGGCATCGGCCTTTTCTTCTCCGTTGATGATTTGGAAAAGGGCGGTCATCGCACGCGGGTCGTGACTGATAAATACGATCTTGTCGTCTTTCTCCACGTTGAAGTTGAGGTCCTGGAAAAGGACTTTCCCGTCGATGGACTTTGTCAGCCCCTTTACTTCCAATATCTGGTTGCCCGGTTCGCGGTTGGGCGTGAACAGGATACCCGGATAGCGTCGTGAAGAAGGCTTGATCTCTTCGATGTTCAGTTTCTCCAACATCTTCTTGCGGCTGGTTGTCTGTTTAGACTTCGCTACGTTGGCACTGAAACGGCGGATGAACTCTTCCAATTCTTTCTTCTTTTCTTCCGCTTTCTTATTCTGGTTCTGCTGCTGGCGGAGTGCTAACTGGCTGGATTCGTACCAGAAGCTATAGTTTCCGGCGAACATCTGCAGTTTACCGAAGTCGATATCTACCGTATGCGTACAGACAGAGTCGAGGAAGTGACGGTCGTGGCTGACAACCAACACGGTGTGTTCGAAGTTCGCCAGATAGTTTTCAAGCCACATGACGGTTTCAAGGTCGAGGTCGTTGGTCGGCTCGTCCAGCAACAGGTTATCAGGCTGTCCGAAGAGGGCGCGTGCCAGCAGGACACGTACTTTCTGCTTACCGCTCATGTCCTTCATCAGCGTGTAGTGGAATTCTTCCGCGATACCCAAGCCGCTCAAGAGGGCGGCGGCATCACTTTCGGCATTCCAGCCTTCCATCTCGGCGAACTTCTCTTCCAGTTCCGATACGCGGATACCGTCGGCATCGCTGAAATCAGGTTTTGCATACAGGGCGTTTTTCTCGCTCATCACCTCCCAAAGGGTGGTGTGTCCCATCAACACTGTGTCCATTACGGTGTATTCATCAAATGCGAAGTGGTCCTGACTCAATACGGAAAGGCGTTCACCCGGTCCTAAAGACACTGTTCCGCGTGTAGGATCCAGCTGTTTGCTGATAACACGGAGGAATGTTGATTTACCGGCGCCGTTAGCCCCGATGATACCGTAGCAGTTGCCCGGCGTGAACTTCATATTGACATCCTGAAACAGGATACGTTTTCCGAACTGTACGTCCAGATTGTTAACCGTTATCATATCTTATATACCTATTAATTTGCTTTTGAATGGGCAAAGGTACGAAAAATATCGCAAACCCATAGCTTTATGGATACTAACGCATAGGGTTAGCTTCTGTAAAGCTATGGGTTTGTTATTCCTTTCTGAAGTTTTATTTATACAATCCTTCTCTTGACAGCAGATGCTCCAAGTTGGCTACTCCCAGCGTCACGATCGCCATTACTGTAGCGGCATGTTCCTGATATTCCGGGATGCTTTTGCTGTAAGTGTCGCGTTCGGTGTGCCAGATCTCACCGTAGTTGAAGTTGTATCCTTTGATGTCCTTTTCGTTGAAGGCGATGGCCGGGACTGCTTCGACAGCAAAAACGGATGCATCCGTACCGGCAGGTTTGGCAGGTTTGGTGAATGGGCCGGCTTCTTTCACTTCGAACGGATAGTCGGGATGGATCTTCTTGACGGGCGCGCATATCTTCACGAAGTCCTGATACATCGCTTTCGGAACATTGAGTCCGACGGGAGGTGTCGGGCCTCCGTCGCGGTTGAACAAGTTGGAGATTTTATCTAACTTATCTTTATTGGCTTTCACCCAGGCTGTAGAACCTAACAATCCGAATTCTTCGCCAGCAAAAGCACAGAATAACATCGTCCGTTTAGGCTTCGCACCGGATTTCATGATCATGCGGGCCGCTTCCATCACCGGAGTAACGCCGGAACCGCAGTCCACGCCACCTGTCGCCACGTCGAACGCATCCAGATGACCACTCGCCATCACATACTCGTCCGGATATTTACAGCCTTTGATCTTACCGATCACATTATAGTATTTTACCGGTCCCATACGAAAATGGTTACGGATATCGAACTCAAGGAAGAAGGTGCGGCGTTCCTTTACCATTTGCTTGATGGCCGCATACTGGTGTTCGTCTAACTTGATGTCGCAGACGTCCGGCAGGTTGTCAAACGTGAAAGTCGGATCGTGTATGATTGCCTTGTCATAGAGGGCACGCAAAGGGACGGTGGCCGATTGGATAAAACCCAATACGCCGGCTTCGCACATCTGTTTGTAGAACAAGGCCGGGACATCCTCTTTCAATGGCAGTAGCGGGGTGTTGGTATTGTTGCGCCAGTTATCCTCCATGATCTGGCGGTTCTTTTTGGCCGTTTCGTTGTTTTCGGCAATGGTGGCAGCACGGATGGAGTCGCCTTTGGCGGAACGGTCGACCGGCCAGCCGACATTCTTCCCGTTGATCAGCACCCACGCCCCTTTTAGTTGTCCTTTCATGCGGTCGAACTCGCTTTGGGTAAGCGGTTCCTGTAAGACATGTCCGCGTTGTACACCCTTTGTTCCGGCGGTGTAGGAGGGAGTGACGAAATGCAGTTCCATCCCGTTTTCTCCCAACAGTTTGCCGAACCACGGTCCTCGGTTGAAGCCAACCGGCAGCGTGCCGGCCTCTTGTAGTTCTACTTCCAGTCCCCATTCCGTAAATTTCGAGGCAACCCATTCAACTGCATTATCGTATGCGTTCGAGCCGATCACACGGCCGCCGATGCGGTTGGTGAGTACATCTAAATGATCCATCACTTGATTATCCGTTTGACCGATTTCGATGATTTTGTTTACAGCTGCGTCCTGTGCCGTGACCGAATGAACAGTCATGCAAGCCATCGAAGCCCAAATAAGTAAAGTCCGTTTCATATTGTGTGTTTTTATGGTAATGCAAATTAAGATATAAAAAGTGTCTGCTCCAAATCTCCGTAAAGGTAAAAGTAGGCTTCAGGCAGGAATGACAACGTGTGTAAGGTCCCATTGTTATCTTCATCACGTTGCCGTTTAGGTTTCTTAATAAGGTAAATGCGAGGTGTATTCTTAGATTATACTTACTTTTGTATTTGAAACAGAAATAGGAATATGATATTTTACTTTACTGGAACTGGAAACTCTCTTTGGGTGGCAAAGGCTCTGAGTGAGGCGCTGGGAGAACAGTTGGTTTCAATTGCAGAAGAACTGCATAAGGAAAAGGATGGTTGGGGCTATCCGGTTCGTCCGGATGAAAAGATATTGTTTGTCTATCCTGTGCATTCCTGGGGACCGGCGGTGTCTGTGACCCGTTTTATCTCTCGTCTGACTTTAAACGGATATACTGGACAATCGGTCTATTCCATTTCTACCTGTGGAGATGAATGCGGATATACAGATCGACTGATCGGGAAAGCTTTGGAAAAAAGAGCGATATCGCTAACGGCAGCATACTCTGTCATTATGCCGAACAACTATATCTTGCTGCCTGGTTTCGATGTGGACGACAAAGATGTGGAGGAACGGAAACTGCAGGATGCCCCGGCACGTGTGGCCGAGATTATCGAAGCGATCCGGGAGCATGGGCAGGACGCTTTGTATCATACAGGAAGCATGCCCGGTTTGAAAAGCTACTGGATTTATCCTCTTTTTGCCCATCTGGCTATCGGAAGTAATTCTTTCCGGGTGACGGATGCTTGTATTTCCTGTGGGTTATGTGAACGGATTTGTCCGACCGGAACGATCAGCATGCAGGCAGGGAAGCCTGTTTGGACGGATACCTGTGTGCAGTGTGTCGCTTGCATCCACCGCTGTCCGGTTCGTGCGATCGAATATGGAAAGGGAACGCTGAAAAAAGGGCGATATCATCACCCTGAGATTAAATAATAAACGAAACAGATAAAAATGAAACGATTAGTAGCGACAGCCCTGGTGGCCCTGATGTTGGCGAGTTGCCAGGAAGCACCGAAAGGTTATGTGATAAATGGAGAAGTGACCGGCAGGACGGAAGGGAAAGTCTATCTCAAGTCCTTCCGGAATAAGATGTTTTTTGATGTCGATACGGCAGAATTAAAAGAGGGAAAATTTACTTTTAAGGGAGAAGTGGATCAGCCTTTATTGTTTGGTCTGGCAACAGAAGATATGAATTATCCGGTTCAGTTCTTTGTCGAAAATACGAATATGGATGTGAGGATAAGTAATGACGGCGAAACGATTACGGTCCGTAATTCTCCTGTCAATACAATCTTTCAGGAGAATGCCGAGAAGGTTTTTGAAGAAGGGTATGACATAGACAGTCTGATCACCAAGTATCCGGCTTCGCCTGCCGCCGCTTTTTATCTGTATCGTTACTTTACTTACCAGTTGCCGCTGGATGAACTGAAAGCGACTCGTGCCAAGATTTCTTCCGAACTGGCCGGTTGCCCGTATGTAAAAGATTTGGATGGTATTATCAAGCAGTTGGAAAATGTGCAGATAGGGAAGGTGGCTCCTGAATTTTCGTTGCCAGATACGGCGGGAGTATCTGTTTCGCTTTCTGATTTCAGAGGTAAATATGTACTGTTGGATTTCTGGGCATCCTGGTGTCCTCCTTGTCGTCGCGAGAATCCGAATGTGGTAAAGGCGTTTAATGAATATAAAGATAAAAACTTTACGATTGTGGGGATTTCCCTGGATAAGGATAAAAGCAAGTGGATGAAAGCGATTGCCGACGATAATCTGGCTTGGACACATCTTTCCGATTTGAAATATTGGGATTCGGAAATTCCGGCTCTTTACGGGGTTCGTGGTATTCCGGCCAATGTCCTGCTGGATCCTGATGGAGTGATTGTCGCTAAAAACATAACTGGCGAGGATTTGCACAAAAAACTGAAAGAAGTAATCAAATAAACGATGTGGAAGTACGGTTTTCAGACTTTGTTCCTTCTTTTCTGTCTCTGTCTTTCGGCGACAGAAAAGAAGGATTTCGAAAAAGCGGAGCGTGAACAGTGTCCGTCCTATTACAGTTGCCGATTGGCAAAAAGAATGGCAGCGGATTGAGTCTATTATCCGTTCTATGGAACTTTCCTTGCCGGATTACGATGCTCATCGCAAAGAAATAGAAGACCGTTTGGATAGGGGAGAATATGTGGAACATCACAGCAAGGTTTTCGAAGAATCCTATTCGCCGCATTATCGTATAATCAGCAGGCAAATATTTGAAAAGGAGTTACGGCCCTTGCTGTGAAAAAACGAGTTTACTCTTCGTCTTCCGGATCCTCGAAGTCAAACTCGAAATCAAATCCATCGTTCATCATCCCCAGATCGGTAAACTGCTCCAGTTCGCGACGGTCTTTCTTGGTCGGACGGCCTAAGCCGCGTGCACGGTCTACGAATCCGGATATGCGGTTCATTTCCAATATTTCGTATTGGTCGGGAGTAGTGACGTTTTCCAGATAATCAGGCACCAGTTTGGCTCCCATACGGCGTTCTGTTAAATCGAGTACCTTGAAGGAAAAGGTGATAGGTGGCTTTCGTACCTGAATCACTTCTCCGACTTTGATCATACGGGAAGGTTTTACATTGACTCCGTTTATCATCACCCTGTTTTTCTTGCAAGCCTCGGCTGCTATGGTACGTGTCTTGAATATGCGGGTGGCCCACATCCATTTGTCTATACGGACTTCATTCATAAACTGTAGACAAGGAACTATTATTTATTTATTATTGTATTGGTTCATTGTATTCTGTACGCCGGCCAGGCAGAAGCTTTTGATGATTTCTACCGCCCGTTTTATCTTTTCCGGCATTTCCTGGAGCTCTTCCGGTGGGAACTTGCCAAGCACATAGTTGATCTGTCCTCCACGAGGGAAATTACTGCCGATACCGAAACGAAGGCGGCTGTATTCTTGTGTGCCTAACAACTGTTGGATGTTTTTCAATCCGTTGTGTCCGGCATCGCTGCCTTTCGGTTTCAGGCGGAGTGTCCCGAAGGGGAGTGCCAGATCGTCCACTATGACTAACAGATTCTCTACCGGAATGTTTTCTTTCTGCAACCAGTAGCGGACGGCATTGCCGCTCAAGTTCATGAATGTGTTCGGCTTCAGTATGATCAACTCACAGTTCTTGATACGCATCCGTGCGATTGCACCGTAACGTTCTTCCGTGAAAGGAACTCCGGCATCTTCTACCAATGCATTTACAACGCGGAATCCGATGTTATGGCGGGTTCCTAAATATTCGGAACCGATATTTCCAAGTCCTGTTATCAGATATTTCATTGTTATGTTGTTTTTTAGTATATAACAAAGGGAAGAATACTCTGTTGAATATTCTCCCCTTACATTATTTAGGAATAATAATTTTATTATGCCTTAGCCTGAGCACCACGAGCGGCACGAGTCAACTGAACGGCGCAAACAACAGCGTTCTTGGCGTTCATCAGTTCAAGGCCTTCGAAGTGTAATGCACCAACCTGCATAGTCTTGCCTAATCCCAGGTGATCGACATTGATAAACAATTTCTCAGGAATTGCTGTGTAAAGGGCTTTTACCTTCAACTTTCTCATCTGCAAGTTCAGTTTACCACCGGCTTTAACACCTTCGGCGTGACCTTCCAGAACAACCGGAACTTCCATTACTACCGGTTTGTTTTCTGACACTTCCAAGAAGTCCATGTGCAGGATAGCGTCGGTTACAGGCTGGAACTGGATATCTTTAACGATAGCCATTGTCTTCTTGCCGTCAATCGTCAGTTCAACAACAAAAATTTCAGGGCTGTAAACCAAGTTACGAACACTGTCTTTTGTGATGGTGAAATGAGATACTTTTTCGCCGCCGTACAGTACAGCAGGAATTTCGTTGTTTTTACGCATAGCTTTCAAAGCTCTCTTCTGGTCTGCAGAAGTAGCGGCTACTTCTCTTGACTTTCCTTCTAATTGAAATGTCTTCATTTTGTTTTAATTTTTGTGTTACTCAAAATTAGATGTTTATGCTTTCTAATTTCCCATCACACGTACGGGGGTTAAAAGCGGTGCAAAGGTACGATTTATATTTATATCTGCAAAATCTTGTCTGCATGAATTTTCAGTTTCATAGGCATGAAACTGAAATTCCCTCGGCATGGAACGGAAGTTTCATAGGCATGGAATAGGAGTTTCATCGGTATGAAACTAAAAGTGCATGCCGGTTCAGAACCGGATTCCTTTTTGCCGGAGCAAGATTTCCGTATCGTCCCAAAGTTGTTTTTGCTGTGCATGATGCCGGATGCGTTCTGACACATTCCTCTTTTTGCAATTGGCATAGCAACAACCGTTTCTATCTTTCGCCTCATCCGAAAGAGCCAGATGGATGGCGGTCGCCGCGCCTTGGACCGGTGTTTTGATAAAGGGGCGGAACAAGATATCGGTAAGCGGGTCGAACCAGGCTTGCATCGTGATCATGTTCGTACTGACGATTCCTGGGTCTGAGGCATTTATGGTAATGCCTTGGTTTTGCAGTCGTTCGGCAAGTTCTTGGGTGAATAATAACAACGCCAGTTTGGTATTGCTATATACTGGAATGCGGAAAAAGCGTCCGTTCCTTCCTTTTTCAAAGAAGTCCGGTTCGATCCGGCCGATGGCATACGTGCAGGACACTGTATTTACAATACGGCATCCTGGTTGCATTAATGGTAATAACTGGCGGGTGAGCATGTAGGGAGCCACATAATTGACGCTTACGATTGTTTCCAGCCCGTCTTCTGTTTTGCGTACCGGAGTTGTCAGGATGCCGGCATTGTTCATCAAGCGGCTGACGGGACGTCCTTCTTTTAATAATTGACCGGTGAAATTGTTTACGGATGAAAGGGAAGCGAGATCGATTCTTCGCACTTCTATCTGGGTGTTACCGGTTTCTTGCTGGATCCGGTTACATAGGGAGGCTGCTTTTTCCGGATCGAGGCAAGCCATAATCACCGGATAGCCTTCTTTTGCGAGGGCTGCCGTGATTACTTGTCCCATGCCTCCGTCGGCACCGGTTATGATGGCTAATCCTTTTTCCATTACTTATATTCTAATTTCTCTATTTCTTTGACAATGCTTTTGGGCAAGTTCTGAATATGTTTGTGGCATGCCATTTCGATGGAATACATGCGGGCGATGCAATAGTTGCTATGTCCGCAGTCACAACGGGCATGTTTGTCTTCCTTCATCTTGTTTACGAATGACGGATCGTTCAGCAAGGCACGTGCCATACTCACGAATTCGAAACCGTCGTTCAAGACCTCGTCTATCTTCTCGCGTGAGATCAGACCGCCTACATAGACAAGTGGCATTTTCAATGCCGCCCTGAATTTTAGGGCATCTTCCAGGAAGTAAGCCTCTTTGAACGGCTCAGACGGGATCATGAACCGTCCTGCCATTTTGACTCCGAGCGGTAGCCAGCCGAAAGGCATATAATGCGTCATCGTATGAATCGGCATGGAACCCCGCATCACATACATCGGGGCACGGCTGACGAAGCCACCGCTAAGGATCAAAGCGTGTGCCCCGCATTCGTTCTGCAGGGTACGAGCCACTTCAAGTGTCTCATCAAGCTCCATTCCTCCTTTGAAGCCGTCGCGTATATTCATCTTTACCAACACTGCCATATCCTGACCGGCAGCTTTCATCACTTCGTCCATGCACATTTTCATAAAGCGCATCCGGTTTTGCAAGCTACCGCCATATTCGTCTTTCCGATGATTGGTATAGGGAGAAAGAAACTGGCTGATCAGATAGCCGTGACCGGCATGTATTTCCACTGCATCCATTCCGGCTTCGCGCGCCAGATGAACTGCTTGTCCGAACGCTTTTGCCATAGCTGTGATTTCGGAAGGTTTCATTCCACGGACAAGGGTAGGGGAATAGATATTGAAACCGCTGGATGCGGAGATAGGCCTGCACCCGCAGATGTTTTTGTGAGACATGTTTCCGCAATGTCCGAGTTGTACGGAGGCAGCCGCCCCTTCTTTGTGGATGGCATCGGTGATGTGTTTTAATCCGGGGATGATATCTGGGCGCATCCAGAGCTGACGTTCGAAAGAAAGTCCGCTTTGCGTAACAGCCGCATAGGCCAAAGTCGTCATACCGATCCCGCCGGAGGCAACCGATTTATGGTAGTCATATAACATGTCGGAAGGCGCGTTTCCTGGGCACATGCTTTCAAATGCAGCCGCCCGTATCGTCCGGTTTCTCAGGGTCAACGGCCCGATTTTACCGGGAGTGAACAGTATAGATTCTTTTTCCATATCTATTATGAGTTAATCATTCAATATATAAAAGGAATAACCCGTTTACGGTTTTCCAGTTCGTTACCAAACATCGCTTTGTATTTATGATAGATGGTGTTTGCGCGAGGTACAAGGTTTGCAAATGTCCACCAAGCGAAAACAGCTCCGCTTGCACTCCAGGTCAGGATTGCAAATCCGCACCATTCCACGATTTCGCCAAAGTAGTTGGCTGATGTCACATATTTGAACAGGCCTTTTTTAGGCAGATAATGGTTCGTGTCGCCAGGCTTTCTGAGGTGGCGGACAATATGGTCTGACTGGATATTGATTGCCATGCCGGTGAAGAACAAGATTGTCCCGACTATAAATTGAGGGCTGTGCAGCCAGCTTTTCGTATACATATCCTGCGGTGCTAAGTAGAAAATCCATTCTCCCTGCATATAACCGTTCAGGAGGTTAAAGGTGATTCCCATAAGCATGATGCCTGCCGGCATTTTACTTTTGCCTTTTATCAACAGAGGAAAAATAAAAGATCGTTGGAAATAATGCAGTTCGAAGAATAAGAATATCAGGAACGGTACTGTCTCGAACTGTCGTTCCGATCCGTTCCATAACAAAAACATGACGATAAAAACCGGCGCTTCCATGCAAATCCAAGCAATCTTGTTCGGTATCGGAAGTCCCCATTTTTTATCGAACAACATTCCATAACCGGCTTCGACGAAATAAAGGGCTATGAAGACTATGGCGGCGATAGCTGCCATAACAATTAGAAATAAGGTGAAATGTTCAGTTGTCATTTTCGCGTGTTGATAATTTATAACCTTTTCCGTGAACGTTTATTATTTTGATGGTAGGATCATCTTGCAATAGTTTGCGTAATTTGGTGATATAAACATCCATGCTGCGGGCGCTGAAATAGTTATCGCTTCTCCATATGATCTGCAGGGCGTGCATCCTGTCTACCATATTGTTTGCGTGTTGGCACAGCAACGTAAGCAAATCGGCCTCTTTGGTTGTCAGCTTGGTTGTTTTGCCTTCTATGGACAAGATCTGTTTTTGCAAGTCGAATTTGAATTTTCCGAAAATATAAGTCCTGACCTCTTTCTTGCGTTGGGGCTGGTAACGGCTTTGTACTGCTTTAATCCGGGCTTGTAAGATATCTGTGTCAAGAGGTTTGCGTATCACATCGTCTGCATGGAACGAAAACAGCAATGCTATTTCTTCTCTCGTCGGATGTTCACACAAGAAAACGACAGGGATGATATTTTCCGAACTTTTGATCATGGCTGCCAATGTCCGTGTTTCTTTCGTGTCTATATCGTGGTTGATAATACAGAGTGTGAAATTTCTGGAAAGGAATCCCTCATATGCCGCTTCTTCCTGGTCGAATACTTGTGAGTTGTATCCAATAGCTTTTATATAGTCCTGGATGACAACTCCCTGATTATAGTCTTTGCTGAAAATGAGAATGTTAAAAAGATCGTTCATTATGTTATTAAATTGTTTTTTCGATGTTCCAGACAAAAGCACGTAATCCTTGCGCTTCCGTCTTCTGATCCATCTGATGAAGTATCTCCAGGAAATGGTCGACTTTTTCGTCATCGACCATTGCCAGGATTGCCGAGTTCAGTGTCGGCCAGGCATGACTTCCATAATGGGGCTCGCCGGTCTTACTTCCACGTCCCTGTACTTCGTTCCAGTATGTGAAGCCCCGGATATTGTTTCGGTCCATCACATTCAGGATCATTTCGTAATATGCTTGATTAAATGATACAAATATAGCTTTCATATTAACTTATTCCTAATTATTATTTATTCTTTTTTAGAAGATATTCCATTTTTTGCGATCTTGCGGCGTCTGCGCCGGACTCCGTTTCCGGCAAATACACTGTATACGACCGGTACGATTATCAGGGTGATCAATGTTGACACCGAAAGTCCCCATGCAACCGTCATACCCATCGAACGCCACATTTCCGAGCCTTCGCCTGTTCCGACAGCCATCGGGATCATACCCAATACGGTAGTCAAAGTGGTCATCAATACAGGGCGGAGGCGGGATTTTCCGGCAGTCACTACTGCGGTTAGGATTCCCATTCCTCTTTCCCGGCAGAGGATCGTGTAGTCGATCAGCACGATACCGTTCTTAACAACGATCCCCATCAGCATAATCAGGCCGATCAATGCCATAACGCCCAATGGGGTCTGTGTGATTGCCAGTCCCAAAATTATACCGGTGAAGGCGAAAGGAATGGAGAACATGATTACGAACGGGTCTGTCAGCGATTCGAACTGAGCGGCCATTACGATAAATACCAAAATGATGATCAGGACCATCAGGATTGTCAGGTCGAAGAAGGTGTCCATCTGGTCTTCGTACGTTCCTCCTAACTGCCAGCTGACATCCGAAGGTATATCCATTTCCTTCAGTTGATTCCGGGCAGCTGTTACGATATCGCTCATGGCTGCACCTTTTCCGACTACTGCCGATACGGTGATGACACGTTCACGGTCTTTGCGTTCAATGGTCGGAGGCGTCATTCGTTCTACTACTTTACCCAGGTCGCGGATACGGATTCCCTGACCGGCATTGTTATAAACCAGGATATTCTCGATGTCTTCAACCGACTGACGGAATTCTGGTGCGTAGCGTACTTTTATATCATACTCGTCACCGTCTTCGCGATATTTGGAAGCGGTAGAGCCGTTGATACGGTTACGCAAAGCCATAGCAGCCGTTGTGATATTCAATCCGTTGATCGCCAGCTTTTCCCGGTCGAAATCAACTTGATATTCGGGTATGTAGTCCTCACGGCTGATGTTGACTTGTGAACAACCTTTTACCTTACGCATCCTTTCGGCCAGTTCGGCGGCTACGGCATCGGTCCGGCCGAAATCGAAACCATAAATCTCGATGTCGACAGCGTTCTGTCCGCCCATACCTTCTTCCTGTCCGCCTTCGATCACCTTGAAGGTCTTGATCTCCGGATATTTTGCCAGGTCCTTACGCATCTCTTCACAGATTTCAACCATACCGCGTTCACGATCGCCGACACTCAGCATATTGATGTAATAGTCGATAATATGTGTTCCGTTATTACTCAATTGAGCCCAGGTATTATCGGAATCGGCTTGTCCCTCAGTGAAGTTACTGGTTTTTATTTCCGGATATTTCTGTCGGAACAGTTCGTCGATTTCAAGCGCCAGCTTACGGGTGATATCTTGGCGGGTTCCGACCGGTAACTCGATGTGAACACTGATCTGTGCGTTATCCTGAGTCGGGAAGAATTCCGTCTTGATAGTTGGAACCAATAGCATACTTCCCGCAAAGATCAAAGTCGCACCGAATATGACCGTTTTCCGGTGGCGTACTGCCCAATAAAGAAAACTGGAATAGCCACGGTCCAGCGCATCCAATGCCTTTTCGATCGGTGTGAAGAACAAGGTGTACAAGCGGCCTTTTTTAGGATTCTGCCTGAGTAGTAGAGAACTCAACATCGGAGTCAGGGTCAAAGCACCGACTGTCGAAACGATCATGATGATACTGACGATCCACCCCAACTGTTTGAACAGAATACCCGCCATACCTGTCACCATTGTCAGGGGCAGGAACACGGCCAACATGGTCAGGGTTGAGGCGATTACAGAGATGGCCACTTCGTTTGTAGCATGTACGGCCGCTTGTTTTGGGGCACTACCTCTTTCGATATGGGTAGTAATGTTTTCCAGCACCACAATCGCGTCATCCACAACCATACCGATAGCAATAGAGAGTGAACTCAGCGAGATAATATTCAGTGTATTGCCGGATGCAAGCAAGTAAGCGAACGAGGCTATCAACGAGATCGGAATGGTCAGAATAATGATAAACGTTGCTCTCCATCGTCCGAGGAATACGAACACCACTAACATAACGATAATGAAGGTGATGAAAATGGTTTCTTTCAGACTGTCGATTGTATTCAAAATGTTAGTGGAGGTATCCATGATTACCCCTAACTTGACATCTGAAGGAAGGCTTTTTTGAATTTCCGGCAACTTCTGATGAACCTTCTTGGCTATGTTCACCGAGTTGGCTCCCGATTGTTTTTGGATAACGATCATGCCGCCTTTTTTACCGTTATTGTAAGTCTCTTGGGCACGCTCTTCGATGCTGTCTTCAATGCGGGCAACATCACGCAGATAGATAGTCTTGTTATCTTTATGACCGATCACAAGATCGTCCATCTGATGCGCATCCGTAAATTCACCTTGTACACGGAGCGCATAGGCGTTGGAACCGATATCCACGCTGCCGCCTGGAGTGTTCCTGTTTTCCTGTGCGATGATAGCGGATATTCCTTCGATTGAAACTCCGTATGCTTCCAGTTTGTACGGATCACAATAGACTTGTATTTCACGTGCCGGCGTACCGGAAATGGAAACCGCTCCTACACCGCTGATACGTGCAAGCGGGTTCGATACCTTATCGTCCAGAATCTTGTATAGGGCGTTCGTGCTCTCTTCCGCCGTAACCGAAAGGATGATAATCGGTATATCGTTCGTCCCGAATTTGAAGATAATGGGATTGTCCACATCATCCGGCAGCATTGGCTCGGCAACGTCCAGTTTATCGCGCACGTCGTTTGTCGCCACATCGATATCCGTACCATAGTCGAATTCTAGTGTGATGATTGAAATGTTTTCACGTGACTGTGACGTGATGTGTTTCAGGTCGCTGACACTGTTCAGCACGTTCTCCAACGGTTTGGAGACGTTCATTTCGATATCCGCAGCGCTGGCGCCGGCATAGGAGGTCATGACCATGATCGTGTTTGTCTCGATCTCTGGCAGCAGGTCCACTGATAATCTGGTTAATGAAAAAAGACCGAAGATCACGATTGCCACAAAGACAAGGGCAGTCGTAACCGGCTTTTTTACCGCTGTTGCATATAAGCTCATAGTGTTTGTCTCTTACTTTTCGATTTCTACTTCCATTCCGTTGTTTAGGCGGCTTTGACCGGATATTACAACCTGGTCGCCACTGTTTACCCCTGAAATGACTTCATATTTGTTTCCCATACGGCGTCCTAACTCCACTTTCTCGTAGTAAACTTTACCGTCTTTGTATACATATATATAGCGGTCTCCTGCACCGGACTGTTTTACGATGGCGAGATCCGGAGCGACCACATGGTTTTGTGTTCCGAAACCGATCGTCACGCGGGCGAACATCCCCGGACGGACACGTTCGTCATTGTTGTCGATTTTGATTTCGACAGGGAATGTGCGTGTATTCGGATCGATAGTCGGGTAAACCAGGCTGACTTTTCCTTTGAAAACTTCGTCTCCGTATACATCTAACCGGATGTCGACATCTTTTCCCTTTTTTACTTTCGTGAAAAGACTTTCGGATACGTTGATCAACAGTTTGACCGGACGAATCTGTTCTACGGTGAAGATCGGCGAACCTCCGCTATACATATCGCCGCTATCATAGTTGCGGGCAGTGACGATACCGGTGATCGGACTCAATAACTGTGTGTTTTCCTGCAAATTCTTGTAGGTCGCACGGCTTACGTCTAATTGTGTTTTCTGTGCATCCCAGGCTGATTTGGAAGCACCGCCTACTTTGTACAGTTCATCAATACGTTTGAACTCCAGTTCCTGGTTATCCAATTGTATTTTTGTCTGTTTGAGGTTTGTCTCATCCATCTTGACCAAGAGTTGACCTGCTTTTACATGATCGCCGACTTCTGCAAACAGTTTCTCTATGCGCACTGGGTTTTGTGGGGCGATGTTATTCGAAATATTGGCTTCTACTGTTGCTGTAAATTCACTGATCTGCTCCACATCTTGTGCGGAAACAGTTTCTATTCTCACAATGGCTTTGTTGCTGACGGTTTCCGTTTGTGCCGAATCTTTCTTTTCCCCTGAACAGGATAGCAACAAAGATAAAATGAAGAGTGATATAAAGTGTTGTCTTTTATTTGTTTCCATTTTGTGATATTTTTATTCAATGTCTATTTTTTTGTTTTTTAAAACTCTTGCTGGCCTAATACCTTTTCCAAGTCAGCTTTTGCTACCATATAGTCGTAAATAGCTTGGTTGAAATTCAGTTTGGCCTGTGTCAATGCTAATTCCGAATCGTTCATTTCTAACAGAGTCCCGGCTCCTGTGTCGTATCGTTTCTGTGAGATCATATATCCCCGTTCGGCTTGCTCTACTCCCTTTTGTGAAGCGTCGAAACGTTTGACGCAGGTATTCATATTATCTATATACTGCTTGATTGCCAGTTGCAGGTTTCGCTGTGTATCCTCTCTTTGCAGGCTCAACTGTTCGATCGAATTTCTTGTTTGTTTGATCTTATAGAACTTGCTGCCGCCTGAGAAGATAGGAATAGAGAGTGATAAGCCGACCATCGAGTAGGGGTTCCACATATAGTCTTTGAACTTGAAGTCGTTGTTCATGGCTGTCCACTGATATAGTCCAGTGAGCGACAGTGTCGGCAGATAATCGAACTTTTGCATGGTCAGTGTCTTTTCCAGTTGCTTGGCTTGCAAATCCATCTGTTTCAAATCTGTATTATTAGCCAGGGTTGTGTCTGTGGAAAGAAAATCGCCGAATAGATCTTTTTCAAAGTCGGTCAATTGTCCTTCACATTCGATATTTATGTCCAGATCCATGCCTAATAATGCTTTCAATTGCCATTTGGCAAGAACTAATGCGTTTTCTGCCTGCAACATATTGGGTTCGCTGTTCTTTACGGTAACATTGGCGCGTATCAGGTCATATTCGGCAACGGTTCCCTGTTCGAACTTATGCTTGATATCCAGGTAATTTTCCATTGCGTTGTCATAGCTTTCCTTAAATACGCGGTATGAATCGTTGGCAAGAAGCACGCCGTAATACCCTTTCTTTACCTGGTTGACCATAGCAATTTTGGAAGAACGTGCCTGTTCGATAGCCAATTCCACATCGACAGCTGAGATGCTTAGGCTTTTCCAAAGAGCGGCGTTGACAATCGGCATAGAGGCGTTGAAACCGAGATTCCAGTTATTATCACGTCCTACTTCGATCCCTTCATCCATATTCGGCATGTCTTCCATGCCTGGTATTTCGGTACTTCCCATGTCGAAGCCGTCCATATACATCACCTGTTTTTTCAAAGTTCGATTATAGTCGGCAGCAAAACTTACTTGGGGAAATAGGGCGGCATATGAACCTTTCTGTGCATATTTTTTTTTCTGGATTTCCTTGTTAGCCACTTTTACGGTGGGATTTTCGCTCAGCGCGATCTCAAGAGCTTTCTTTATATCGAGAACGAGCGTGTCTTGAGCTTTTACGGTGGTGAAGGCCAGAGAGGGGAGTAACATTATCACTACCCACATCATCTTTTTGGTAATTATGATTTGTCTCATTTAAAATAAGTAAATTTGATTTTTAATAAAATCGTTTGTTCAATCTAATTGCTTCTGTTTATATTTCAACAAGTAACGATCTAAAATGGCAATGCCTTTTTCTGTAGAGATTCCCCGAAGGAAGGTATAAAGAATCGTATTGAACACTTCGGACACGGAATGGTTGGAAAGGGCTTTGGACGGACGGATCATTTTTGCCTGCTCTTTCGCCAGTAAAGCTACAATCTCAAAGTTAATATTCGGTTGAAAAACACCTTCTTTAGCCCCTCGTGACAGTAGTTTTATACATTTTTTCAAAAAGCGGGACTTTTCTTCTTCCGTTTTTTGTAATGCTTTCGGATAACGTTTCAGATCATCATAGAACTTCCGGTTAAACCAGCGAGGCCGTCTCATAAGTTCTTCATAAAAAAGCAAAGCGACTTCTAAGGCTGTTATCGGCTCGGATTCAAGTCGCTTCATGGATAGCCTCATTTTAGTATAACTCAGGTTTATACATTCTGTTAGCAGAGTCTCCTTATCTTCGAAGAGCTCATAAAGAGTCCGTTTGGATATACTCGCGTTATGAGCGATATCATCCATACTGACATTCTTGATCCCGTGTTCCGAAAATAAGTCGAATGCCGTTAACATTATTTGTTCTTTTATGACCATCGATTTTAATGATTACTTTTTATACGATCAGATATTGCAAAGGTCTGTCTAATTTGGAAAACTAAAAAGGTTTATTCTGTTACGGAATTAGTCGAAAACGAATAAAAGGAACCTTTCTTATTCCTGAAAAACCGTTATTCATTGGTAAAAAAATGAAACATTTTTCTGTTTGTTGAAAAAATGTTTACCTTTGCAAGTACACGATTAGTAAATATGTAAAGATGGAAAAACTTCCTTTAATAGAATTGGCGGAACTGAATAAGAGTATTATTTTCCGTGATAGTTTTCAGGATATTTTTTCGATTGCGGATCTGGACGGAGGTATGGATATCGGAGATCCCGACTCGCCTGAGCGTTTTGCTCCGATGCGGTTAAATGCGCTTTTGATGGTGTTGACTTTTGAAGGGACACTTGAAATCCATGTGGATTATGTTTCTTACATTGTCAAACCGAACAGTTTCATAACGATCATGCCTACGCATGCACTCCAACTTGATAGGATCGGTAAAGATTTTAAAGGTCGCTTGCTGATTGCGTCTAAGGAGTTTTTGAACGATTGTAATCCTGGTGGAGGTAACCGGACTCAGGCTATAGCGAACTATATGGAGATCCGTAAGAATCCTTGTACGGAACTGGAACCGGAAGAAACAGCGAAACTGGCCGGTAGCATGCAGGTTATACGGGAGAAGATGAGGGAACGTACTCATTTTTATCAGAAGGAGTTAGTACAGAATGCCTTTATTGGCTTCTTGCTGGACTTAGGGAATATAATGTTAAGCAAGAAAGATCGTTTGATCCGACCGACCCTTTCTCGTAAAGAAGAGCTGTTCGAACAATTCCTGCAATTATTGTTTGAGCATTGTAAGGAGCAGCATGTGGTTACATTCTATGCTGAAAGGTTATTTATTACGCCACAATATCTGTCATTGATCCTGAAGGAGTTGACGGGTAAATCCGCTAATAAGTGGATAGATGATGCCCTGATTGTCGAAGCGAAAATTCTTTTGAAAGCGCCTCAGGCGACTGTCCAGCAGGTGGCGGATATACTTCATTTTTCCGACCAGTCGACTTTTGGAAAATTCTTTAAGAAACATATGGGAATTTCTCCGATGGAGTACCGTAAATCCTGAAGCGGGTGGTACTCCATTTTTCTCTTATCTTTTACTGAACTTATACCAGTTGATCAATTCGGAAATACCATAGATCAAGCAAGCAACTCCGAAAATCACAAATGTGTTGGCGGCTGCTCCGAATGGGTAGGCGAGGATCATGATCCCTGTTATTAAAATCAGGGATGGTATGATATAAAAAACATAGGAAACGGTACTCCATTTGCGGGCAGAAACCAGTGAAATCAGTTGCTGCGCGCCTGCAAGAACCAGTAAAGCCCCTAAAACATACATCAATATGCTAACGAAAAATTGCGGCATGATTACCAACCATGCTCCGAACAGAATACTGCCTGCTCCGTCGATCGGAAACATTGGACTCGGCTCTCCTTCTACTTTTTCACGGGTGAAATAATTTAAGAGTGAGAATAAGCCGGGTATGATAAAACAGATACCGATCGTTATCACCAAGTAAGTAACAGCCGCTTCCGGCCAAAGAACCAATACAAGTCCCAATACGATCGCAAATATGCAACGCAGGACTGAACCATTTAAACTTTTCATCTTATATGTATTTTATACTTTTCTTTAATATAACAACGAAGATACACTATTTTCTTTGGAATGAAAATAAAAATAAATGATACGTTCTTTTTTCAATTGACAAAATGTTATCGCCCTGCTGTGAAAATCTATTTATCAAAAAACAGCTATTCCACTGGATTATAATCAGAAACAGTGCATAAAATCTCCTCAAACAAGGCAGATAAACAGCTCCACATCCCCGTTCCGGTTTCACGAAGACCCGGGTCTCCACCTCCTCCACACCCGGATCTCCCATACCCTTCCACCCGGGTCTGAAGAAACTTTTCAAGTTGTTTTCGGTAAAAAAGTAGCTTGTCTTCATGAAAAAACGAGCCTTTTTTATCTACTTTGTATCAGCTTTTGAACATATCTGTTGTTTTATAAAAGTCTGGTATATAATACTTTATTGCTTTTTGACCATGATGGTTATGATAGATGAATGATAGTTGAAAATAGGAACTGTCATGGAATAACATGCTGTTTTACAAGTATATGAATTTAATTATGATAGTATGATAGTTGTTTTTTAAACAAAACTTTTATATAGAGCTCTGTTTTCGTTACATCCGTTTGATGTACCTTTTTTAAGTTTGTTCGTTTCTATATGAAGAGGATCAGCTTCCTTTTGCTGTCAAAAGGACAAAAGATGTTTTTCTCTCTCCCCTTGTTATATGAATGAAATTATGTAACTTTGCAGTTTTGAAATGCGAGTGTGCAATTAAAAGATAATTAAAATATTACTATCGTGGCAGATACAAAGTACATCTTCGTTACGGGCGGCGTGGTCTCTTCATTGGGTAAGGGAATTATTGCCGCATCATTGGGTAAACTACTTCAGGCAAGAGGTTATAAAGTTACCATTCAGAAATTTGATCCCTATATCAATATCGATCCAGGTACGTTGAACCCATACGAACATGGGGAATGCTATGTTACCGTAGACGGACATGAAGCGGATTTGGATCTCGGACACTACGAGCGTTTCTTGAATGTTCAGACGACCCGTGCAAATAATATCACTACAGGCCGCATTTATCAGAGCGTTATTAACAAAGAACGTAAAGGGGATTACCTGGGAAAGACTGTGCAGGTGGTGCCTCATATCACGGACGAGATCAAGCGCAATGTGAAATTGCTGGGAAATAAATACAAATTTGATTTCGTGATCACTGAAATCGGAGGTACGGTCGGTGATATCGAATCTCTTCCGTTTATCGAAAGCGTGCGCCAGCTGAAATGGGAATTGGGAAAGAATTGTATATGCGTACATCTTACTTATGTACCTTATATCGCGGCTGCAAAAGAATACAAGACCAAACCGACACAGCATTCTGTAAAACAACTGCAGGAGCTGGGTATTCAGCCAGATGTTCTGGTATTGCGTACTGAACATGAGTTGAGTGCCAATTTGTTAAGTAAAGTGGCCCTTTTCTGTAATGTAGCACAGGATGCCGTCATACAGTCTATTGATGTTCCGACGATTTACGAAGTTCCGTTGGTATTGCAGCGCCAGAAGATGGACGAGGTGATCCTGCGTAAGGTAGGACTGGAAGTCGGACCGACACCCGAGATGAAGCCTTGGCATCAGTTCTTGCAACGTAAGGTTGATGCTACTGAAACTGTAAGGATCGGCTTAGTCGGTAAATATGTCGAACTGCAGGATGCTTATAAGTCGATCGACGAATCTCTGTTGCAGGCCGCTATTTATAATGATCGTAAGTTGGATTTGCATTTGTTTCATTCTGAAAAACTGAATGATGGTAATGCCGCCGAATTGTTGAAAGATATGGACGGAATCCTGATTGCTCCGGGATTTGGACAGCGTGGTATTGAAGGAAAATTTGCTGCATTGAAATATGCTCGTGAAAACGATGTCCCTTGCCTGGGTATTTGTTTGGGCATGCAGTGCATGGTGATTGAATTTGCCCGTAATGTAATGGGACTGGCGGAAGCCAACTCGACAGAAATGGAACCAAATACCCCATATAAAGTGATCGACCTGATGGAAGAGCAGAAGAACGTAACCAATATGGGCGGTTCTATGCGTCTGGGAGCATACGACTGTATATTGAAGAAAGGGTCTAAGGCTTATGAAGCGTATGGACAGACACACATCCAGGAGCGCCATCGACATCGTTTTGAATTTAATAGCGAATATCGCGATAAGTTCGAGGCTGCCGGCATGATGTGTGTAGGTGAAAATCCTGAATCGAACTTGGTTGAAGTCGTTGAGATTCCAGCATTGAAATGGTTTGTGGGGGTTCAGTTCCATCCGGAATATAACAGTACGGTCGTTAATCCTAATCCTCTTTTCGTTAGCTTTATAAAAGCTGCAGTTGAAAATAAAAAATAAAAATTATAGATGGATAAAAACACGATAATAGGTTTCCTGCTTATTGGAGTTGTCTTAATTGTATTTACCTGGTTGAACCAGCCTACGCCGGAGCAGATAGAAGCACAGCGCCGGATGCAGGATTCGATAGCCCGGATAGAATATGCAAAGCAGCTGGAACAGCAGAAAGAATTGAATAGAGAAGCAAAAGCGGACGACGAACTGGCCGGTTTGCCCGATTCTGTACGGCTTGCCCGTTTACAGAACACGTTTGGCGTTTTCGCCGATGCAATGATTGGAGAGGAGGGTTCCACTGTTTTGGAAAACGAGCTGATTGAAGTCCGTTTGGCCAATAAGGGAGGGCGTATTGGATATGTCCGCCTGAAAAAATACGATAATTATAAAGGTGAACCTTTAGTGCTTTTCGATGAAAAGGACTCGAAGTTCGATTTTACATTGGTTACGGCTGATAATCGCGTGGTAAATACCGGTGATTTGTATTTTACCCCTGTAAAAGGAAATGACGGGAACAGTATTACCATGCGTCTGAATACGGGCGAAGGCAGCCATCTGGATTTTATGTATACCTTAAAACCGGATGATTATATGTTGCAGTTCTCCATTAAGGGAACCGGCCTGAATGGTGTACTGTCGCCAGGTACGACTGCATTGGACTTGTTGTGGCAACAAAAAATAATCCAGCAGGAAAAGGGGCGTAAGTTTGAAGACCGTTATGCAACGGTATATTATAAATTTATGGCCGACGATGTGGAGTACCTGAGCGAAACCAAGAACGACAGCAAACAATTGTCTAACCGGTTGAAATGGGTTGCCTATAAAGACATGTATTTTTCTTCTATCCTGATCGCCGGAAACGAAGGATTCGAGTCGACAACTATCGATTCGAAGATGTTGCCTGAAGACGGTTCTTTCCTGAAAGAGTATAAGACGACGACTTCCGTACCTTTCGATTTGAAGGGTAACGAAGCGACGGATATGCGTTTCTATTTTGGTCCCAATCAGTTCTCTCTGTTGAAATCTTACGATGATGATGTAGAGAAAGCCGACCAACTGGATCTGGAAAAGATCGTTCCGCTGGGATGGGGTATTTTCCGTTGGGTGAACCAGTATTTCGTCATTCCGTTGTTTAATTTCCTCGGACAATTTATTCATAGCTACGGCTTGTTGATCTTCCTGCTGACGGTTATCGTAAAATTGATCCTGTTTCCGTTGACATATAAGTCTTATATGTCATCGGCCAAAATGCGTGTATTGCGCCCGCAGGTAGAAGAGCTCAATGCTAAATACCCGGGACAGGATAAGGCGGTAGAGCGTCAGCGTGCGATCATGGAACTGTATAGCCGTGCCGGAGCGAGTCCGATGGCAGGATGTGTTCCGATGTTGTTACAGATGCCGATCCTGGTCGCTCTGTTCATGTTCTTTCCGTCGGCTATAGAATTGCGTCACCAGAGTTTCCTTTGGGCACACGACTTGTCTACTTATGATGCGATTGTAAGCTGGAATACATATATTCCTATTATTACACCGTACTTCGGAAATCATATCAGTTTGTTCTGTTTGTTGATGACTGTAACGAACATCATATATACGAAGTTCAATATGGATCAGACGAACACTGGACAGCAGCAGATGCCGGGAATGAAGGCGATGATGTACATGATGCCGCTGATGATGTTGGTATTCTTCAATCAGTATGCATCCGGTTTGACCTACTACTACTTCATCTCCACATTGATCACGATTTTGCAGACTGTAATTTTCCGTTATACGATTAACGAAGATAAGCTGTTGGCCAAGTTGGAAGAAAACAAGAAAAAGCCGATGAAGAAGTCCGGTTTCATGAAACGTTTGGAAGAAGCCCAGAAAGCTCAACAGGCCCAGTTGGAAAGACAGAAACAACAGCGGGAGAATAACCGTCGCCGTTGAGAAGTCGAATCTGATGGGATAAAAAGAATGCCGGTTGCTTTGGAGAGCAACCGGCATTCCTTTTTATGCGGATGCCGATTCATTAGTCGGTTGATACTCCCTATTTTTCAAGAAGGCCAATGCCTTTTCCATATCCTCTGGCGTGTCGATACCGATTGTTTCCTGCTGGGTAATTCCAACTTTTATCTTGTAGCCGTTTTCTAGCCAGCGCAGTTGTTCCAGGCTTTCAGCCAGTTCCAGAGGGGATTGGGGTAAATGGGTAATTTCTTTGAGTGTGTCGGCGCGGTAGGCATATAGCCCGATATGTTTGTAATAGGTATGGTTCGGCAGCCATTCGGTATATTTCCTTCCTCTCATGTAAGGAATGATCGAACGGCTAAAGTACATAGCCTCATTCTTCTTGTTCAAAACTACTTTCGGTGAATTGGCGTTGAATAAGGTCGTTTCGAAATCATCATCCGGGCGAAATGGTTTTACCAGGGTGGCGATTTGGATGCTGTCATCGATGAAACATGCTTTTAGTATTTCGATCTGTTCCGGTTGGATAAAAGGTTCGTCGCCTTGTATGTTAACAACCACATCGTATCCATCTCCGATTTTACAATACGCTTCATAACAACGATCCGTACCGCTTTTGTGTTGGTCGGATGTCATGATGACATTGCCGCCGAAAGCTTGGACGGCTGCTTCTATACGGTTATCGTCCGTAGCTACGCAAACTGAATCAAGCACATTTTGGACTTGTTCGTATACCCGTTGGATCATCGGCTTGCCTGCCAAATCGGCAAGTGGCTTCCCCGGAAAGCGGGTAGAGGCGTAGCGTGCAGGAATTATTCCTATAAACTTCATGATCTATGAATTATAATTTATGATTTATGAAATTATCAATTGTTCACCGTTTTTCCTTCGCTTAACTGAACGACTTTTTCATGTTCTCCAACAATCCATACAATATCCCCCTCTTCAAAAACAGTTGAAGGAGATGGGTTTTTGATGGAAGAGGAACCTCGTTCGATACCGATGACCAGACAGGCAGACCTGTCCCGTATGCCTGATTCCAGAATTGTACGCCCGATCAGATGGGATCCTTCGGCGATGGTGAATTGTTCCATATTGACTTCATGCGTCGTCTGCTCCTTGTCGGTTTGGGCCTTTTTATATCGCTCGACCAGATATTGGCGGAAATGTTCAAGATCGACATCTGCACCGACTACTACCAATTTGTCAAATGGATAGAGACGTTCTTCTCCTCCGGGAATATTAATCCGCTGTTCTCCCCGAATGATCGTTACGATGTTGACATTGCATTTCTGGCGGAAGTTGAGTTCCTTCAAGGTTTTTCCCATGCTGGGGGAGTTCTGCTTTACTTCAAAATCGGCTAAATGAAGGTCGCGTTCCAACAGGTGGTTGGCAAACCGTTGGTTGATCGGAGCTTTCCGCTCGTTCTCCAATTCACGTGCGGAGAGGTTACTGAAAAAATGTCGTTCCATCAGGATGGATTGTCTTTTCAGCCGTTTGGATAAAATGACAATAACGATGACGGTTGCTGCGATCGCCAGTACGATACCGACTGTGGCATTCAACAAACGGGCGACGGGCAGCATGACTAGGCCGATACATAATATAATACGCAAAATGACCAATGAAACCAATGGTCCCCGGTTGTACTTGCTGTCCAGCCATAATTGTTGGAATTCGGCGGAATGGTTCTTCTTCATCATGATCGCACGCAGCATGGGAGCTATTAGTAGTAGGATCAGAACGAGTGAGATACCCGCTCCCCGTATGCCCGGAAGTTCTTTCATGATAAAAGGAGCTATGAACTGAAGCCAGATAAAGATCAGGACAAGGGTAACGGCTGTATAAGTGCCGACTATGCGGATCAGCGCCTTCAACAGTTTATTCCAGGCGCTTTTCTGATGTATGGTATTGGAACCGGAAGAATAACGTTCGAGAAATTTCATCCATGACTTCGGTATGATCCGGTCGGCAACCCGGCATGCAGGTTCTGCCATACGAATCATGTAAGGCGTAAAGAAAGTCGTGACAACTGAAACCGCTACGACAATAGGATAGAGGAAATTATCGGTTACCCCTAATGACAGCCCCAACGATGCGATGATAAAAGCAAATTCGCCTATTTGAGCGAGAGAAAAACCAGATTGTATGGCAATCTTGACCGGTTGTCCAGAAAGCAAGACCCCGAAGCTGGCAAATAATATTTGTCCGGTCATTACGACCAACGTGAGGATCAGGATCGGAATTTTGTATTCCCACAGCAATGCCGGATCGATCAACATCCCGACAGAGACAAAGAATATGGCTCCAAAAAGATCTTTTACTGGTTTGATAATATGTTCGATATGTTCCGCATCAATGGTTTCTGCCAAGATAGATCCCATGACGAAAGCTCCCAAAGCGGAAGAAAAACCAGCTTTCGTGGCAATGATAACCATTCCGAGGCATAATCCCAGGCTGACGATCAACAAGGTCTCGTCATTCAGGAAAGTCCTGGCTTTTTTTAGAAAAGAGGGAATTAGATAAATGCCGATAACAAAACAGAAAAGCAAAAAGACTCCCAGTTTGATCACACTGTTGAGCAGTTCCATTCCCTCTACGTGTTTACTGACTGCCAATGTAGACAGTAAAACCATTAGTAAAACGGCAAACAGATCTTCGACAACAAGGATTCCGAAGACCACTCCGGCAAACCTCTGATTGCGTAGTCCCATATCGTCGAACGCTTTGAAAATAATGGTTGTAGACGACATGGAAAGCATTCCCCCGAGGAAAAGGCTGTTCATATGTCCCCAACCTAAAGATAATCCGGTAGTATAGCCAAGTGTCATCATGCCTATCACGATGGTAATAGCTCCGATCACAGCTGTTCCGCCGACTTTCATCAGCTTTTTGAAACTAAAGTCGAGTCCTAAAGCGAATAAGAGGAAGATTACGCCTATATCAGCCCAGATACGGATACTTTCTATATTCGTGACAGTCGGTATTTGCGTGATAGACGGACCGGCAAGAATTCCGGCTACGATATATCCGAGTACGACCGGTTGCTTTAACCATTTGAAAAGCAAGGTGACCAATCCCGCTGAAATCAGTATGACAGCAAGATCCGATATAAGAGAAGGTATTTGAGACATGCTTTCATTGTTTTTTCTGTTGGCAAAGTTATGTATTTATTTTAATTTTGCCGATCTAAAAAATTGCCAAAATGAAGAAGATGCATCCGATAGAAGCGTTGATAGAGCAGGGGGAACACCAACAACTTGATTTTAAATTCGAAGTGAGCGACAGTAAGAAGATTGCGCGTACGCTGAGTGCTTTTGCCAATACCGACGGTGGACGTCTCCTGATCGGTGTGAAAGATAACGGGAATATCTCCGGTGTCCGAAGCGAAGAAGAATATTATATGATTGAAGCGGCCTCCAAGATGTATACCCGCCCGGAAGTCCCCTTTGAGGCGACACGCTGGGAGGTGAACGGCAAAACGGTTCTTGAGGTGTACATCGCCCCCAGTCCGGATAAACCGCATACCGCTCCCGATAAGGATGATAAGTTTAAAGCCTACATAAGGGTCGCCGATGAAAATATTTTGGCAAATGAAGTGTTGGTGCTTGCCTGGCAGAAAAAGCATAAACCGGACGGGACTTTATTGAAGATAAGCAAACCTGTGGAACGTTTGTTTGCTTATCTGGATGATCATCCCCATATCAATATCAGCCAGTTTTGCCGGATCGGGCGGATCAATTATTATACCGCGAAAAACATTCTGAGCGATCTCCTGGCCATGAACACCTTGCAATACCTTGTAATAGACAAGCATATCTTATATCAACGCGTCCCTGCGTAGAAAGTGCCAAAACGGCCGTGTCTTAAAGGTTTTCCACATACACTTGTGCATTCTCAAAACGGACAACTTTGACCTTGCCCCCTTTCTCTATAAAGCCTGATTCGGAAATCCCGTCATAAAATACTCCGTCGACCGACACTTTCCCGGAAGGACGCAATACGGTTGCGGCTGTACCTTCTTTCCCGACTAACGAAGATAAATCAGGGGATGATATCGCATTTTCCAAATCTGTATTTAGCGCGACTTTCCGGAACATTCCCCGATGTCCGATTTTATTAGACAGCCAGATCATCAGGCTGAAGCCTGTCACTAATCCGACCAGGACTGTCAATGTCGCTTTCCCGATCTCTTTTCCGCTGACTCCTTCGAAATCGAAATGATCGTTGTTCAGTAAGCCCATGACTAGGCCGCCGATAATCAATATGATACCGCTAATTCCGGCAACCCCGAATCCCGGAATGATGAAGATTTCCACTGCGAGCAATAGAATGCCGATGATAAAAACCAGAATCTCCCAGTTTGCCGCCAGCCCATCTATATAGAGTGGTGCAAAGTAGAGGATTGCCGCCAGCAGGGAGGCAGCAGAAGGGAAACCCAGTCCTGGCGTTTGCATTTCAAAATAAATACCGCCGATGATAATAATGATCAAAATAGACTGAAAAATAGGATTCATCAAAAATCCTTTTAAATCGTCCTGCCAACTAGGGATATAACTTTTCATTTTGTAATCTTTATATCCCAAATATTGCGTGATTACTTCATCCGGATTTTCTGCTATACCGTTGCAATATCCCCACTTTTGAGCCTCCTGTGCTGTGAAAGTAAGGACTTTTCCTGTGTCTATCAGATTTGGAATGGCAACCCGTTCGTCTACCATCGCTTCGGCTATCAACGGGTCTCGTTTCCATTTGTATAAGGTGTCGTTTTTTTGGACGATTGTATCTTGTCCATGCGCTTCGGCTGTCGAACGCATCATGGAACGCATATAGGATTGGTATTTGTCTGGCATTGCTTCCCCTGTTGGGTTCACGACGGTGGCTGCCCCGATATTTGCACCTTTCCGCATATAAATTTTTTTACATGCGATGGAAATGAGCGCCCCAGCAGAAGCCGCATTGTTGTCGATGAAGACATAGACAGGGATGGGGTTGTACAAAATAGCCGTACGCATCGAGTCTGCAGCATCTACCTGGCCGCCGTATGTGTTCATATGGATCAGGACGGCGTCTGCACCCAAAGCGTAGGCTTCCGCTAAACCATTGCTAAGATACAGGCGTGTGGTGTTGCTTATCTCTTTTTTTATATCGATTTTATATATTAGCGGGTGCAAGGTGTCTGCCGCTGATATAAATGGAGCTATCTGAACCAATATGATAGCTAAAAAAAGTCCTAAATTTTTCTTCATTTTATATTATTCTCCATCTCTTTTACATGTTGTACGAATTTGTAACATACATGTTGTGAATTTTGTATTTTAGTTGTTGCAAAACTTGTAAATACTGCTCATTTTCAATACTGTTTGTTATAAATGTATTAAGTTACGATTTTTAATATTAATAATCATCAAACCGCATTGTATTTAAAATATTATTCCTACATTTGTAATGTCCTTCAATGGTGAAGGATAATGCCAAACCGGTATTAAACATATAAAAAAATAAGTAATATGAATGCGTTGCAATTTCAGAAAAAATTATTGAGCATGCAAGAAAACATGATGAATTTTGCATTAATGCTCACCGCAAATCGGGATGACGCCCAGGATTTGATGCAAGACACAACGCTGAAAGTTTTGGACAATCAGGAAAAGTTTGTAGATAATATTAATTTCAAAGGATGGGTCTTAACTGTGATGCGTAATATCTTCATAAATAACTACCATAAAATCGTTCGTACACAGACTGTCGTTGACCAGGGTGTCGACCTGTATAATCTGGATGTAGTGAATGACTCAGGTTTTGATTCTCCTGACGGTGCTTATCAAATCAAAGAGATAACAAAAGCGATAAACAGCCTGAACGATGAGTTGAAAATCCCGTTCTCCATGTTTTTGAGTGGTTACAAGTATAATGAAATTGCAGAGAAGCTATGTGTACCTCTGGGAACGGTTAAAAGCCGTATCTTCTTCGCTCGTCAGGAATTGCAGAAAGTCTTGAAAGATTTTCATCGAAGTTGAGGTGAAGTTTAAAATAAATATGTGAAAAAATAAACGGGAGTATCCAAGGGGTGCTCCCGTTTATTTTTATTACTTTTGGCTCAAAATTTTAAACGGAAATGAGAAGTTTTGCAAGTGATAACAATTCGGGTGTTCATCCTTTGGTGATGGATGCCGTGATAAAGGCGAACGATAACCATGCTGTAGGATATGGTGACGATCCCTGGACAGCAGCAGCTACTGCGAAAATTAAAGAAGTGTTTGGCGAAATGGCATCGCCTTTTTTTGTTTTTAACGGAACAGGGGCGAATACTGTAGCTTTGCAGGCTGTGACACGTCCGTTCAATAGTATTTTGTGCGCTGAAACAGCTCATATCAATGTGGACGAGTGTGGTGCTCCTGCCCGTATGACTGGTTGTGCTATCGTGACGATTCCGGCTCCGGACGGAAAACTGACGCCGGAATTGATCAAACCTCGTCTGCATAATTTCGGTGTCTGCCATCATTCGCAACCGAAAGCTGTTTATATTTCACAGGTTTCCGAGTTGGGGACGATTTATACGATCGAGGAGGTCAAAGCGATTGCTGATCTGTTGCATTCTTATAACATGTATCTGCATATGGACGGTGCACGTTTGGCGAATGCCTGTGCTTATCTGAATTGTTCGATGCGGGAGGTGACCGTCGATGCCGGGGTGGATATCCTGAGTTTCGGGGGAACTAAGAATGGGATGATGATGGGAGAGGCTGTGGTTTCTTTCCGTCCTGAGATAACTGAGAATTTGCAGTATTTCAGAAAGCAATCTGCCCAATTGGCTTCCAAACTGCGTTATCTTTCCTGTCAGTTTATTCCTTATCTGGAAAATGACCTGTGGTTGGAAAACGCACGGAAAGCAAATAGTAGTGCTTATCGCTTGGCTGAAGCTTTGAAAAAATATCCGCAGATACGGTTTACCCAGAAAGTAGAATCCAACCAGCTTTTCTTTACCATTCCCACGGAACCGCTGAAGAAGTTGCAAGAAAAATATTTCTTCTATATGTGGAATGAGGAAATCAATGAAGCCCGATTTGTCACTTCGTGGGACACGACGGAAGAGGATATTGACGATATGATACGGACGTTGGACGTCGTGTTTGGTTGACGGCTACCCCTATGAGTTTCCTGATGAGGATTTATCTTGCCGGACTCATGGAAAGTTGTTACTTTTGTGGCCTAATCTATAAATCCGGCGATAAAATGAAACAGGCGGTTTGGTTGGCGGCGGCATTGATGATGTTGTTGCCATTGGGAAAAGTCTACTCGAAGGAGAGAAGCGAGCGCGAGAATAATACGTTGCGCATTATGAGTTATAACATCCGTAACGGTAGAGGAATGGACGATGTGACCGACTTTCGGCGTACGGCGGCAGTGATCAATAAAGTTTGTCCCGATGTCGTGGCAGTACAGGAGATCGACAGTGTGACAGGCCGTAGTGGAGGAAAAGACGTCTTGCGGGAAATTGCCGGACTCACCCTGATGCATCATATGTATGCCCCGGCAATTGATTACGATGGAGGGAAATATGGTATCGGCATGTTGAGCAAGGAGAAACCTCTTGGCTATCGTTATCTGCCCCTGCCTGGAAGGGAAGAAGCCCGTGCGCTGCTTGTCGTAGAATTTGAAAAGTATATTTATTGCTGTACGCACCTTTCGCTGACCGAGGAAGACCGGATGCTTTCCTTGCCGGTCATCAGGCAGGTGGCGGCTTCGGCAAACAAGCCTTTCTTTATAGCCGGCGATATGAATGCGCATCCCGGTTCGGAGTTTATCCGGCAACTGCAGAACGATTTTGTGATCCTGACGGATACGAAGATGCCGACTTTCCCGGCTGATAGACCTGACGAAACTATTGACTATATTGCTGTCTATGCGAAAGATACGACTGCCTTTACCCGCATCTCATCCCGTGTATGGGATGAGCCGGCCGCTTCCGACCACCGCCCAATCATCACGGATATTATCTTCAATCAGCCTGCGGGCAAGATATTCCGTACGGAGCCCTATCTGCAAAATCCTGTAGGAAATGGAATTACGGTCATGTGGCAGACTACCGTCCCGACTTATAGCTGGGTGGAATACGGAACCGATAAGGAGCACCTGCAGAAGGCTCGTACGATCGTGGATGGGCAGGTGATCTGCAACAATCTGCAAAATAAAATCAGACTGGACGGACTGGAACCGGGAAAAACCTATTATTACCGGGTTTGTTCGCAGGAAATCATGCTCTATCAGGCTTATAAGAAAGTGTTTGGAGAAACAGCCGTTTCTGATTTTCATACTTTTACTTTGCCTACTACGACGGACACCGATTTTACGGCCATTATATTCAACGACCTGCATAAACATTCCGAGACTTTGCAGGCACTGTATAAGCAGGTGAAGGATTTGAAATATGATTTTGTCGTTTTCAATGGTGACTGCATCGATGATCCGGCCAATCATGACGAGGCTACCTGTTTCCTCAGTGAACTGAACGAAACGGTCGGAGCCGACCGGGTGCCTGTCTTCTATATCCGTGGCAACCATGAGATACGCAATGCCTATTCGATCGGCCTGCGCAGTCTTTTCGACTATGTGGGCGATAAAACCTACGGCGCTTTCAACTGGGGCGATACGCGTATCGTCATGTTGGATTGCGGTGAAGACAAACCGGATACGCATTGGGTCTATTATGGGCTGAATGATTTTTCAGACCTGCGTAAGGCACAGGCGGGTTTCCTCAAGGAAGAGTTGGCGTCCAGAGCCTTCAAGAAAGCCTCTAAGCGGGTGCTGATCCATCATGTTCCCATCTTTGGGAAAGGAGAGGACTATGATTCGTATAATCCTTGCCGGGACGAGTGGGGAGCGATCCTTGAGAAAGCACCGTTCGCTGTCAGTATCAATGCGCATACTCATCGTTTCGCTTATATCCCTGAAGGTGCTGACGGAAACAACTATCCTGTCGTAGTGGGTGGCGGTTACCGGATGGATGGAGCTACGGTGATGATTTTGCAGAAGAAAGGAAAGGAGATGACTCTTCGTGTGCTGAATGCTAAAGGAGAAACATTAAAAGAACTGAATTTATAATAGACGAATAGTAAAGATATGAAACTAAACCTGGAAGAGCAGGAAGAAACGATTGAACCGGTCGAAAAGACCGATCTGATTTATGGTATAGACGACCGTCCCCCTTTTAAGGAAGCCCTGTTTGCCGCTTTACAACATTTGCTGGCGATCTTTGTGGCGATCATTACGCCCCCGTTGATTATTGCCGGAGCCTTGAAGCTGGATCTCGAAACAACCGGTTTTCTGGTTTCGATGGCACTCTTTGCATCTGGCGTCTCGACATTCATACAGTGTCGCCGGATTGGTCCGGTAGGGGCGAAGTTGCTTTGTATCCAAGGAACGAGTTTTTCTTTCATCGGTCCGATCATAACGGCCGGACTGGCAGGAGGATTGCCCCTTATATTCGGGGCGTGTATTGCGGCAGCCCCGATCGAGATGGTAATCAGCCGGACATTCAAGTATATGCGTTCTATCATAACTCCACTGGTATCGGGCATCGTGGTGCTGCTGATCGGACTTAGCTTGATCAAGGTTGGAGTCGTTTCATGTGGCGGCGGCTATGGTGCGATGGATAACGGGACGTTCGGGAGCATCCGGAATATAGGGGTGGCGGCGACAGTGTTGCTGAGTGTCCTGTTCTTTAACCGTTGCAAGAACAAGTATCTTCGTATGAGTTCGATCGTATTGGGGTTGTGCATCGGTTATGCGCTGGCCTACTTTCTCGGTATGGTCGATATGGCGGCGGCTTCTTCGCAAAGCCTGATGGGATTCAATATCCCGATGCCTTTCAAATATGGGTTGGACCTGAATTTCTCCGCCTTTGTCGCTATTGGCCTGGTGTATCTGATTACGGCGATCGAAGCTACCGGCGATGTGACGGCCAACTCGATGATCTCAGGAAAGTCAATAGAAGGAGAGGACTACCTGAAGCGTGTTTCGGGCGGCGTGCTGGCAGATGGAGTGAACTCCTTTATTGCCGGGATTTTCAACTCTTTCCCCAATTCGATCTTTGCGCAGAATAACGGTATTATCCAGCTGACGGGAGTTGCCAGCCGGTATGTCGGATATTATATCGCCGGTATGTTGGTGCTGTTAGGGCTGTTCCCTGTTGTCGGTGTTGTCTTTTCCTTGATGCCTGACCCGGTGTTGGGTGGGGCGACCTTATTGATGTTCGGTACGGTTGCGGCTGCCGGCATACGGATTATCGCATCGCAGGAAATCAATCGGAAGGCGACTTTGGTTTTGGCGGTCAGCCTCTCGCTTGGCTTGGGAGTGGAGCTGATGCCGGATATCCTGAATACGGCGCCGGAAGCTGTAAAGGGTATTTTTTCGTCCGGGATCACAACCGGTGGACTTGCCGCTATTATTGCAAATGTATTGATACGAGTCAAAGAAGATAAAACAGAATAAAAATGGAATTACTAAAACAACGTATTCTGCAGGATGGCAGATGTTTTCCGGGAGGGATTTTAAAGGTTGACAGCTTTATTAACCATCAGATGGATCCCATGTTGCTTTATAAGGTGGCAGAAGAATTTATTTACCGTTTCCGGGATGCGGATATCAATAAGATCGTGACGATAGAAGCAAGTGGTATCGCTCCGGCGATTATGGTGGGATACATCATGCATCTGCCTGTCGTTTTTATCAAGAAAAAACAACCGAAGACGATGGAGAATATGTTGTCTACCGTTGTCCATTCGTTTACGAAAGACCGCGATTACACGGTGTGTATCAGTAACAACTTTCTGACTGCCGATGACCGTATCCTCTTTATTGACGACTTTCTGGCATATGGCAATGCCGCAATGGGCGTGCTCGACCTGGTGAAACAGTCTGGCGCCAAGCTGGAAGGGATGGGCTTTATCATCGAAAAAGCATTCCAGAAGGGACGCGATGTGCTGAACGAAGCGGACGTGCGTGTAGAAAGCCTTGCCATTATCGACAGCCTGGAAAACTGCACGATCACCATCCGCTAATGATTTAAGCCGTTGGGAGATTACGGCAGCGTGAAACGCATGCATGCCGTATTCTTCATGATCGGTAAACTCAGTATCTTTTCAGGGGGCAGTTTCTCCAGCTGCACGATGATGGCACGGTTGAAGCCCCCATGTCCGATCGCCAGGATCCGTTTTCCCGGAAACTCCTTTTTCAGGAAGTCGACAAAATCTCCCGCTCTTTTGTATAGGGCTTCTATGGTCTCCACGCTTTCCGGCAGTGTCGTAAAATCCATCTCATCCGCTACTTTCCCGGTATATATGCCCCAATCCATTTCGCGAAGAAGAGGAGTCGCCACCGGCTGCAATCCTTTCTGCCGGGCGACGGCCATTGCTGTGTCGTAGCTACGTGCGAGGTCGCTGCACACGATCACGTCCAGCTCCTCCTTGTCCAGCGTTTCTGCTAATGCTTTGGCCTGCTGCTTGCCCAGTTCCGACAGATGGCCGGGGAGCTGGCCTTGCATAATATGCAATTTGTTTTCTTCCGTCTCGCCGTGGCGGCTCAGGATCAATTCTATCTGACTCATATCCGTTTTTTTATTTGGTGGTAAAGGTAAATAAAAAAAAGAGAACCAATTGCTTGATTCTCTTTTTACTGGTTGCGGAGGCAAGACTCGAACTTACGACCTTTGGGTTATGAGCCCAACGAGCTACCACTGCTCCACTCCGCGATATAGTTGCGATCATTCCCGATTGCGAGTGCAAAGGTACAAAAATATTCTTACAATCCAAATTTATTTACAAATAGTTTGTGAAATATTCTTGTACCCCGGTTCTCCGGCCTTAAGAAACAGCATTTTGATAGCTTATAAATCTTCTATCGAATCATGATTTTCTGTTTCGTATAGCCTCAGTTTGCTTTTCAACCGATTCACCTCCTGTTGCAGAGATTCTACCCGGCCCAGCAAATGATGGATGGCGTCGATCCCCTCTATGTTGATAGACAAGTCGTAATACATACGAGTATATCGTTCTACGTCATACAATTGGGAGGCGGGAAGGTAGCTTTCCCCTTCTACCGTGTCTATCTCTATCAGGCCGCCTTTTTGTAATAGGTAGAGAAACGATGGTTCGATATGGCATATCCGGCAATATTCACTGACTATGATTAAATCTGTTTGCATAACAATCTCGTTTTTTAATTAAGACTTTGTATTTCGCGGAACAATTCTTTTTGTTTGTCCGTCAGGTTGGTCGGGATGTCGATGGAGTAGGTCACTATCATATCGCCGAACTTTCCTTCTTCCTTATAAACAGGGAATCCTTTTCCTCTCAACCGTACCTTGGTGTTGTTTTGGGTTCCCGGTTTGACTTTGAGCTTGGCTTTACTGTCCATTGTCTCGACAATCTGTTCGCCGCCGAGGATTGCCGTATATAGGTTTAAAGGAACAGTGACGTACAAGTCATCGCCCACTCGTTTGAACCGGCTGTCTTCCGGGATATGGAAGGTGATATACAAATCGCCTGCCGGCCCGCCATTTACACCCGGTCCGCCCTGTCCTCTCAGCTTGATGGTCTGTCCGTCGGCGATACCAGCCGGGATGGTGATACGCAGGTTTTTGCCGTTTACGGTGATGATCTGCTTGTGTGTCTTGGCAGCATCTGTCAAAGAGACCTGCAATTCTGTCGTGTAGTCTTGTCCGCGGAAACCGTGGCTGTGTCTGCCTCTGCCACCCATGCCGCCGAACATCTGTTCGAAGAAGTCGGAGAATTCGCTGCCGTCGCCGGAGCTGCTCCAGTAGGCTCCTCCGCCTTGCCCGTTTTGATATTGGCGATATTGCTGCTGTTGGGCTTCGAACTCGTCGGCGTGTTTCCAGTTTTCTCCATACTGGTCATATTTCTTCCGTTTCTCCGGGTCGCTGAGCACCTCATTGGCTTCATTTATTTCCTGAAACTTGCGGTGAGCGTCCGGATCATTCGGGTTCAAGTCGGGATGGTATTTCCGCGCAAGCTTTTTGTACGCCTTTTTGACGTCGTCCTGCGAAGCGCTTTTGTCTACTCCCAAAATTTTGTAATAATCTATATAGGCCATATTTATATATGTTATTAAGTCTGCTTCTTTTTCTGAATTTAATGCATATATAGAATAACAACAAATGTGCCAGAGAGTTCATGCCGGACTTAGCGCCTGTTTAAATTTTGTTCGACACTGTTTTGCTGTTTGTTTCCGAGGCTATTTATCTGTTTTCTTTATCGATGACAACACAAAGGTAGGGCCTCACGGCAGGCTGGAATACGCTTTCGGGAATATCGGCGAATATCGGTGAAGATAGGTGCAGAAATAGGTAGAATATAAATGCTATTATATTTTGAATATCAGCAATTATTGCTTATCTTTATAGGGCAATAAAACAATGGGATTATGATGCTGAATGAATTCGAAGTCAGGAGTTACGGGTGGCAGGAATTGGCGGTCCTTTACGGTCCGGATTTGATGCCGGCATCGGCTGGCAAACGGTTGTCCAAATGGGTGGGGGTCAATCCGGAGCTAAAGGCGGAGCTGCAAGGTAACGGTTGGAGGAAGGGGAAGAAGATGTTGACTCCCCTACAGGTGAGGACGATCGTGCAATATCTGGGTGAACCTTGAAACAAGGGACTTCTGTGTGCGAAGTAAGGGACTTCGGCGTGTCAAACCACGAAGTTCGGGAGGTAAAAGACCGGACTTCCGGATGCGAAAGAAGGGATTTTTCTCGTACCAGTCGTATCTTTGCCTATGCCGGTTTAAAAAAACGGTGCAAGGAAATACGGAAATAAGCCTATATATATATATTAATATATTTATTTTAAGATGTAGGATTGAACCACAAGTGACGGAAAACCTCTGTAAGGCGCTTGTAATGAATGGTTTATATTGTGCTATTGACTGCACCGTTTTTATTTGAGATGAAATGTCGGATGTAGAGTCTGTTGCTATTTCCTTCAATAACAGTCTTATAGCAGTCAATTTGACCGTTTCCCCCGGTTCCGGATCGAATGTTTGTTCACGGAAGCTCCATAGGAAAATAAACAGAGGTTTTTTTAATGGGACTAATAAATTGGGGGAGGAGCTGAAAAAGAAAAACCTCCGATCCTGAAGAACCGAAGGTTTACTGAGTTGCGGAGGCAAGACTCGAACTTACGACCTTTGGGTTATGAGCCCAACGAGCTACCACTGCTCCACTCCGCGATGTAGTTGTGATCATTTCTGATTTCGAGTGCAAAGGTACGACTTATTTTTGATAAAACAAATTTTCCGGCAGTTTTCTTCATTTTGGGAGGGTAAAAGCTATAGTTGGAATAACTGTCCGGAAATCAGCTCCGCTCTTTTAGAGAACGATTGGTTCATATCTCTATTATAAAGGTTTGTTTGGATAAAATGTAAGTATGTTTTTGGTAGTTATTATTTTTTCCGGTACTTTTGCGCACAGTTTTAATCAAAATGTGCAATACAAATGCCGATGACAGTTTCTAAGACACGTGAGATGTTGGTGGATGTGGCCAGACAATTGTTTGCCCGCATGGGGGTGGATAATACGACAATGAACGATATTGCACAGGCATCCAAAAAGGGAAGGCGGACGCTTTACACATACTTTAAAAGTAAAAACGAGATTTATCTGGCAGTAGTCGAGTCCGAGTTGGACCAACTGTACAAGATGCTGCAGGATGTAGCAGCGAAAGACTTGCCGGCGGACGAAAAGTTGATGACATTTCTTTATGCAAGATTGGATGCAATCAAGGCGCTGGTGTTCCGTAACGGGACATTGAAAGCTAATTTTTTTCGTGACATTTGGCGGGTGGAGAAGATTAGGAAAAACTTCGATATCCGTGAGACGGAATTGATACAGGGAATTCTGGAAGCTGGAGTGAAGGAAGGAATTTTCGCGATGCCCGATACCGAGATTACGGCGGTCGTTCTTCATCATGCCCTGAAGGGGTTGGAAGTTCCGTATATACGTGGAATCATGGGGGATAATATCAGCCAGCGGATTAAACGGAGAGATAATGTAATGAATTTGATATTCAATGGTATAAAGATAAAGTAACACAATACTGAGGAATGTTTATTAATGCAACAGGGTTTTATGTACCTGAAGAACGGGTAGATAACCAACATTTTTTAGAGTTAAACGGGCTAACCAGCGAGTGGATTGAACAGCGCACCGGGATTCGTTCCCGGTCTAAGGCAAAAGCCGAGGAAAATATTAATACGATGAGTATGGAGGCTGTTCGTAACGCCCTGCCTAAATTGCCGTATGATATTACGGATGTAGATTTGATTGTTTCCGCCTCTTATTCTCCGTACGATACGGTAGCGACTGCGGCTCATCTTGCCCAGCATGAATTCCATATTGAAAATGCGAAAGCGCTCTATCTTTCTTCCGCCTGCTCCTCATTCCTGAATGCGTTGGAAGTTGTGGAAGGGTATTTTGCTATGGGAAAAGCAACAAAAGCGTTGATCCTTTCCGCCGACAAGAATTCGGCCTACTATAATGAGACGGATCCGAAAGCCGGCCACCTTTGGGGCGATGCGGCTGCGGCCTTCTTCATCTCGAAGGAACGCGTTTCGGAAAAGGATTCCGAGATCGTGGAAGTATACACACAAGGACTTGGTTATCTGGGCAAGGCTCCGGATGCGGTTCATCTTCGTCCGTGCGACGGGGGAATCATGATGCCGGAAGGACGCGACGTCTTTATCCAAGCTTGTACCTATATGCCGAAGAACGTGCTCTATCTCTTGGAAAAGAATGGCTATACGTTGGACAACCTGACATATTTCATCGGCCATCAAGCCAATATGCGTATCATGTCCAATATTGCCAAACAGCTCAATCTGCCGGAAGAGAAATTCCTGCATAATATTGAAGAATTGGGAAATACCGGTTCGGTAAGCTCAGCATTGGTATATGCCCAAAATGATCATAGTTTCAAGAAAGGCGACCTGGTTGCCATTACCGTGTTCGGCGGTGGCTATTCTACGGGGGCTTGCTTGATTAAGTGTTGAATTTAAAACGGAATTAATATGAAATTATTAGAAGGTAAAGTGGCAATCGTTACGGGGGCCGCACGTGGTATTGGTAAGGCGATCGCATTGAAATTCGCCGCAGAGGGTGCAAATATCGCATTCACGGATTTGGTGATCGACGAAAACGGTCTGGCCACCCAGAAGGAAATCGAAGCATTGGGTGTTAAAGCAAAAGGCTATGCTTCCAATGCGGCCAATTTCGAAGAAACACACAATGTCGTTGCTGAAATCGTAAAAGATTTCGGTCGTGTGGATATCCTCGTAAACAATGCTGGTATCACGAAAGACGGTCTGATGATGCGTATGAGTGAAGGTCAGTGGGATGCCGTCATCGGTGTCAACCTGAAATCGGCTTTCAACTTTATCCACGCTTGTACTCCGGTGATGATGAAACAGCGTTCGGGCAGTATCATCAATATGGCTTCTGTCGTTGGTGTACATGGTAATGCAGGTCAGAGTAACTATTCGGCATCCAAAGCCGGTATGATCGGCCTGGCTAAGTCTATCGCGCAGGAACTGGGTTCACGCGGTATCCGTGCCAATGCAATCGCCCCGGGCTTCATTATTACTGATATGACAGCCGGTCTGCCGGAAGAAGTCAAGGCCGAATGGGCAAAGAAGATTCCTTTGCGCCGTGGCGGTACGCCTGAAGATGTGGCCAACATCGCTACATTCCTGGCTTCCGATATGTCTTCTTATGTATCAGGACAGGTGATCCAGGTTGATGGCGGTATGAATATGTAAAGAGATTTATGATTTATAATTTATGATTTATGTAGGTGACGTTTGTTTTGCAAAATCATAAATCCATAAATCATAAATCATAAATTTGAAATCATGGAGGTTATTTACGAAGACAATCATATCATTGCGGTAAATAAGACTTGCCGCGAGATTGTACAAGGAGATAAAACCGGTGATACTCCTCTTTCGGACATGCTGAAGGCATGGCTGAAAGAGAAGTATTGTAAACCCGGAAATGTCTTTGTCGGCGTTACGCATCGTCTGGATCGTCCGGTCAGTGGCGTCGTGTTATTTGCCAAGACGAGCAAGGCGCTCGCCCGTCTGAACGAGATGTTCCGGGTCGGCGAAGTAAAGAAGACCTATTGGGCGATCGTGAAGAACTGTCCGCCGGCAGAAGAGGGAGAGCTGGTGAACTGGCTGGTTCGCAACGAGAAGCAAAACAAGAGCTATGCTTATGACACGGAACGGACGAATGCCAAGAAAGCGGTCCTGCATTATAAAGTGATTGCTCGCTCGGACAACTATTATCTGTTGGCTATAGACCTGAAGACAGGCCGTCATCACCAAATCCGTTGCCAGCTTGCCAAGATGGGATGCCCTATCAAAGGCGACTTGAAATACGGTTTTCCCCGTTCTAATCCGGACGGCGGCATCAGCCTGCATTCCCGCAGTGCCGAATTCATCCATCCCGTATCGAAACAGCCGGTCAGCATTGTCGCTCCTGTGCCTGCTGATTCTCTTTGGAAAGCGATGGAGCAGATGAAGAGGTGAAAGTTGTTCTGACTTTCAGCCGATTTATTAACCGGATGCGAAGCCTCTCTTTCATCTTTCACCTTTTAGCTGTTTTAGCTGTTCTTTTGATTTGCTTCGTGTCACGATATAAACCCCTAAGAATACTAATGCGATCGCGATACTTTTCATCAGTCCGAACGTGTCCAGGCCGACTATGACTGTGATGATGGATGCGATGATCGGTTGGACATAATTGTACATGGTCGCAACCGTTGGGCGTAGAATCCGTTGGCCGATCGGGACGAGAAGGTAGGCGAAGAACGTTCCTCCCAATACGACAACCGCGATGTTCAGGTAGATATCCAGGGGCAGGGTGGCGAAGTCGATGCTTACGACACTGTTGTAGGAGAAAGGGATCGTACAGATTGCCGAGTAGGTGAACATCCATTTCATCAGCGTCACGGGCGAGTACCGTCCGATCAATCCTTTGTAGACAACTACATAAATAGAAAAACTGCATTGTGCGATCAGGCAGAGGATATCTCCCCACACGTTATTGCTGCCGTTTCCTGTTACCGCCGTTTGCTGTCCGCTCAGAATAAGCGTCAGGGCACCTGCCGCCCCGACAAAGATACCGAGGATCTTCGTTCCCGTAATCGGTTCCTTCAGGTAAAAAGCAGCGATGATCATGGTGATGATGGGGGTGGAGGTGGCAACGATCGTTGCGTCTATGGGTGAAGTCTGCGACACGCCAAAGATATAAGTACCTTGGTTGAATACGATTCCGAAGAGGGCTGCGAAAAACAGGTGTTTCAGGTCTTCATGAGGGACGTGTTCCTTGCGGGTAAAGATCGATGCGATCCAGAATACTATTGCCGCACCCAACATCCGGAAAGTTGTTAGTGAGATTGCATTTATTAATCCGCTGGATAAGACAATCTTGGAAGAGGGAGACATGCATCCCCACAATACGTTTGCCATCAGCATAGCCAAATGTCCTTTGTAAGCTTCTGATTTCATGATAACCTGTTTGTTTTGGGGGTACAAAAGTAGAAAATCTGCCAAATCTGCCAAAAAAGGTCCGCCAGATTTTGTGTTTTGTTCGGTTTGTAGGCGACAGGATTTATGCAGACAGGCATCCGTTTTTGAGATGGATGCCTATGCAATTCGATCTCTTTCCTGGGAATATAGGATAGTTTCGCATAATAGTTTTATCTTTGTATGTAGTAGAAACAATAATGGTAAGATTCTTATGAAACCGACTCGTATTATCGAAATTTGTGCAAACTCCGCACAAAGCTGTGTGGAAGCAGAAGCCGGAGGTGCAAAACGTGTGGAACTTTGTGCCGGCATCCCGGAAGGGGGAACGACACCCAGCTACGGGGAGATCCGGACGGCGCAGGCACTCACTTCGTCTATTGATATAAATGTGATTATCCGTCCGCGTGGAGGCGACTTCCTCTATACGCCGGCAGAGATTCAGTCGATGTTGCTGGATATCGAACTGTGCAAGCAGTTGAAGGTGCACGGCGTAGTCTTTGGTTGCTTGACGAAAGACGGGGATATCGATGTCCCTTTGATGCGCCGGTTGATCGAGACGGCCAAACCGTTGTCTGTCACCTGTCATCGCGCCTTTGATGTTTGCCGCGATCCCTTTGCCGCATTGGAGCAGTTGATTGAGTTGGGCTGCGACCGTATCCTGACTTCCGGCCAGCAGTCCGATGCCGTGAAAGGGATTCCTCTCATTGCCGAACTGGTGAAACGTGCGGCAGGCCGCATCATCATCATGCCGGGGTGCGGAGTTCGGGAGAATAACATCGCCCGCATCGAAGCGGAAACCGGGGCGAAGGAGTTTCATACATCCGCTCGAAGCATCGTCTACAGCAAGATGGAATATCGGAACGAGAATGTCCCGATGGGCAGCAGCATCGTTTCCTCCGAGTTCGAGACGGTCGAAACGGACCGCAAGAAGGTGGCTTCTTACCTGTAAAAGAACCAATTTATGGCAAGGCTGCGAAAGCAACTTTGTTTTTGAAACGAGTAAACAATAAAAAAAGAAAGAACAATGGAAGAACCTAAAAGACTTTACCGTTCGAATAACGGGATGATAGCAGGTGTTTGTGCGGGTATTGCCGATTATTTCGGCTGGGATCCTACATTAGTGCGTATCGGATATATATTATTGAGTATCTTTACGGTATTTTCCGGGGTGATCGCTTACCTGATCCTTTGGATGGTTATACCTAAACAACCTATAAATAAAGGATGAACTTTGAATTATCTTCCCCATTCAGTCCGACAGGAGATCAGCCGGAAGCGATTGCGGCCCTGTCCGACGGTATAAAGAGTGGTGTGCCTTTCCAGACCTTGTTGGGAGTGACAGGGTCCGGAAAGACTTTCACTATCGCCAATGTGATCAAGGAAGTGCGGAAGCCGACTTTGATCCTGAGTCATAACAAAACCCTCGCAGCCCAGTTATACAGCGAGTTTAAGGCATTTTTTCCAAATAATGCCGTCGAGTATTTCGTCTCTTATTATGACTATTACCAGCCGGAGGCTTACCTGCCGACGACGGACACCTACATAGAAAAGGATTTGCAGATCAACGACGAGATCGATAAACTACGTCTGCGTGCAACCGCTTCACTGTTGTCGGGGCGGAAGGACGTTATTGTCGTTTCGTCTGTCTCCTGCCTGTATGGTATGGCGGACCCGACAGCCTTTGCCGAGAAAGTGGTGCATCTGGAGAAGGGGATGCGGATAGACAGGGATAAACTGCTGCGCCGTTTCGTGGATGCCCTTTATGTCAATAATAAGATAGAGTTCAACAGGGGGTGCTTTCGTGTAAACGGGGATACGGTCGATATCTTTCCGGCTATCGAAACTTTTGATGGGGCAGCCTACCGTATTGAGTTCTGGGACGATGAGGTGGATCGCATTTCTTCGTTCGACCCGCAGACCGGGCAGGAGATAGACGAGCAGGATGAACTGAACATTTATCCGACCAACCTTTTCGTGACCACCCAGGAACGTATCAATACCGCTATCGGGCAGATCGATGTCGATCTGGGGACGCAGGTGAATTTCTTGCGGGAAATCGGCAAGCCTTACGAGGCGAAACGTTTGTACGAGCGTGTCACGTTTGATCTGGAAATGATACGCGAGTTGGGGCATTGCTCCGGTATCGAGAACTATTCCCGCTATTTTGACGGTCGCCAGGCGGGTGAACGGCCTTTCTGTTTGCTCGATTATTTCCCGAAAGACTTTCTGTTGGTGGTTGACGAGAGCCACGTGACGATCCCGCAGATACGGGCGATGTACGGAGGCGATTATTCCCGTAAGAAGAATCTGGTGGATTATGGTTTCCGTCTGCCGGCAGCGATGGATAACCGTCCGTTGACGTTCGATGAGTTCGAGTCGCTGACTCCGTTGGCGATTTACGTGAGTGCGACACCGGCCGACTATGAACTGGAAAAGAGCGAAGGGATCGTGGTGGACCAAGTGATCCGTCCGACAGGCTTGCTCGATCCGGTTATCGAGGTGCGTCCGACGTTGAACCAGATCGACGATCTGATGGAGGAGATCACACAACGTGCTGCTGTGGACGAACGTGTTTTGGTGACGACATTGACGAAGCGTATGGCGGAGGAACTGACTGCTTATCTGACGCGCATGGGAATCCGCTGCAACTATATCCATAGCGATGTCGATACGTTGGAACGCATTCAGATCATGGATGATTTGCGGAAAGGGTTGTTCGACGTGCTGATCGGCGTCAACTTGCTGCGTGAAGGACTTGATTTGCCGGAAGTCTCTTTGGTCGCTATCTTGGATGCCGATAAGGAAGGTTTCCTGCGCTCGCATCGTTCGCTGACGCAGACGGCTGGACGTGCTGCCCGAAATGTGAATGGGAAGGTGATATTCTATGCTGACAAGATAACGGACAGTATGCGCCTGACAATGGACGAAACGGCCCGTAGGCGTGAAAAACAGCTCGCTTATAACGAGAAACATGGCATTACGCCTAAGCAGGTTATCAAAAACAGCGTTTCCTTGGTTGCGGAGAAACAACAACCGGTTACAGGCGAACCGTATGCTTATGTGGAACCGGAACCCAGCTTGGTTGCAGACCCGGTAGTTCAGTATATGAACCGCAAACAGCTTGAGAAAGCGATCGAACGGACGAAGAAGCAGATGCTGGAGGCGGCCAAGAAGCTGGACTTTATCGAAGCAGCTCAGTTTCGTGATGAACTGGTGAAGCTGGAAGACCTGTTAGTGACAAAAAAGGATTGAAATTGGATCAAGAGATGAAACGGACGCTATTTTGTTTGTTCTTTTTTGCTTTTCTTTCCCTACCTGGAAAAGCTCAGAGGGATAAGGCTATTTACGAACGCTATTGTACGGCAGTGAAGGAGAAAGCGGCTTTGCCGACAGGTGACCTGATGGTAGAGACCGCCCGTTTTTTCTTGGGAACTCCTTATGTAGCAGGGACGTTGGAGGAAGAGCCTGAAACATTGGTGATAAACCTGCATGGCTTGGATTGTATGACTTTGGTAGAGAATACGGCTGCTTTGGCCTGGTCTGTCAAGCATCGTCTTGCTTATGATGGGTATGTTTCTGTCTTGAAAGATATGCGTTACCGGAATTCCGGCTGTGCGACACTCGATTATACGGATCGTCTCCATTATACGGCTGACTGGATATATGAAAACGAAAAGAGAGGGTATCTGAAGGATGTTACGAAAGAGATCGGTGGGCAGTCGCTTAAGCTTGACCTGTCCTTTATGTCTACACATCCAGATAGTTACAAGCAGTTGAAAGGAAATCCGGGACGTATCGCAGTAATGGCGGCTAAGGAAAAAGAAATTAGTGTCCGCCCGCATTATTATATTCCGCAGGATGAAATCAATGAGCATGCCGGCCAAATCAGGAATGGCGATATCGTCTGTTTTGTCACGACTGTGAAAGGGCTGGATATCTCGCACGTCGGCATTGTCTGCCGGGAAAGGGATATGCTTACTTTTATCCATGCCTCGACCGTCCAGAAGCGGGTGATCGTGAACGAAGAACCTTTGCAGGAATACGTGCAGGGTATCAAACGCAATTGTGGTATTATGATTGTCCGTCCACAGTTCTGAACTTACTGGAAGAGTTCGAACGCGAACTTGAATCCGATCCCGTCATATTTCAATTTATCGAACCCGACGAAGGCGGCGACGTTGAAGATATGGTTACCGAAACCGTATCCGATTTCAGTGTAGCTGGGTTTGACTGGCATCCATAACTGACTGAGGTAAAAACGTTCGGAGATGATGTGCTTGGTTGCTTCTGGTTTGAATAGCTGAAAGAGCATGAATGGACTTTCGTACATGGCATGTGCTTGGACATATTTGTCGGATGCGTTGAACCATACGCTTCCTAGCTGGTGGAAGACACCTCCGAAATCGTCTCCTCCCCATGATTCGGGGAAGTTGTGCCGTGTGAAATACCGGTAGTCGGCAAAGTAGGTTGACTTCTGGGCTGTATAAAGCCCTCCGCTGATATGGTAGTTGAACCGGCGTGACAGGCCCAGGTAAATGCTTTGGTGGATATCGGCCTCCACACGTCCGTAATTACCGCTGCTTTTCCATACGCCTGGTATGGCCCGTCCGAACTCGATGGAGATGGTCGGGTAGTAGGAGTAGAGGTACTCTTTACGGTAACCGTCCATCCAGTAGTATTGTCTGGGAGTATAGGAAAAGCCGATCGTGGGGATGAAATCGTGATAGTTTTCGTTGATGATCTCCGTGACACCGTCTCCCGGATCTATCGCGCTTTTCCGGGTTGGTATGCGGCGGTGGTAAGAGATGCCGGTGGTCATTTGGAAACCGTTGAACAACTCGATCTGATTCTTGAGCTCTATGTAATAGTGCTTGAAGTATTCCAAATCCAGGTTTTCGAAGTTGAAAGTGGAGTCTTTCAGCTGTTCGTTAATTTCGTTCATGATCTTGGAAGAATATCCTTGGTTGGTGTTTCCGAGACTGAGGCTCAGGGCTCCTTGTTTCTCAGGAAGATATTCCCAATCTCCCTCGAATTTGAAGAACAACTCTTTTCGTTTGAATACAAAACCGACCTCAGGCCGGAAACGCAGTTGGCGATCTTTCTTGAAGGTCTTGCTGAAGCGGAGCTGTTGCCTGTAAGTAATACCGTTTCGTCCGGAATAGCCCAACTGGAAAGGATTCAGGATGCCGGAGTATTTCAGACGGGTCGTTTTATAATCCATATTGATGGTGTTGGTCAGGCGTTCTGTTATTTTCAGGTATTTCCGAATGTTGCTTGTGTCGTTGGCTTGGGTTGTTCTGATGCTTGTTTTTTCATATTTTGTTTCTTCTTCCTGGGTCAGTGGGATGTCTCTTTTGTTTTTCCAGTAGCTGCTGTCGCTGATGATTGGGATCGTATCAGATGATAACTGGTAATATCCGGTCAAATCGAGGGAGTGGTGTTTTTTGTCTTCATAGTCTTCTTCAACCCATTCAACGGCTTCGTATTTGAATGAAGTATGATAGTAGCTGGCGATGGCATTTCCCAGCACATGATACCGGAGAAATAGGTCTGCCTTTTGTGGCAGGATGAAATGGCGGTAATCCCGTCCGAATGTCATGACTAGGTTGAATTCGGCAAAGGAGAAACGCCCGTTTAAGTCGATCTTGTCAATGTGCCAGTCTTTGTCGGTGATGTACAGATCTCCGCAAATGAGTTTTTGGCTCCATAGCTTTGGCATGAAGCGTATCTGGTAGATTTTCAGATCGCCGGTCGTTTCGATGCTTTTCAGGTTGAAGTTGTAGTATTTGAATGCTTCATGAGCTACTGGCATGATGATCCCTTCGTTGTAGATGGTTGGCGAATAGACGTTCAGGTTCAGAAATGTCAAGACTTCCTGCTGTTTTGCGCCGTTGGGGATGCTGTTTCCGTTTATCGCTTCGAAGCTGTGCAGGTAGTTGTTCGGAGCGTTGAACTTGGAGTGGCTGACCATCTCGAAGATCATATCCTTGTTCTTCCTATCTACCGGAAAAAGATGATGGGCGAAACGCATTAGAATGTTTTGTTTGAGTATTTTCGTCTTGCCTTTGATATAGATTTCGGCCTCGTACCGTGAGACGACTGTTTTGTATTTGTCGGCCTGCTCGATTACCTTCCTCATAATAGAATCCCCTTGCTGGGATGATACCGTTTTGGGGGACCGACCCAGCAATAAAAGGTTCCCATAACTACCATCAGGGTCAGCTAAGGCATTTACTGCGGTAAAAAGCAGAATGATAATATAAAAATACTTTTTCAACAAATTATCGTCTCTTTCTTTACAAACGTAACGAATAAAATCGAATTTTTATTCATTTATCGTATTAAACTTATTCTGCTTTTAAAAGAAAAGTATTACATTTGTGCTTCATAAGTATGTTATATAGCAGTCGTGGTTAAACAACAAAAAGAAGAGGTCGATCTATCGGCCAGTTTGGCAGAAGTGTGGAGAGTCCTGACCGAAAAGGAGCGGGATGTTCTCCGTAATAATTCGACGATCCAGCATTTCAAACGTAATGAGTTGATATATTGCGAGGGCGACGAACCGAGAGACATGATGTGCTTATTAAAAGGCAAGGTTAAAATCTTTAAAGAAGGTGTTGGCGGACGAAGCCAGATCATTCGAATGATTAAACCGGTGCAGTACTTTGGCTACCGGGCAAACTTTGCTCAGGAAAATTACCTGACGAATGCATCCGCTTTTGAAGCTTCGACGGTATGTCTGATTCCGATGACTATCGTTACGGATCTTTTAATGGGGAATGCGAACCTTGCCATGTTTTTTATCCGCCAGCTTTCTCTCGATTTAGGAATTGCTGACGAACGTACAGTCAACCTTACTCAGAAACATATCCGGGGTCGTTTGGCGGAATCTTTGTTATTCCTGAAAGACAGTTATGGTTTGGAGGAAGATGGAGCGACATTGAGTATCTATCTTTCTCGAGAAGATTTGGCTAATCTTTCGAATATGACGACATCTAATGCAATCCGTACATTGTCTACATTTGTAGCTGAGCGTATTATTGCAATCGACGGTCGAAAGATCAAGTTGATAGACGAGGACAAGCTCAAAAAAATAAGTAAGATGGGATAGCAGAATAAATTGAGAATTGAAAATGGATAATTGAAAAGTGGAAGAGCCCGTTAAGGTTCCTGTTTTTCAATTATCCATTTTTTGTATTATAATTTTCAATTCTCGACTTTCCAATTTCAATTTCCAACCGCTTCCCGTATTCGAACCAACTTTGTCAGCAGTCCTTCCAGTAAGTCGAGTTGCAGCATGTTCGCACCGTCTGATTTGGCTTTAGAGGGTTCCGGATGGGTTTCGATGAATAATCCGTCAGCTCCGACGGCAATGGCTGCTTTGGCTATCGTTTCGATCAGGGTAGGGAGTCCTCCTGTCACACCTGAAGTTTGGTTGGGTTGTTGCAAGGAGTGGGTAACGTCCATGATAACGGGATAGCCGAACTGCTGCATTTGAGGAATACCCCGATAATCGACAACCAGGTCCGTATATCCGAATGTAGTGCCTCTTTCCGTAATCATGACGTTGTCATTTCCGGCATCGGCTACTTTTTGTACGGCAAATTGCATGGCTCCCGGCGAGAGGAACTGTCCTTTTTTGATATTGACAATTTTCCTTGTCTTGGCAGCAGCTACCAGCAGGTCCGTCTGCCGGCAGAGGAAAGCAGGGATTTGCAGGATATCCACATACTCGGCAGCCATTGCAGCTTCAGCTGTTTCGTGAATATCGGTTACAGTCGGAATACCGAACGTGTCGCCTACCCTGCGGAGTATTTTCAGTGCTTTCTCATCGCCAATGCCTGTGAAAGAATCCAGCCGAGAACGGTTGGCTTTCCGGTATGATCCTTTGAATATATATGGGATATTCAGCTTATTCGTGATACCGACTACTTTCTCTGCAATACGCAATGCCATATCTTCTCCTTCGATTGCGCAGGGACCTGCCATCAGAAAGAAATTGTCTCTATTCTTTAAATCATTAACTGTTATCATAATATGATTGTTTTGTTTCAAAATTGGGTAGATTTGAATTGTAAATGCTGATTTGTCAGTCTAAATATTCTTATAATTTCAATAACTCCAATGTCTTCTCTATCTTTTCTTCTGTCGGCAATGTAGCATCTATCCAATGGATGGTGTTTCCCCGGCGCTCCATGCCTCTGAACCAGGTCATTTGCCGTTTGGCAAACTGGTGTATGGCGATCTCCAGTTGGGAAACCATATCTTCATAAGACAGTTTGCCTATTATATATAAAGTAAGATATTTATATTCCAGTCCGTAGTAGATCAGATCTTCCGGCTTAACTCCCGAGTCGATGATCTTCCGCACCTCGTTGACCATCCCTTCGTCCAGGCGGACACGCAAGCGGCGGGAGATCTTTTCGCGTCGTAGCTCCCGGTCTATGTCGATACCGATGATCAGGCTGTTGATTGGATCATATTCATTGACATCCGGAGCTTCGTTCTTATAATACTCTTCGATTTCAATGGCCCGGATGGCCCGTTGGGCGGTATCCACATCTGTCTTATTATGGAGGACCTTGTAGCCGGCAAGTATCTGCTCCAATTCCGGGAGCGATTTATCTTTCAACGACTCGCGCAGCCCAGGGTTCTGGGGAACATCCAAGAGTCTATATCCTTTCAGTACGGCTTCAATGTACATACCTGTACCACCGCATAGAATCGGCAGTTTCCCTTTTTTCCGGATTGTTTCATAAGCTCGGAAGAAATCATGCTGGTATTCGAATACGTTATATTTATATCCCGGATCGCAGATGTCGATCAGATGGTAAGGAATCGTTTTTCCATTTACTGTATAGTCGGCCAGGTCCTTTCCTGTCCCGATATCCATTGAACGGTAAATCTGTCTGGAATCGGCGCTGATGATTTCCGTGTTCAGTCGGGCAGCGAGTGCAGCGGCAAATGTTGTTTTACCGGATGCTGTCGGCCCTAAAACAGTGATAAGTTGATAGGTATCCATAGTGATACAAAGATACAAAAAAAAGCCGCAACCCGAAGGATGCGGCTTTCAAACTATATAATCTTGATTGATTAGCAGTTTACAGATGCCATATGAGCGATCAGGTCAAGAACCTTGTTAGAATAACCGATTTCGTTATCATACCAAGAAACAACCTTTACGAATGTATCTGTTAAAGCGATACCAGCTTTAGCATCGAAGATAGAAGTACGAGTGTCACCTAAAAAGTCAGAAGAAACTACTGCATCTTCAGTATAACCCAGTACGCCTTTCAGTTCGCCTTCAGAAGCTTCCTTCATTGCAGCACAGATTTCAGCGTAAGTAGCCGGTTTAGCCAAGTTAACTGTCAAGTCAACAACAGAAACGTCCAGAGTCGGAACACGCATTGACATACCAGTCAGTTTACCGTTCAGTTCAGGAATAACTTTACCTACAGCCTTAGCAGCACCTGTAGAAGAAGGGATGATGTTGCCAGAAGCAGCGCGGCCACCTCTCCAGTCCTTCATAGACGGACCATCAACAGTCTTCTGAGTAGCAGTTGTAGAGTGAACAGTTGTCATCAAACCGTCTGTGATCCCCCACTTGTCATTCAGAACCTTTGCGATAGGAGCCAAGCAGTTAGTAGTACAAGAAGCGTTAGAAACGAACTGAGTACCTTTAACATATGATTTTTCGTTTACACCGCAAACGAACATAGGAGTTGCATCCTTGGAAGGAGCAGACATAACTACATATTTAGCGCCAGCTTCGATATGAGCCTGAGCCTTTTCCTGAGTCAGGAACAAACCAGTAGATTCTACTACGTATTCAGCACCTACTGCATCCCACTTCAAATCAGCCGGATTGCGTTCTGCTGTTACGCGGATTTCCTTACCGTTTACGATCAGCTTGCTGTTTTCAACGTCAGCTTCGATAGTTCCGTCGAACTGACCGTGCATTGTGTCGTATTTCAGCATGTATGCCAAGTAATCAACCGGGCAAAGGTCGTTAATACCTACGATCTGAATATCGCTTCTCTTTTGAGCAGCACGGAAAACGAAACGTCCGATACGGCCGAAACCGTTAATACCTACTTTAATCATTGTAATAAAACTTTTATGGGTTTATTAAAAATATTACTTATCTCCAATTTAACTTAACAGCCGCAAGGAAAATATATTCGTAGCACACTGTTTTTAACGACTGCAAATTTAGTCATTTTTTTTATTGTACAGGAATTAGGACAAGAAAAATATGCCCTCTAACATAAATTAATTGTTGCAGCTTATTTCTTTTTCTTGAAAAGTTTCTTTATTATCCACGCCTGGACTTTCTGGATGCCCCAAGCTGTCAATAATGGGCGTGCAACATCCCATGCAACAGGTAATAAGCCTTGTGCCACAGAAAGATAGTCGGCAAATCCAAACGACATGGATGGCACTTCTGAAGTATGTACAGGCTGGTTGCTTTCCGTTCCTTTGGATTTGGTTTTTGTGTTAGGGAATAAGAGAGCGGAGACACCTGAAAGTAACAACGTGCCGGCGTTCTCTTGTATGTGAGAGAAATCAGCATTCAATTTCTGTTCCTGTATCGTACATTCCTGTTGGATGCGGCGACGGTCAGAAATCAGTTTCTCCAGTGGTGTCGGTTGCGGATTGTTCATTGTCTATCGCGTTTGTTTTATCATCATTTGTTGTCAATGCGGAGATCACAACGTTTAATACTTTATTGCTGATTCTGCCTTTGTTCATGACAATAATACCGATCAGCAGCAGATAGAGCACGGCTACCACGCCGAATCCCGAACCTACCGAACCGAACAGATCCCCCAAGAAAAAACCTAATGCGAGGAAAATGAACAGAATCGCAAAGAAAGCCAGAAATAATAAAATAACACCATACGAGAGAACAGCAATAACCTTTCCTGTTCTCTCATATGTGTTTAATTTTAGGAGTTCGAGCTTCAACTCCACGTAAGCCGAAAGATCTTTTTTCAGTTCACGGAAGATTTCACCTGCGTCTTTCTCCATACAAAATTATTCTGCTACGATTTCTTCTGTAGTTTTTGCAATTTCAGCTTTTCCTTCTTTGTATTTAGCAAGAGCTGAATTGAAGCCTTCTTTTACTTTACCAACTACACCATTCAATTCTTCCAGTAGTTGTTCTCTTTTATCTGTTGCTGCCAGATAACCAACTGCGGCGCCAACGGCTGCACCAACTACTAATCCCAGTAATAATTTAGAATCTACGTTTTTCATAACTCTTTCTTTTTATAATGTTGCTACTAAGATAACGAATATACTTGAATGATGGTTTATTTGGACCTTAACTTTTAGGGTTAATTAATGTTATTGTTTCTGGACTTTCACCGCAGCCCAATTATTCTTCTCTGTGTGCGATAACAATGCCAATCCGTTATGTTTGCATTCTTCTTCGATGGCCGGAATGTCTTGTACATAGAAGCCGCTCATGTAAAGGAAGGCTCCTGGTTTCATACATTCGCTGTAATGGCGGATATCATTCAGCAGGATATTCCGGTTGATATTCGCAAACACGATGTCGAAGGTTCCGAATGCAGGGATCTGTTCGGCTCCCCCAAGGGCGACCTGGATATCGTTCGTGTTGTTTAGACGTATGTTTTCGAGTGCATTATTGTAGGCCCATTCGTCAATGTCGATGGCCACCACGCGTCCGGCTCCTTTCATATGGGCAAGGATGGCCAGTACGGCTGTTCCGCAACCCATGTCGAGTAGTTCTTTGCTGGTGAGGTCTAATTTGAGTATTTCGCTGATCATCAGGAAAGTTGTCTCGTGGTTGCCGGTTCCGAATGCCATCTTCGGGTCGATGATGATATTATAGGCATAACCCGGCTCATGTTCGTGGAAGGAGGCGCGGATGATGCAATCCTTGCCGATGCGGATCGGCTTGAAATAGTTCTTTTCCCATTCCTCGTTCCAGTCCTTGCTTTCCACCAATGTTTCGGTAAAATGAATATCCACGTTTTCCAGTGGAAATTCGGCAAGTTTGTCCTGCAATCCTTTTACATTATATAATTGGTCGGAAATATACCCTTGTAACCCATTTTCGTTTTCGGCAAAACTTTCAAAACCGATTTCTCCTAGCTCGGCGGCCAGCACGTCGTTGATAATGGAAGTCTCGACAGGGGAGGTGTATGTAAATGTAAGTTCGTAATAATTCATATCGTTCTTTCTTTATAGATTCCTTCTATAGACAAAAGTATATATTTTATCTTGATGTTTCACATTTCATTCGATACATTCTTTATTTATGTGTAAGAATTAGTAAAATATCCAGTAGCCTTATAAAAAACCCTTTTGGTACACCCATATACCAAAAGGGTTTTACTTCCTGATTTTTGATAATCAGATGTCTCTTACTACCATCCTGGATTTTGAATCAATGTTGGAGTGCGAGACAATTCATCTTGCATAATCGGCCAAAAATAAGAACGAGGGCTATAGAATACACGTCCGTCATTTACCGCAATGCGTTTCATCTTATACCGTTTCCCGTCCACTTCAATTTTTCCATTTGGATCTTCTACAGGCTTCATGCCGTGTGAACAACGTTGGCTTTTAGCATACGGCCAACTCTCTGGTCCAATATAGTTTTTTTCTTTGGCTAACTCAATAGGATCATCTGATTCCATATATAAGCGTGTTGCCCAATAGCGCCAATTCTCATAGAATAATTCTACACGACGTTCGCGTTGGATATATTCTTGCATCAAGTTTGCATCAGTTAGGACAGCTGGAGGCATCGGAGCCATGAAAGAACGTTCCCTTACAGAATTGACTAAATCATAGATTTCTTGTGTGGGGCCACTTACTTTGTTCACAGCTTCTGCATAAATATAAATGAATGTCGGCAGACGCCAAATAGCAGGTCCGTTGATCACATGTCCACCTTTGTTTCTATCCCATCCGTCTTTGAACAGTTTTCTCAAATAATAACCAGAGTGAGAAGAGGCTTCCAAATAACTACTGCTCACGGCATCTTTGCCTTCGGCTGTATTCAATTGTTTACCACCATACCAAGAACCATGATAACGGATATCACGATAGAAACGCGGATCACGTTTTACGCTTTCATAAGGGTTTTCGTCATCATAACCATCTATTTTAGCTCGGCTATCATAAATAGGGTAGCCATATCCGTCAGGGCTTATGTATTCATATTCGTCGACTTGTTCCTGCAGAGGACGTTGACGGGCATGACCATTTTGGGAAGGAGGCAAGACATCGCCAGACCAGCCCGTATCTTTATCACGAGTGGTAAACCAAACCCATTCCTGTTGAATCGCATCCATGTTGTAAAACATTTGCCATAGTCGCTCTTGTACTTTTCCATTGTTTGTATTGGCATTGCCATCAACGTCTTTAAAGTCATCTGCATCCATTGCTGCCGGTGCATATAATTTATACCGAATAGCTCCATTGACATCTTTCGCTTCCAATACATCTTTTGCTGCATCGCGAGCTGCTTCCCAGCGTTTCGGATCATAAGTAGTGTATTCATCTTTGAAAGTTCGTGTGTCGTTTGGCAACGTCCCGCCATTCCACAAAGGGGTTGCTGCCATCCAACGGACAATCGCCTTCAATCCTAAACAAGCCCCCTTGTCGACACGACCAAAATACTCACCTCCGTAAGAGGCGTCTACCTTTTCATAAGCGGCATCGGCATCGGCACAAATCTTTTCGACCATACTATGAAAAGACTCTTTTACATACGCCATATCTTCACCTGGAACGACAACATGATCCATATATACTCCTTCACCATAAGCTCGGATTACGAGATAGTGCAAGTATGCACGGAAAAATAATGTTTCACCTAAGCGACGTTCTAAGTCGCCTTCCCGACCGTCTTTGGGGTTATCTGGAGTATTGTATTTTTTTACACCTTCCAAAATGATATTGGCACGTCGGATACCATTATATAAGTTCCACCAGTATTGTCCGCAACTACTGTTGTTTGGCATACCTTGTGAAGGTCCATAATTCCCAATGTTGAATTGATGCGGAATGGCTTGTTCATGGCTGGAAGCCGTACATTCGTCTGTCAATCCTGCAGAGCCGAAGTGATTCATGAAAATCAGCGGTCTATTTGCGAACTTTGCTCTTGCATACAAATCGGTCACCAAGTTATCGACTTGTTCATAACGAGTAAATACATCTACCTCATTTTTCTTATCATCAGGCATTCTGTCCAAGAAGTCGTCACAAGATGAAAGAGACAGGAGTAATACTCCAATTCCTATGATTGATTTTTGTAATTTCATTTTCAAAAGATTTAAATAATTAATATGTAATTTCGACACCAAAATTATAGACTCTCTGGATCGGATACCAGTCACCGGAGCCTTCTTTCGTTTCAGGATCCATGTCGACATCATCCAAACTGTCGAATGTTAGTAAGTTTAAACCTTGTACATAAAAGCGTACATTTTGCAAACCTGCAAAACGAATTATGTTTTTGGGTAACGAATACCCCACTTCTAAGTTTTTCAACCGGATATAATTTGCATTGTACAAGAATAAACTGCTGTTCCCATTTTTGTTGTTTTCATAAGCTCCGTATGTTAAGCGTGGGTAAGTTGCCACATCTTTTGTAGCTTCTGTCCAACGGTTCAAGTGCATGTGTTTCACTTTACCATATTGATCTTGTTCGTAGGATGGAAAATCCCAAACTGCGGCTCCATTCAACAATATGCTGGAGTTTAAAGAGCCTTGAAACATTACGCTGATGTCGAAGCCTTTATATTGTATTCCAAAAGGAATACCAAATTGTATTTCCGGTGTACGTGGAAATCCCATATGTGTTCGGTCGCCATAGTCATCGATTTTACCGTCTTGATTCAAATCTTTATATACGACATCACCCGGATGTAATTCGCCCCAAGGCTGGAAACCACGACCGTCATTCATTGCATTCAATTTATCCGCTTCTGCTTGATCATATACAAAGTGATCGACTACATATACAAAATGTTCTCCTAATCGCCGGCCGGTCTTTTGGCGATATTCATTTCCATAATCAACTTCATTCATGAATTTGATCTTATTACGGGCGAATGTGAAATTGGGTTTGATATAATAACGGAAATCTTTACCGATTGTGGAGTTCCAACCTAACTCGAAATCAATACCCTGATTGTCCACAATTCCAGAGTTTACAAATGGAGCGTCTTTTCCTACTATGTCTGGATATCCCATCTTGTCGCCATCGCTTAGTGTTGTGATAATATCGTATCGATGTTCTCTAAAGTAGTCGGCAGCAATAGTTAACTTCCCATTGAATAGGGTCGCATCGAAACCGACATTCGTTTTACGAGCTTTTTCCCAAGTTAAATTTGGGTTGGCGAAGTTCCCTTCTTTCAGCCCATCGTATCCAGAGCCAAACTCATTAAAGCCGAAACTGTAGCCATCACCTCCTTGGAAGAATTGAAGGTAGGCAAAACGATCATCGTTATTATCTGAAATTTTATCGCTTCCTACAAGACCGAAAGAGGCTCTCAACTTTAAATTATCCAACCACTTCTCAGTTCCTTTCATGAATGCTTCTCGAGAAATCACCCAACCGATAGATCCTGCCGGGAACACACCGTATCGATTACCCGGAGCAAAATTTTCAGATCCGTTGTAGCCAATATTGAATTCAGTCAAATACTTGTTGTCATATGCATACGTTGCGCGCCCACTAATACCTTGATACCGATATTCTACTCGATTATCATAGGCTCGTGATGAGCGGTTGAATAGTACCATAGCGGAAACATTGTGTCGATCGAACTCACGTTGATAGTCCAATTTTAATTGATAGTAAGTTTTGTTTTCCGCGGCATTGTGACTAAAACCATTACTAATCGTTTCGTCTGTACTATACCAAGGATTACCTAAGCGATAAGCTCCTGCATAAGGTTCCGTAGAATGCAAATAATAAGAGCCATATACGCTTTCATCCGGTTGGAAAGTAGCATATCTACCATAGTTCGCATAACCATCTTGACGTGTTTCCAACACACGCCGTATCCAACGACCTTCTTTTGCGTCATACGAGATACTACCTTCAACTTTTAATCCTTTTGTAATGAAATCCAATTTGTGACCGATTGAAAACGTTCCATTCAAAAACGTTTTTTTCTCATTCAAATATCCGGTACGGCTTAATTCACCTAAGATATTGTAACGATGTTGCTGGTCACCATAGAGCATACCTTTCGGATTGTTTAAGGCATAGGTTTCATTGGCCGCATTACCATTGTCTTGTAGTGTAATAGGTAAATGAGGTGGTTGCGTATTTGCAATAGACACTACCCGGCTAGCGGTTGTACCTGGGGCATTACGGTCGGTAATGCGTGCACCCAAGTCGACCTTAACATAAAAGTTCTTTGTAATATCCACATCTACATTCGCACGAAAATTATAACGCTGAAATACAGCTTGTGTGCTATAATCCGCCATGTCCGTATGTTTGTAGTTACCGTCTTGCTTATAATAATTTGCCATTACATAGTAACGGGCGCGTTCGGAGCCGCCTCGGACAGACAAACTATAATCCTGCTGAATACCTGGTTTGAAAGCATAATCAAAATAATCCCAATTATATCCTTTCCCATTTTTGAAATCTTCGATAACATTTGTAGAGAATAGATCTGGAGAAGATGGATCTACCCCCATATTCATGCGAGCTTCGTTGTAAAGTTCAGCATATTGAGCTGAACCTAAATATTCAGGGAACTTAGCAGGAGAGTTTGTTCCGACTGATGCTTTGAAACTCACGGATGGTTTTTCGGACGCTTGTCCACGCTTAGTTGTGATTACGACTACACCGTTTGCTCCACGAATTCCATATGCAGCCGTTGCTGAAGCGTCTTTCAAAATAGTAAATGTTTCAATTTCTTCTGGTGCTAAATAAGCCATATCATCGCGTTCCACACCGTCAATGATGAAGATCGGTGTCTGGTCTCCATATGTAGAGGCTCCGCGGATGCGCAAGTCTGCTCCATCGACACCCGGCTCGCCTCCACTGAATTGATTTGCCATCAGACCCGGCATACGTCCGGCCAAGGCATTTGTTAAATTAGCTGTCGGACTTTGTTTCAAATCTTTTGTGGTAATCGTTGCTACAGATCCAGTGATAGTTGCTTTCCGTTGTGTTGTATATCCTACAACAACGACTTCTTCCAATGCCTTGGCATCTTCAACCATTTTGACATTTACAATTCGTTCTCCTTTCAGTGAAACTTCTTTGGGTTGATATCCCACATACGAAAAGACTAAAGTTGCTTTCGAATAAGGAGCTACGATTTCAAAATTGCCGTCCATGTCGGTTATTACTCCTGTCATGGTTCCTTTGACCATGACATTCACTCCTGGTAACGGACCGACATTATCTGAAACCTGTCCTTTTACTTTGAAACCTTCTTGATTTACACCGTCCAATTTGGTTTTGGTTGTGCCGACCAAGGGAACTACTTTTTTGTCATCTACGCCATTGCTCCCCATATTGACTTTACCATCCACCGCAAAAGCACAGGTAGTCAAACAAAAAAGTAACCCACAAGTTACTTTCGAAACTCGAGACAACGAGTTCTTTCTTCCTATTGGAAGATTACAATTCTGTTTTTGCATCTTTTCATGTATTGCTTTAATTGTTAACTAAATAAATTATATACCAAGTGAAAACTTGATATCGGAATTTTTAAAAACACATTTTATATCATAGGCCTTTTTGTTTTAATTAAAAAAATCTTGCCGTAGTTCTTGGAGAACTGAGTACAATTATATAATGCAAAAGTATTATACCTTAATTCCGCAACACTTTGATTTAACTTTATTTATAAGTACCTGAGCAACAAA
>NZ_JAHPXO010000018.1:0-103445 GCF_019041495.1 Parabacteroides sp. MSK.9.14
TATCCCTTACCTTGTATTTCTTTTGAAGAAAATTCTTTAGGTGGTTCAGTGCCACGCAATACCGTTTATAGGTGTCAATGGAACGGTTGACACCCACTTTCTTGTAGAATTTCTCGTTGAGATGCTCGTAATGCTTGACCAGCGTGTCCTGCTCGGATGCGATTCCTTGAAAAGCGTTTTTCACATCAATTGCAAGGACATTGTCGCTTTTCAGTTGCAGGTCTTTGTATGCGGAATGGATGGCCACACATAATTTGTCCAGCTCTGCATTGGCGTTTAATGCCGCCTTGCTTTTACCTTTTGCCCTGCCGGACTTTACATCCCATAACTTTTCCTGAATATACACTTTGGCACTGAACTGTACCATTGATTTGCCAATGCGTATCCGTCCCAAAACAGGGGCGATTCCATCGGCTCTCGTCTCATTTTTCTTTAGATAGAAAGTCACTTTTAATTCATTCATAATCAGCTCTGTTTTTAATTGCAAATTTACATGCGTTAGAGCTAATCATTGGAATACTCAATTTCTGCATATCGTTTATCCGGTCATTTTTCACTTCGATGTCATCTTTGAAGAGTGGTAACTGGTAATCTCTTTCCTGTATCATACCTCTGAATGATTTGTGTAATCTCTGCCCTAAGGAATAATATTGCTTGCTGTATATTTTCATTGATTTGTTGTTCTGTAAATATGATGCCCAAGAGTGGAACGGATAAAATGGGGATCCAGGTCTACTTCGAAGGCTTCAAACAGACTTGGATGTGGTAAAAGCTGTTGCTCGTCTTGTACTGTAATTGTTTTCTTTATTCTGTCAATAGAACCTATTTTGGATATACAGTGTGGGCATACGAATGGTATTGTCTTGTCAAAATTGTTAGTGATTAGCGGTTGTGCCATGCTCTTATATGTATTGAAAACCTTTTCTCTGTTTAGTGCATCCTTGAGATGTGCCCGGTATTGTGTTATCAGTTTGTCATCCATTTCGGTAATGGACAGTTTGACGGATGGCCGCTGTTTTATCATCATGATATTCTGTTCCAGTTGCTCATGATTTATGGAACCTTTATTTAGCATATTGTTCTCATAATTCTCTGATGTGCTAAAGTACATCCATTTTGGAAAATAGTAAGGATGTCCACAATCTGTGCACGAGTATAAGTCATATTCAATCAATATTATATTGGCATGCAAGTACATGCCCCATAAAGGTTTTTCCCTGTCTAAGAATCTCTTCACACAGGTAATTATTGTGTTTTGTTCTGATAGGACGCATGTCTTTTCTTGTGAAGAGAAAAAGCTTATCTGCTTTCGGTACCATGTAAGTAAATCTTTTGATGATTGGTCAACTAGAACAATGATATAGTTGCCGGAACGTATTGCTTTACAAACAGCGTTCCGTATTATTTCTTCATTGGCAAATATCTCTGTACGTTTTTCCTTTTTCAGCCACAAAAGGGATATAATACGTTTGTTCAACGAAAATTGTCCAGCAAAAACATTATCTAAGGCTGTGTAAATCGGCAATCCCTTGCATGTATCGGTAAATTCTTCCACTATATGTTGGATTAATTCTATCTTATCTTTATGGTCAATAATAAAATTTTTCATTTGTTTTCTTTTGGTTGTCACAAACTTAGCAAAAATAGTCGGTAATACTTAAGATGATCGTCATTTTGAACTGTTATTTACAGACTATTCACATTTATGGTAAATTAAGAAATGGAGATGAAAAATTCTGGAGATATATTTCTATTTGAAAATATTGTATAACTATAATTGGTCGGCAACGTGTTTTAATCTACCTTAATAGTAGAAATTAAGCCATTAGAATGTTGAGTTTCGACATTGCAGCGATGCTCCCTCTGTTCACCGAGCCATCGACCATTTTCTCTAACTGAGATTTTAGTTCTTCGCTGATTCGCAATGTGATTGTTGCCGTAATTATTCGTTTCTTTTTATTTATCAATTACTTGTTCACTGGAATCGGAACATGATAGGCAAGAAATATTTGACCTTAACAGTCTTGCCATTCTTCTTTCCGGGAATCCATTTAGGCATGAGGTTGACTACACGAAGCGCTTCTTTGTCCAATGATTCTTCGACTGAGCGTGAAACCTGGATATCGTAAACACCTCCATCCTTACCGATGATGAATTCGATAACTACCTTTCCTTGGATACCGTTTTCTTGAGCTAAGGTCGGATAGCGTATGTTGTCAGCAAGGAACTTGCGTAACGCTGTCTCCCCACCGGGGAACTTTGGCATGGTTTCGACTATAGTGAACACCTCTTCTTCTTCAGGTTCTTTGATGATTACATCTACGTGCTTGATGGCAACGAGCTGGTCCAGATCCTCTGTAGTCTCAACCTGAACTTCATCCAGCTTGGAGTCGTTTTCGACAATTTTGATTTCCTCAATTACTTTTGGGGGAGCCGGAGGGAGGACTTTCGGTTTGATGTCATCCATCGTAGTGATGGGTACTAGTTCTTCATCTTCCCAGATAATACTTTTGCGTTCCGGTGCCGTCACCTTCTTATCGCTGTTTGTCCACTCAAAGCTTATAAAAAGTATTGAAAGCGAAACCAGCAATCCAATCAGAAAGCGTGGGAATCGGTTGTTCTCCATAATGAGTAGTGGGTTCTTTTTTATTTCCATAATTTGAAGGTTTTGATAAAATCAATCAACTCTGCAAAATTGCAACAAATGTTTATTAGAGTCTAATGGCTTAATAATTAAATTATTATAGTTCCTCAGGTTGTTAGTATTTTGAGCTTATTCTGTGTCCTATATTTAATGTTGCATCTTGTATTATATATGTTTTCGCATGGCGTTTGAGCTGCTCAGATATACTTTTCCGGGTCCGACGATGCTTGTCAGCATCATGCCCTCTCCAGCAATCAAGTTCTTGAATATACTGAATCTTTTAGTATTCAGACCTTTCGTAGGAACTCATATTTGCCGGTCACCAGCACCTCGATAATTCTGTTGGGAGTCATTTTACCGGACCAATATCCCTTTGCCAGTTCGGTTACCTCGTCATAATTGGATGACGTGGTTATCTGTTTGAACCAATTCTCATCGAATTGTCTGCATTGTTTGTCCGGAGTTACCGAGAGGACTATATGTGTATTATCTCTACCAAATTGGCAATATCGCATAGCGTTCCCGATATCCTGATAATAGCTGATGGAATGCAGTCTGCTTGGTAGATTCCGGTATAATTCCAAACGAACGGTTTCCCATACCACCTCCCATAGATATTCAATTTTCTCTTGTTCTAGGCGAATATCATGGATTCGGTTGAATCGTTTCATTTCGGTATAGAACCGTTTCCCATGGTTCGGGTAATTTGAGATAATTACGTCCCCTTGATCGTCAGATAATCTTTCAGTGCCATCCATTATCTTCATGCCTGTATTGTATGCTGTCTGGAGTGAGATTCCGGTCTCCTTGGAAAATCTGCACACAGCTTTTAGCGTGTCCCAGAGACGTATGATTTCTTGCTTTCTCGGACTTGTATGTTCCTTGCTGTCGTAAACGACACCGATAGTTTCATTATCGTTCAATATTCTGAATAATCTGCTCATGATTTATATTTTTAAAATTCATCGTCGAATCTTATGGGATTTATTTTTTTCGTTATCCTCGGTTTTGATTCTCAAGGAATTCGGAACATATTTTTCGTTCTCTTGGCTGATTCTGACAGCTACTTGGCAGATGTTTTTTGTGCGCAATTCTTGGGGAATATACCTAAGCATATTCATTGCCTCTTTTTGTTCACATGCCACCAATCCATATTCACCAGGTAAGTCCTCTGCATAGAATATGTCCTGTTGCCGGTAGTTGTTTATACCATCCAATAATTTCTGCTCGATATTCGGAATACTTGTGATGACTTCATCGGGTATGTGATAAAGAAGTGACATGTCGTGCTTTATAGCCTTTTCGACCATCCAATTTTCTATGTAACCAGAGGGAATATAGCGTAGATTATTGATATAAGCACGTACCGCTTTTATCCCGATCTCTCTAAAGTCTGGTTGTTGCCTTATTTCTACTGGGATATTCATATATTCTTCGGGAGAAGCGCATTTCCAAGTATCCGGTGACATTTTCTTGCCGAAGAAGTTCGTGGATATAGTTCCTTGGGCCAGCAATATTTTCTGTACCTCTGGATCCTTTTTCATGGACTCAGGCATGTGTACAAACACTTCCGATTCATCGAACGTTTGGTATCGTGTCTTATCTGGATTGTCAAGAAAATCGCCTTTCCCTATCAGATCCGTATAATTTTCCCAGAAAGAAGGATTATCGAGCACCTCCTTAGGTACATACCCGTTTGAAATTAGTTCGGTACTGATGGAACAGAGGTAGTGCCAGTCTTGTACGGATAAGTTCATGTCAGGGTATATCTTCAAAGGATTCTTTACACCATGATTCTTATAGTATTCGAATCTGCCGGGTATTCCGTAAATGCTCATATCATAATCATAATCTTTTTCAAAGCGTATTGCCATGAAGTCCTTCATGATAGCTATCCAATCTTTCTGCTCATAATTAATTTGTGCTTTCTGTTGCCCTTGCTTGAGAACGTGCATGCTGTACACTTCGGTTACATGGGGAGAACGGGATTTTTCAGGGATATTTTCAATGTTCGTTCCGTGTTCGATGGCCTTTATGAAGAAGTCTTCGCTACGGGGAATATCATGATAGCCGTGCTTCTCAATGAACTTGGCATAATTATCATACGCATAAGTGAGCATATCGGGACTATACTGTTCCAGTTCTTGTTTGACATGATTATATACATCCTGGTCATTCTGATATAGTCGCGACTGGGCTGCATTGAACGACTTTTCTGTCACATACACTGCTTCGGGCGCGTACATTGCCATGGAGGGCTTGACATTTTTAATCATTTCTTCAAGGTCCTTTTTGCTCAAATAATTAATATCGGAGTATTTGTACACGTAGCAACCGTTAAGAGTATGTAGCTTGTCAATGTCGTTATGATATTCGTTATAAAACATCATGTACACATTGTTCTTGTTGTTGCTATCGGCAGGGCAGATGAAAGAATTCAAAATTTCTCCGTTGTTAGTTTCAACAGTCAGTATATCCCCGCTAATGTGTTTCTTTGGCTTAATGAAATTGATTAAGGTGTCTATTATGCTCATAGTTATATTTTGATTATTTCAATTACGAAAATACATTTAATATTTTTGATTATCAGTAATAAGAGAGGATGTTTAACAATATTTATCTGATATTGGTATATAAATGTATGAATGAGGTCGATATTTATTTATATTATTTCCAAAAAAGATAGAAGAATGTGTTATCTTTTCAACATCCCGAGGATTTATTGTATAGCCTGATGTACCATATATTCTACGCAATTGCCGTCATAGGATGTCGGTAATGAAATGGATAGTGTTTGGCTATATATAATATTCAGAATGCGTGTCGATTTTTGGGTTTGGAATTTATAATTAAACATAACGGTAATTATAGAATATATTTTAATTGATAAATATAACATTGTCTATAGTTTACAGCGAGGATTGAATAATTTACACTTTTAGTAAAGATTATACTATAATGATTTTTTAGTTGTCGAATTTGAAAGAAATCAGCAAAATGAATGGCATTCACAAGCATCTACAAACTCAAATAGAAATTATTTCATTACGCAATTATTAAGCTTGGCGTATCCAGTTGATCTACAATATATCAGTAGAAATTAGTTTTTTAGACACGTTTGGAGGCTATTGAGCAGAAATTAGATCTACAATTTAATAGTAGAAATTATTTTTTAGACTGACAGATAAGCATTACAGACCATATCATATCTACATTCCATAGTAGAAATTAGTTTTTTAGACCGCGCAAAATTCGGTATCAACTGCTTCATCTACAATATCATAGTAGAAATTCTTTTTTTAGACAGCAATGTCGCCATTAATGCCTAAAATACAACTATTTATAAAATAGTTACCACTGACATAATTAACACCCCTATCTTTAGGTTGTGCTGAAAATCAATTAGTTACGAAATATTGAGATAAAGGTTTGCATTAGGTATGCAAGAATCAGATAATAATACCGGTGTTTTACTTCCATAACGCAATAAAACCGGTGGGAAGATGCCATCTAATACCTAAGCTTTGAATCCCTTTTTGCGTTTTGTTAGGAAGCCCGGTATCTGGCATCGAATTAGATATGATATAAAATAAATAAGTCAAACATCACTATGTATAAGTACTTTCGGTACGGCAACGAACACATTACAGTCACAATTCCTTATACAAAATTACACAAACATTCTTTAAATGCAAAATATACTCAATTGTTTAAAGATAAATTAAGAATCCGTCAGTTTACACCTCATTTTAAAGCATTACACACCTTATTAATTTTTAGAACTACAGAGTGCAACCTAAAAAACTAATAACCCAATACGCTATTCTACAATTTACATGAAGTTTTCAAGGCTTCATCTACATTCAGAATGAAGACTTAAAACCTTCATGCTCCTTACTGCTCCCTAATGTTAACTTTCAAGTAACTCCCGCATTTTGTTGGTAAAGGTAAAACGCATTTCTCTTCCTTTGCGCAAGTCAAGTTCCATCCCTTCGTTGGCGGCTAGGGTGTAGGGGAACACAGACTTCGTTTCATCCTGAAATTTTTGTATATGCTTCCTAAAGCAATATCTTCTGGAATAATGTCCAATCAGCAGTTGTCCTGCATCGGCTGCTTTAGCTATCTCTGCCGCATTCCAGGTAGTTGAATGCAGGCATTTTTTCGCCCTCAATGCATTTTCGTGCAAGAAACTGGTTTCATGGTAGATGACATCGCACCGTTCAATAAGCGGAACGATTGCCGGGCAGTATTGCGTGTCACTGAGGTAGGCATATGAAAAACGGTGGTGAGTGTTACAGACCTCTGTTGGAATGAGCCCTCTGACAAGTCTTCCCTTCTCCAGCTGCTCAATGTCAAAATCATCAAGATTATGTTCTTTGATAATCTCATCAGGAACTTCCAGCCCCTTGTCTGTCTGAACGAATTTGTATCCTATACACGGTACGGAATGTTCCAGAGGGAGGCTGTACACAGTCAGCCGATCATCCGAGCTGATAACTTCTGATACACCGTCAGTAAGTTCTATCAACTCCAAATCCATACGAAGCTTGTGACCATACAGTTTAAGCATAGGTTCAATAGCCTCTTTCAATCCGACAGGCCCATATACTTGTAAATGCTTTGCTCCCATCAAATCCATTAAATAGATGATGCCCGGCAATCCAAGATAATGATCTGCATGCATATGTGTAATGAAAACCTTCCGCAGGCGGCATACGTTGATGTTAAAACGTGACAGCCAAAATGATGCTGTCTCGCCGCAATCAACCATATAGTAGTTGTTGCCGATATTGAACACTTGTGCTGATGGAACATGTTTGGAACTGCTGGCTGATGCGCCTGTCCCGAGAATCCTTAAAAACGTTTTCATAGTCAGATAATGTTTAATTGTTCTTGTATTTATATACAAAGCACGGCATTATTCGTGAGATGTCGAAATTAGCGGTCATGTTGTGCAGCAGATTTTGTGGCTCCTATTTAACGGCTCAAAAAATATACTAATAAAACCGCTAAAAGTTAGGTTGTTAGACTGTCATCCTCTATTTTTGCATCTGAAAACCAAAACCTGATTGATATGCTACGGATAGTCATCCTTCTGATTTTCTGTTTGTTTGTGTGCTCTCCTATTTCGGCCCAAGCATTAGCTGACGGCAGCCGTTCCAAACCGAAGCCTCCATCTTCACTTTACGATGGTTATCGGGAGGATCGTGTTCATGCGTATATACCGGTCTCAGATATTCCTGACCGCTATCCCATTCATGTTTCCGGCTTTGTAATGCCGCTGGCTGATGTGCTGGTCACATCGGTTTATGGTATGCGTTGTAAAAAGATGCATCGTGGCATAGACCTTGCCTTGGAGGTCGGTGACACGATCGCTTCTGCCTTTGAAGGTTATGTACGCAAGACAGGATACGACTATGGCGGTTATGGCCGGTTTATGGTAGTCCGTCATTTGAACGGTCTTGAGACGGTTTATGGACACCTGCAAACATGCTTGTTGGACGAAGGAACTGAGGTCAAGTCCGGACAGTCCATTGCCTTGGGTGGCAACACCGGAAGAAGTACCGGACCACACCTGCATTTTGAGATACTGTTTATGGGCCAAGCCATCGACCCCCGACGAATCATTGATTTTGCGGAAAAGAAAGTCCATCAACCGACCTTCTATTATACGAAGAACAACCGTATCGTTCCAAACAAGCGTCCCGATCAAAAGAAGGAGATTCTGTGCCATCGGGTACAGAAGGGAGACACATTGCTTTCCATTGCCAAAAAGTATGCCGTTACGGTTGACGAATTATGCAGATACAATCATCTTGAAAGAAACAGCAAACTGCGGAAAGGGCAAATCATCCGCTATAGTTAACCTTGAATTGAATGGATCATGAAAGAATTTATCGCATTGAAACCTTTAGAAATAACCATTGACTCCATAGGTATACATCGCTATGTTGTGGAATTGGCAGGAGACCGTTATCAGGTTCCTCTGGCTCCCTCACAGTTGTGCAAGCCGTTACCGGACATCGTTCATTGTGTCATCATGAAGACCGATACTGGGATTGAAGAAATCAGGCAGGACCGATTTTTCCTGCTCAAACAGTTTTACGGGTTGGAGGGATTTGCCCGGTTTACGGTCCATAAGATTGATGACGATCCCCAGTTTGTGGCCGTGCAGGTAACCGTGAAAGACGAATACGGTTTGCTTCACACACTGATGATCCGCAAGGGAAGCTGCCAGGTGGTGTTTGGCCAAGGTATAGACTGCAGATACCGATTGGTCCGTAGCAAGGAATACGACGGTGTACTGAAACTTCAACCGTCGGTTGGGATGGAAAACATGAACTTTGTGTCGCCCCGCAACCTGTTAGCGCTTTGCGGCCACAATTCCTTGTTGAAGAGCTGCTTCTTCCGGTTGCGTAATGCGGTGGGAGAAAACCCCAAGATAAAAATGAGCCATCAGATTGTTACCAAAAACAATTTGTGGGTGTTTACCTTTGCGAACGGTGTCCGCAAGCTGCTTGATGAATCGTTGGAAGAAAAGGACTGGCCGTATATCTATGAACTTTGCAACGGTTATCTGCAGTTGGAGGAAGAACTTCGGTCAAACACCATTTATCTGTCATCGTTCAATGAAGATAGAAAAGCCGAATTTCTCCGTAAGGCAGCCTTTGAGATTGTCTATTGCAAGAGCCTGCTTGGGGCTATGGCGCTTATCCGTGACAATACATTCGACAGATTCTGCCAGGAGGTCTTGAAAAAGTTGCAATCAGGCGAGCCGGTCTCTCCGGAAATGTTCGGAATCATTGTGGAAGCATGCAATAACAAACCGGAACTACTGGAAGCGAATATACTGACGATTGCCTGGATTGCCTTTTGGGGCAGTCGTATCCCACGTGTGGACATCCCGTCGTTGCAGACCTTGAACAGCATAATAGATGCCCATGTCAACCTCAGGGTGATGAAAATGAACGGGAAATTGAATCTGGAAGCGATTCCTGTGCCGGACGATGAACTGGAAATACTGGAAAGGCTGATAGGTGTCCAAGTGCTGACGAAAGGGATTATGACACCTCCCACACAAATCCTGAAGTTGGCCCAGATAGCCCGGTTTGCCAGTTATCATAGTGCCGGTGCGGACTATTACCGTTCCTATCCGCTGTCCAGAAGCATCGCATACAAGTCATTGGACTTGCTTTGCGGCATTTCGGCTGTCAATTTTGGGCAACGAGATTTGGAGTCTGATGATCTGTCCGGATTCATCATCAAGCTGGCCAGCACCCGGATGCAGCCGTTGAAAAAGGAATTTGTCTATCTGGACAAAGGCGCCATTCTGTTTGACGCTCAAGGCGTCCATCTTTATCCCAAGGCCCATTTGTTACCTGGCAGTAATCTTTCGGATTGCAACACCTTGTACTCAATTTTGAAAGTCAAGGTCAATCTGTGCAGCCAGATTGTCCGTGGTATTGATGGCCTGAACCTTCCGGACATGGCTGGTGCCGGTGCCGCATGGAAGAAGCTTTTCTGGAGACGGGATGAACAGCGGGAAAAACGAAAATTGACCTTGCCGGACGGTTTTTATAGGCTGACATATAAAGGGCTGTCAAAAACCAGCAACCGGTTAGGCTACTTTATCTATACGGACAAAGGGGTTGACGAACCGCAACATTGCGTGCTTCATACAAACCGTATATTTCAGGTTCCCGGTGGTACTTTGGAAGGTCTGTTCACTATCGGTGATGAAATCACCGCCCAAGTGTTCTCTTGTGAAGAGTTCAGCGGTTACCAGATAGACTTGCGCAACCAGATACAGCACAATCTGGCCAGCCAGATAGAGGCCGGCGATGTGTTCATTGCCAAAGGTCTGGAGAGAAAGGACGGTAGGTTCTATCTATATGGAAACAACGGAGTGCTATGTTCCTGTCCTGATGCCGACAGTTGGGTTGTCGGCAAGTACTATCAGGTGATTGTCCCACACAGGAACCTGTTCACCGCACCGGATATTGACGGGGATATTTTGGGAGAGGATTATCAGCCGTTTGACGCGCTGGAAGTGAACAACCAGATGATCAAGAATTTCCTGGAGAAACATGCCAGATGTCCCTATTCACGGATCTCCCGTGTCTTCGCTACGGAACTTATGTTCTCGCTCGACCGCATTGCGGACTTTGCCGGTACGGACAGGAAGCGTTATTCCTTCTATCAGTTCATCAAGCTGATAGCCTGCATAGAGCATTCCAAGCTTTCCTATCTCTATGACCATATACTGTTGATCATGGAAAAGCATCAGAAGGGCCAGCGCATTCTTGCGGAAGAGCTGCCCGAAGACTTTGTTACCAAGTATCCCCGGTTATTGAAGATGTCATTAAAAAATCCGCTATGCTCACGCACGGCGGATCAACAAAATAACTAATTTATAATTCACGGGTTTTGTGATTCTTCACATAGAATCAAACAATCATGTATAATGATATTTACGACTCATTTCATTACTTGATGATTACCGCCCGGCTCAATGCCGGGTCATTGTAGAACATATTGTCCACGCCACCCTTCACGTCAACACGCAGCATGGTTGCGGGTACACCGAACTCTTCAACCAGGCATTTCTTAACGGTTTCAGCACGTTGCGAAGACAGACGTTTGTTTGTCTCGGCTGAGCCGGTCTTGTTGTCAGCGTATGCCTCGATGGTGAATACCTGATCCGTGCAAGACTTGATGGAAGCGGCAGCATATTGCAAGTTGATTCGCTGGGCTTTTGACAAAGCCGACTTGCCCAGATCAAAGAGCACATACACCGGTGCCATGGTCTTGGTGGTTATCACTTGAACCGCAGGTTCGGCCTTCATTTCTTTCTCTTTACGGATTTCCTCTTTCAGCTTCTCGTTCTCAGCACGGAGGTTGTTGGCTCTCTCGTTGGCATTGTCCAACTCGCTTTGGTCGATTCCGGTATATTTGATGATATTCCGGTCGAAGTTTTTCTTGCCGATACGGTAAGACATGCCTACCAACGCACTGTACATGCCTTCCGCTCTTTTGTGGCTGAGTTCACCGTCAAACTTGTCCTTGAAGAACGCGGTAGCCAATTCTACATTGACAGCCAGGCGGTCTGTTATGCGGAAGCGGTTGATGATACCGGCGTGCCAGGTCAGTTCGTCATTCTTCGGTTGGCTGGTTGAATGGATGATACCAGCACCGGCATAAGGGATGAATGAGTAAGCTCTCTGAGGGTTATGTCCACAGAACATTTCCGAGAGGTTCAGCATCACATCCGCATGCATGTTGACGAAATTTCCTTTTTGCTTATGGTATCCGTCACCCAAGCCTTTGCGTACAAATCCCGTTTCCGGAGAAATTGCGACGCCATTCCAGTACAAACCGGAGTAATTGGCGCGGACTCCCAGGCCCGGAGTAAACCATTTCCCTACATAAGCGTTCACAGCGGGTGCGAAGCGTTTGCCCAGGGACATGTGTTGGTCATGCTGCCCACCATAGACGTTTACACCGGCGCCTACTCCTACAAACCAGTTGTCCCAAAATCCATTAGTCACTACACGATGGGGAAATTCTATGCCTTTGTCGGCATCGTTCTGGGCCGATACGGTCGGCCCCAATAACAGGCAGAAAGCAGCCAAATACAAATACTTCTTCATAATCAAGTGTTTTGGTAATTACAAATTGTGCTACAAAGGTAATTCTAATTCTCGTAACTTGTGTAAATAATTGTGAAAATATTCATTTTGTCTCCCGGCTTTTTCATTTAAGATTTCGTTGTTCACTCAAAAATGTTGTTATATTATAGGGGTATTTCCTTGGATGGTGAGGGCGCTTTTTGCTCGCACGGTTCATAAATCATGGGGCGATTCGATGATTGGAGGATATGCTTCCGAAAAACGTTAGTTCAAATACCTTTAATGAAATTCTTTTTATCTATGCTTCACTTTGGCACACCTTCATCCACATCTTTGCAACATTTAGATAAAAACAACAGTACCTTATGATGTATTATAAAGAACGATTCAAAGACTTCTTCGCGATAGATGAACTTCTCTGCCTGCAGCTCATAGGATATTCCGATGCAGACATATGCCATAGTTTTTATTCCCCGCAAGAAAAAGAGGCTTTGCAAAAAACAATTGCCAACTCGCCTAAACAACATGAAAAAGCAAAACAGATATTGAAGAAACAGACAGAAGCGGGAGTCGCCACCATTTCCTTTTATTCGGATGAATACCCTTGGTTCGCATTCAATAATTTAATACCGGACGCTCCTCCCTTGCTCCATATATTAGGCGATAGAAAATTATTGTTGCGTACCGATTGCGTTACCATTATCGGTTCCCGATGTGCCGATCAGGCAGGACGGGAAGCCGCCTATTCATTGGCCCGGAAATTTACGCTGGAAGGACACGTTATTGTAAGTGGTCTGGCCGCAGGTTGTGACACGACGGCTCATCGGGGTTGTCTGGGTGCCGGAGGGAAGACCATCGCCTTTGTCGGTTCTGGATTAGACATCACGCATCCGAAGACAAACCGCCCTTTACAAGAAGAAATCATCCGATGCGGTGGGGCAATCGTTTCCGAACATCCGTTTGGCGTGAAAGCCAATCCACGTCGATTAATTGCCCGTTGCCGGTTTCAATCCGTTATGTCCTCGGATGTGATTGTCGCCCAATGCCCGATCGTCAGCGGAACCATGTACACCGTTTTCTTCACCCAAGAATATGACGGTGATATATGGGGATGGGAAAATACCATATATGCTGTGGAATATGATACATATAACGAATTGAGCAGCGGGAATGAGTTCCTTTTAAAGTACAATCTTGCTGTAAATATCAAAAAACCATAATGCCTATCATTAACACCTTATAATGGGCATTATGCTGCATCAAACAGAATTAACAATATAAACAGCACAATATGACACTCAAAGACTTATTTATGCAAGTCCGATTCGATGATTTGATACCCTCTTTATTAGAACAGGATGAGAATACCCAAAACAGTATTTGTTCTTTCCGTGAAGCGTTCGATCTTCTACGAATGATGGAACCGGATCAGGATTTTAAAGGAGAAGTCGTGATCCAATGGAGCAAGACGGAAGAGGGTGAAGAACCGTGGATTAAGGTCTGCCATTTAGACAACGAGTGGGAAAAACAACTTGCCAAAGAAGTTGTCCTTAAAGAGGATGTACAACTTTCAAACGAAGAGTTAGCCGGAAATCCTTTATGGTTAGTCCGCTGGACTGTTGGCGCTGATATAGCGCTAAAAACTTTTCTTTACTCATTGATCGTTTCATAACTACGTTTTTGATCGCAAAGTAATAGAAGAGTTTTTAGGTCTGCAATGTGTACTTTATCGGATGCTTACGATTTATTGATACTGTCCAGTAATGCTCAACTGCTGATGTTACATTATGCATCTCTTCATTGTCTGAATACCGTCAACCTGCTCTTTAACTATTTAATTACGCATATCCTTATACCACTTACGAAAGATGTTATAAAGAATTTTATTCTCATACAAAAGAAGTATAAAGACTCACCATAAGGCAAAATTCGACCTAGTACTGAAAAAGTAAAACCTTTCTAATTTTTCGCTGCTATACACATTTTTCTATTTTGACTAGCAACAAAGATAAACATTTCTGTTTCGTTCCTTTTTTAAGTGCTTACTGATTAAAATGTACAAAACATCCATTATTTATTTAGTAGCATCTTATGAATAAATGTAAGGAGTTTACCTGCAACCTCATTATCCATTGAATATGGAACATTTGCTCCATACCTATTCCTCCAATTACAGGAAGTGATAAAGAAATCTGTCGGATGAAAAGAATACCTTAAAAACTCCCTCTCTATAGGTTAAAGAAAGCATCAACTTTTTTATAAACAAAGTATCGGGAAGAGCACATGCTTTTCCTTTTTTATGGCCTTGCTGTGCCGGGTCGCCTGCCACCACCACATTTTGATTGCAAAATCCTGTTCGGCTCTCTTCCTGTATGGTTTCCAGATGGTTATACATGCCAAATGTATATGTTTGCATGACATATGCTATTTACTATGTTTGTCATCTTATACATTACCGCATTCATAACAAATTTATTTTTTCTTCTTCACACCAGATTTCCAACAATTCATCATCACTAAAAGAATAATTCTTCTTTTTAAATTCCTCCCATATTGTCTTTATGACATTCGAAATATGCTCAAATTCTGATTTGTTGGAATATCTATATTTTTCAGCTATTTCACGCCAATATTTTATTTGTCCAAGAAACAGTTTCCAATCAGCAGTATTTTCATGTTTCTTTAAATCAGTTCTTATATTTTCTTCCGAATGTATCGGTGTATAAGGAAAATCAGAAGGCGATTTAATAATGTTATGAAATTCTGAAACAGAGCATGCTCTACAATTGTTTAGTTCGCCTCCTGTCCGACTTTGTCTATTAAACCAACTTTTAGCTTGTGAAGCAAGCTTTTCCTTAAACAGGAAAATGCTTTTCAACTCAATTGCGACTTTCCTGCCAAGCAATTTCTTGGTGTAAATCACCTTGTTTTCCATAGCTGTCTTAGAAAGATTTTTAATATTATCATAATCCATTCTAAGTTCTACAAGCAACAAACGCGGACTGGAAACTCGATTATTTTCATAAGTAGAAATGCCAATTACCGCATCCACCGTACAATCAGGCTGTCCCTTTCTCAATACATTTTTTTCGTATGTATCCATATCCAGACATTCAATATCCGGACGAAAGGAATATGTATTTCCATAATCGCGACGAGACACTGCATTCAACGTAGAATGACATACCGGATAAATAGAATGTCCCCTTACGACCTCATTATTATAAATCCATTCCCCCATTCCCATATATATTGATTCTGTCCAAAGCAATATTGAATGAATCGAAGATTTCTCCTATTTCATGTTCCAAATCCTTATAAACATACTGGTGTGGATTTTCTTCATCCGGCTGTGCTACATAGAAACGAGTGTCCGATAACACACCCTCTTTGTGAGCTATATCGTGAATGGCAGCCACCATATCCGGATTGTGACTGGCTATCATAATTTTCAATCCCAGTTCCTTGTTCAATAAAACTAGAAGCCGAGCAAATTCTACTATCCATTGCGGATGAAGATGTGCCTCCGGCTCGTCTATCATCAGCAATGTTTCTTGATTCAGATTACCATTCTCCAACAGACGTTGAAGATAAGAAAAAGCCTTGAATCCTGTGGCTGCATCTTTCAAGGAGATATTTACTTTCTTATCTTTGGAAATATAACGCAAACTTTTTTCATCAAAGACATCATCCTCTTCCAATACCGTTTCACCATTCAATAAATCTTTGACCCGTACCAAAAATTTTCGTTCTCCCATAGATAAATTCTTACCCGATTTATCATCTAACATCATCTCACGCAAATCATTCCAAAAAATGTTTTCCGTATCTTCCACTTCAACTGCCATGGGAGTGTCAATATAAATGGCTCGCTGCAAATTGAACAACGTGGAGACATGGGTATCTTCGAGAAGATTAACCTCATCTTCCTCCAACTGAATCCCCAAAGGGAAATCATGCTGTATATCGAAATACTTCTCAATCAACTTTAAATAGGTAGAACGCGGACGTTCATTCATATTTTTAACCAATTGATTAGTCAGTTGAGTAATCAAACGATTATTCTGCCCAACAAAATTTTCAATAGACTGACGAACATCTTCTTGTTTGTTATGAACACTCAAATAATTCAAGATTCTGACTTTACGTGCTTCAGAAAGATTTTCCGTCAAGGCTTCCGATAGAAAATTCTCTGTGGCATACAAGGCTTGCAGAAACAAATCTTGAACAATCTCAATTTGTTCATACGAGTGCACTCTTGTCTGCTTCATTTTTTCGGTTACTTCAAGCAAAGTATTCAAAGAACCTTTTTCCAACAAACCGCTTTTTTGAGAGAATCGCCCCAAATCCATACAAGCAAATCGCATCCGATTAATCAAGTTATCTATTTTAGCTTTATAATCCCTCAACAAAAAAATGTCAAAGTCTCGCGATCCGTTAATCAGATAATACAGCCATCGGGACAGGGTACTCTTTCCACATCCGTTAATGCCGGATAACACCGTAATGCCATCCAGTTTGATTTCTGCCTCTTTAACTGCATGATAACCAAGCAGTTTATATATGTATTTGCCCATATTTTTTACAATTTGCCTATAGTCAGTACAAAGCTACTACTTTTAGAATTAAAAACAAACAAGAGACACTACTTGTTGAAGAGATTTAGCATTACCTTTTGCATAAAGAAGAGATTTCCAGACGCCCAAACGGTGTGTATCGCTGCCGGCCAAGTCATAAAAATTATTTTTCAACAGCCATTCCGCCTTTTTTCTTGCCTCTATGCCATAAGCATCGACCAATGAAAAGAGATTCAGCTGAAACTTTACCTTCATCTCTTTCAGTTGCCGGTAATCGTTCTCATTCATATAGACATAGCGTTCGTGATGCCAAACTCAATGAGTCTTTTGGCATCACGTTCTGTGAGTACGTCCCTCTTTATTCGGAGAAAGATTAAGAAGTACATTAGAGTTTTGCCCAAAAACAAAATTACAAATTTTTTCTATACATTGAATAAAAGATACATAAAAAACAAATTGCCCCAAAATAGACGAAACTCCGATTCTTCGGGGCTTCGTCTATTTTGGGGCAACCGATTTACTTGTATTTCTTTATTCATTGACAATTCGGCTGTACAAAGAAATATCATTTCCCGTAATGTACATCAACATAAACAGGACAATAATCGGAAGCGACATAATCTTTTATCATTCTTGTCTGTTTAACCGTAAATTTCCTGTTCTTTTTCTTGATAGCAGGACCAAATACATAATTCATCCCGGTCTGATGTGCTATTTTTCTATCCCATTATGGACATTGTAGGATATTATGCGCAAACTATCCAACTCATCAGTAGAAGGAAGCATGTACCTCTGCCATAAGAACCAAGCATAACAAATATAACATTACTTTTTTCATAGGACAGCATTATATTCTCTTGCGGAGTTCAAGCAATAAGTCCACATCTTCCTGACGCATTCTGCCTTCACGATTAGGAGGCAAATTCAGAATCAGGATATTGTCTTGAGCCGTGGCGCGTTGGTAGAACTTGAACAATTCATCAATGGATTTATATTCCTTATCCGTTGTATGATAGAACCACCTTTTAAAAAAACATACAGTCGATTCAAACGGCATATAATAGCGTTTGCCTTGATGAATAAATACTTTAGGGTCGGGATTGGCAGGCAAGAGCGGATCACCCAAACGGAAATCACTGGGGAAATAACGTATGGGGTCACCCTCCTTTTGCTTTTCAGGAATGATTTTATAGGATTTTTCAGGCGCGTTGGGGTCATTAGGATTAGCATCCTCTCCAATGGTCCAATTTATGCCTATCTGACATTGCGGCTCACGGCTCTTGATAGTCTGATAGATTTCTTGAACCGGCCAGCGATCATGCGGCTGATCCAAGAGACGGTAACGATTGAAACGGTTATCAAACCGGTGTTCAATTTCAAGGCGAAGGAGTGAAAAGATAACGATTTTTGGTAAAGAACCATCTGCCCAAAGCATACGGTCAAAAGGTGAGCAACATACAATTAATCACTCCCATACAGAAAGGCGTTGTAGGCGCAGCCAATCTGAACATGGCCTTGCAATCGGCATTGAACACTTCTCGGTTGGCATTGAACCGTGGCGGTTACTCGTTACGGCAGAGTGACCTGGTGATGCAGCTGCGCATCAACTACAACATGGATATATTCAGCAGCGATTTGGGCTATGTCGAGCACGGCTCTTTCATTTAAACTTGGAATAGACTGACAACCACTGATTATGTTGAGTTTACCTTAGTTCCAAAATGTACCATTAAGTCAATATTATGTCAAAAGTTGCGTTGAGCTGTTCTAAATGTCTATCTGCCACAAACATTAGATATTCAAAGTAGGGGGCGTAAAATAAACTGTGTTAGCAAAATTAATATTTTATTCTTTGCTGACACAGTTTTATTTACAGCCTCTTCAAAGTATTTTTAAATGAAAGAGCCGTGATTTTATCTGATTTTCAAAGTGTAACCTTTCCCAATCTGACTTCATCTGACAGTTCCTCGAATCTTTCCTCGACTTTCAGTACCTCGTCACAGATGCCCTTGCACCCCTGATTGTTCACTCTCATGAAGTTGCTCCGTGAGGTAACCTGGCACACCCTGCTTTGTGATAATCCGATATAGTTCCCTATATCCTGTTGTTTGAATCTCAGCTTGATACATCCAACATAGCAGAACACATGTTTGGCAAAAGCTATCTTGTGTGTCTTGGATTTATGCTGACGCAACGTAGCGGTATCTATGTTGGTGACCTCTGCTACGGCATGTAGCAATACTTTCAATTTATCATTCATAAACAATACCCTCCTTGACTAAATCCTTATACTTGCTTTCATCGTCACAAATCCACCCGGTATTCGGTGTCATCAGGCAAGATGACCAGTACTTGTGTGTAATCCTGATTGTAATCTGCTGTTTTGACATTCGTGATGGACGCCAACTTGTTTATTAATTCCTGCAGCAGTAATTTTTTGGTTTCCTCTCCGGAGGATTTGATTTTCTTCCGATAATTCTCCATCTCAAATTCGACTTCCAGCAAGGCAAGTCTGTATTCCATATTTTTGGGCTTGCGGACCTTTACCTTGTTTTTTTTCTTTTTCTGTGCTGGTTCCTCAGTCACCACAACCGTTTTACTCTCGGTCACCTCTGTGTTGTTATGTAGCCGGAATGTATGTTGGCTACGGATGGTGTCAGACACACTCGTCTGGGCGTTTGCATACAAGTGCCCGCCCAACAGCAAAGCTGTAACTATCAGTTTTATTTTCATAGTAAAGAAAATTTTGATTTTGTATTTGTTATTTATACGATGTGCTCAAGTCTGATTCTGCCCCGTCCTCCCAAGGGACGATATTGACTCCCTTCAGGTACAGGTTTTCTTCTGCCACATCAAATCCCAACCAGAAGTTCTGTACCATGCCCTGGCCAAAATTCAGATCCTTGACAGGTAATGTATAGGTCCTGCCATTTACGATGACTGTAATGTTGATGGCCACCCCTTTGCAGGGAATCATGTACAATAAGGCTTTTTGTCCTGTCTCGTCAATCTCGCATTCCATTTCTCCGTCCAGGACCTGCAAGGAACCCGTTTCATCGGTGAACATATTGATTTGTCCAGTAGAGTAAATCGGATGCACGGGATCGGCTCCCTCTATATAGATGTGAGATACGGTGCATCCCTGTTCCAGAATGGGCCGTATGTCCAGTTTCAGCATACACATCGCATGCCGCATCTTGATGTCTGCAATAGGCTGGGCGTAGTTGATGTATCCGTATTCTTCGATATCATGGAGCCCATACATGTAGTCCGTCTTGCCGGTATTGATACGGAGCCATTCGTCCGACTGCATGTTCGGGTCGTACGGATAATAAGCATATGCGTTGACACTGTCCTCTCCAAGCCTTACCTCACAGTTCTTGTCCAGATACCATTTGGAACCGTTGGATATCGCCTTTTGGTTATTCAACAGATTTGTCTGGTTCATGTTCTTGTCTAAGGAGAACAACCCGACGGCGTGCGTAGAAGGATATTTGTCCGGTTGGTCCGGAGCCAGGAACGAATGGCTGCTGACCAGTAATTTGAGCGTGTTGGTCTTTTCACGTACCTCGTCATGGTCCGTGCATGAGCCGGCTAGAATTACGGCAAGCAAAACACCGGCTGTCTTGATGTAATTAGAAAGTATTTTCATATCTTGCTATACTGTTATCTGAAATCTCAAGCGCCCCATTACACTGATCGTCGTTAAACTGGCCCTCTCTCAGCAGTCCAATCAGGAAGTCGGCGCAACCTTCCGCAAGTTCGTGATAGTTGTAGTCTCTGGGGCAGAACGACATATTGACCGTATCATCATCGGTCAGGTTCATGTTCATGATTTCGTTTTGGAGTATCTGCATAAGCTGTGACAGTTCGAATGCCGCATACATGTTCTCTACCAGTTGCTCGACATCGACACCTGAATTATGCAGCGCTTCTGCCCGCTCGTCTCCTGTCAGATATTGGGGATCGGTATCCTCGTCCGCTATCAAGAAGAGACCCCAGCACTGTTGTCCCTCATGAAGGATTTCACCCCAGAAGAACATGGACACGTTTTGGTCGATATTCAGATTAAACAACTCCACAGCCTGTTTCGGTGTGATAAACATTGATTGCATAATGAAATTTATGTTCATAGTCATTTTTTATTAGTTGTTACACATTTATTGTTTCCAAAAAGCAATTGCTTGGACATAGTATCCAGCAGTTCGGTCACCTTGATACCATAGTTGTCAGACACGACATAGATGACTTGTTCCTTCTCCATTGCAGTTTCCAGCTCCAAATTCTGCAGTTTCTCCTTGGACAAGGAAGGGTAAGCCACCAGAATCTTGTACCGGCTGTTGTCTATTAACGAGAAGGCATCCACTAAAAAACCGTAATCCGTTACTTGGAAAGTATAGTCTCGGGGCAGGGACACCGCCACTGAGTGAACGATACGCAAGGCGTCGGATATGATTCTCAGGTATTCTGAATTCTTCATGTCGGCCAAAAACAAGTGATACTCTCCCCTGCCCCTGGCCTGCAGCCAGTCGGCCGCTATTCTCTTCAGGTTGCACTGCTCGTACCCGTACAGCAAGACGGTCCTTTGCAACAGTGATGCCGCAATCATATTGGAGACTGAACCCAGCAGAAACAAAGTGGCCAGAAGGGAATAGGTTGTGTTGACGGTTCCTGTCTGCAAGCAAGAGAACACCATGACCAATATACCGGAAACCAGCCCCAACAGTCCCCATCCGGTGTAAGCCTCGCTTTTACGTTTAAGGACAGCACCGGTAATGCCGTGAATGGAACCCCATGCGGCAATGAAGAAAAGTGCATATATACAAATGGTTCCCATACCCGTTATTTTGTACCGTTAATCCATCCATTCAAGCGGGAAGGATTCAATGTAGCCCTTTGGTCACCTGCTACCGTTGGGACAGGAGCATCTGTATATTGTTTCTTTACGGAATCTTCCACACGGGCAGGTTTGAACTGAAAGGAAATCGGTTCCTGTTCCTTGTTCTGTGGAACTTGTTGGTCAAGGCCGTTGGCCGTATTGTTCGTAATGGGTTTGTCGGCACTTTTCTTGAAAGCGCGTGACAACATGGGTATTCCGGTTGGCATTGTCTGTTTTGGTTAAAAGTTTAATAATACAAAAATAACCTATTATCCGTTGATTTACAAGCAATCTCAATAAAATTTCCGATAAAATGCCCGTATACCGTTATCTGCGCCGTTTCCGTGCCTTCTTATTTGGCTTGGCAGGCAGCTGTGACTTATGCACGACAACACTGTATCCCGGTTGGATATCCGAGTCAAATTCCAGCATGGACTTCATTGCGTTTTCAACGAGCCGTACATATTCAGGCAGATAGCCCTTCTCCATTTTACCCCGCATGAACGGGATTTCTTCAGTGTATCGGATCAGGCGCTTGACTTTATCGACAGCCTTTTCTCGGTTGTCTTTTTCAAGGGCCCGGATAGCATTGTCATAATACCCCAGAATCGCCTTTATCTTCCGTTGGTAGGCAATCTTGTCCTTTTCCTTGATTGATTCCTGAAAATTGAGATACCCCTGCCGGACACAGTAGCGGGCATTGATGCTGTTGAACACCTGCTCGAAGGAAACCCCGTTGCCTACATTGAACCTTTCCTCCGTATTGGTGAACTCCGGTATCTCGATAGTGAAAGAACCGTTCTCGGATTCGGAAACCGATGCACCGGATTCGGGCAATGAGGAGTATTTGTGTATTACCGCCCCGTTGGACAGCTTGCAATAGCCGATTGTCTCGATGCCGTTATCCACTACCCTATAGGTGCGGTACTGCGCATTTGCTGTATGAAAAGCCGCTGTTAGGAAAGCAGGCAATATCAGTTTGAGTATCCTGTGCATGATTTCTTATTTTAGAGTGACACATTTATATTGATCATCAAAGCCGTCTTCCAGGCAGATGCATGATTTCATGATTTTGTAGTTGATGGAGTAGTATTCGTCGAACTGTAACTTGGCGAGTCCGTAGTCTGCGTTCGTCCTGATAGCTTCAATGAGGGTCAGCAGGCGGTCCACTTCTGAAGCCGACGCATCATTACCCAGCTTCAGGAACAGTTCTTTCCCTTTTTGGTAGTACTTTTTTGATTCATCCAGCATACGACCGTGTGCGGCAGTGTTGACTGCGCAATAGCGGGTTCCTGTCTGAAAATAACCTTGCGCGATTGTCAGGTATTGTTTTGCGAGCATGGCATCCCACAAGAACACTTCATCCAGTCCGTCAGGGATGGAGAAAGATTCCATGACAGTCAGGGTCACCGGTTCGACATAGCGATCCAAGACCGCCCCTTTGGGGGTAGTGACCTGCAGGCTGGAGCGGATAATCACTCTTGAGCCCATACATCGCACCTTCCCGATATAGGTAACCTGTCCGAGGCGATAAGAAAAATCCCTCATGACAAGATCCTGACCGAACAATAGGGTCGGTAGCCAGGCAATGAGAAACAGCCCTGTTTTGATAGTCCTGTTAAGATTTTGGCACATAGTTTTGATTTTAGTCCGCGTAAACACCATTCAGGTGTTTGACGTTCAAATTTTTAGGTGAAATTACAGGATCTCTCTCTAATATCCAAGCAAGTACAAAAAATATTCAAACTGAAGCCACTGTCACTCACGTGTGTTGAATGAATGACAGCAGTTGTGCCTTTTGAATAAGCGACAGGCTGTTCCAAACGGACACATATTTTTCGGTGTGGCATTCTTCGACCCAATCGGCATCGGCATCCCCTTTGTGGCATGTGGGAAACGGTATCCTCATGGAGTCTGCATGGTGGTTGTTTGTATAGTCGAGAAACTTTATGATGCAGTCCTCTTTGTCATTGTAGCCGGGTGACCAAAGTTCGGTTTCCTGCAGCTGCTCACGCTCGCTGAGTGTCCCCGTCAGGTTTTCGTAATGTACAAGTCCGGTCTGTTGCAACAGCAGGAGCACTGAGGCCGTATCCTCGAACAGCAGCGCTCCCAGGTAGTTGGGTTTGTTGAACAGATCTGAGCGTATCATGCTGATGTCGCCGGATACCGAACCGCCCAGGGCTTCCGAATAGATTTTTTGAAAATTCTTCCGATCGCCCAATACGGACAATAGACGGTCTATAATGTCAATGGATTGTGTCAAATCGCACATAGTTCGTTTCTAAGCATTTATCAGACAAATAGTGTTTCTTCATTCTTCGTTGTCAATAGTGTGTACGCTTTCTGGAGCGCATATTTACGTTCAAAATCACTTTCTGAGGGCTTCCCCTTGATGCGTGACATATCCATATCGTGCAGCAGGCAGCTCTTCTTGACTGCCGTTGCCAGCGGGTCAGTCCTGACCCGACGGATATACTCAGCCAGTGATTCATCGGGATTACGTGTCAATGCCACCACCGTCCTTAGGACTATCAGCGGTACCCCTTCTGCGAACATCATATTGACTGACACATCCTCCCTTACCGTAAGAGTGTCATGCAGCAGCGCACAAATCTGTTCCATGGGAGTCTTCATTTTTTTCAGCACCCGGAACGCATGCAGGATGTACGGTTCACCGTAAATGTCCTTGACCCCCTTGTACAGCTTTGCGCTCAGAGCCACGGCATCATCCAAATCAAATGATTCCTCGTACGCCTTGTTCATTCCCATGAGGACGAAACAGTTGTAAAAGACAAACAGCTCGTCCACCAAAGCCGGTTTGCACACATATTCCGGATGGATTTTCACGGTGTTCTGGTTGGCCTGCATGCCTGTATCAGAGATTACCCATAAGAAACTTTCGCTTACATCAGTTATACAGTCCTTGCCCATGACAATAGCCTGTATGGCAGTTGATTGTTCTACCGTCTCCCCACCAAGATGGAAACCGTTGAACGCCACCGCACGTTTGCCGTCCGAGAGTTGGAATACCGAACCTCTCCGTAGGTAACCCTGATTATATTCCACAAAACCTGTTTCGGGGATATCATCATCCAGTTTGCGGAGTGTATTATCAAATTGTTCCCGTAAAACCGTCTCTTCAAGAGTCGTATAGTCCAGCCGTCCGGTTGTTATCAGTATCAGAACCTTTTCAGTCGGAATTGCCTTCAGCTCTTCGACGATGTTTTCCGTCTCACGCTGTCTTAGCAGTTGCTGCTTGTAAGCGTTCTGAATGATTGAGCGTAATTCCTTGACAGTTGCAACAGCTGTTATGTACCCGTCCCCGTTTCGCAGGTCGGCTACACGCAAGTTTATGTGTTCGGCCAGATAATCCAGCCATTCGCACCCGGATTGGGTAAACAGGTTTTTCAGCCATACAATCCGGTGGGGCTTCTGTTTTTTGGTTTGAGCGAGCACCTGTCGGATGTCCATATTCTCCTGATACGGAATGAACACGAATTTATGAGAACCTTCAGTTAACGTAAAATTTTTCAGTAGTTCCATAGTATGTCATTTATCAATCGCTCGATAATAATGGAATTCCGTAGGACTGAAAATCACCATACCAGAATCCGTGAAGACGTATGTCTTCCCAAAACGTTCATACAAGTCGAAACCGCTTGTACGGGCAATCATCCCTTGAATGGACTGTACGGCGCGTGCAGTAGAAACTCCGTGAATTTCCACGGGCAAGGCTTCCGGTCCGTCTCCTTTATAGAACATCCGGACACTGACCGTGTCGTGCCCATGGATGACAGCACGGCCCATCCATTTCTTTTCGTAAGTCCTGCGTTCCATACCAATCCAATCCGGCAGGTCAAATTTCGGTTCCGGAACCAATGCCGGAACAATCCGATATGTGGTATAGCCTATGCCCATAACGAACAATGTCCCGATTGTCCCGACAAGAACATTCCGGACGATTCTGTTCTTATACCTGCTGTATGCCGAGCGGATCCCCATAGCAAGTTCATGACATTATAACCGATGTCTTACATCGGTCCAATAAGACCAATACTGGGAACGTACCTCCGGTGTCATGGCCATATAAGCATCGATCCGTTCCATGGGCTCCATGCGGAACATACTCTCAAAGTATTCCTTGTTTGCCGGGTCGATATTATCACAAGGAAATTCACCAAAGCGGTACTGCGCTTGCAGGATTCTTCGTAATGTCATTGTATCCATATTCTATCTATTTGCGGCTTATCGCCAGTTTGTAATACTTATTTCGCGGAGAGCGAGATATTGTATTTCTTTCCGCTTTCTGTCACCGTTCCCGGTTTCCAGACGAAGCTGCCCTTATCCGAGGACACCTTTACGTCAATCTTGTATCCGGGTATTGCCAGAAAACCTTCTGCAATCTCCGGGCTGTTCATGGTAAGATCAACGGATGTACTTCCGGAGGAAGCGATCACCTTACCGGTGAACACGTTATAGTCCGCTGAAGCAGGCAGACTGCGTACAGAGATGCGTGTGATATTGCCAAGTGAAGCGTCAAAGTTGAACTTCAGCAATGACATGGCATGGTTCAGTTCGATTTCGGCCATCGGATTGTTCCTGCTGATGACAGAAGGAACTGGAGTGTACAGGAAGTCCACACCGTTCTCCAGTTTGGCCATACCTGTCGAAACATTTGACTGATACGGATAATACCCGTATACGTTCGCCTCGGAGTTGGTTAATGCCGTATTATATCCGGCCTCCCAATACGAGTCCCCATTCAGGGTATAGGTAATATTCATGTTTGACGCATTTCCCCCGTATCCGTTTGTCGTACCCTTGTCAGTCACGAACACTCCGATTTTGGCGCCTGGCTCAAAGGAAGAGACAACAGCACGTGAAGGGCTCTCGCATGAAAAGTCCAGTTCAGGATAGACCTCTTCTGAAGTCTGTTCTATATTGTCCAGTTCAGTAGATTCGGTACATGCAACCAGCAAGAGCGGCAATGCCATCAGTTTACTCCAAGTGATTATTCTCTGTATTTTCATAAACGTAAATTATTATATTTCCATAATTAAAAATTCTCGATCGTTTCCCAATCCAACTCGGCGACGGGTATCACCATCTGGCTGGTTTTCTTGCTCTCCGGCTTTATCATGGAGTTGACAGATGTGACTTGAACCATGTATGCGAGGTCGTCATCAAACTCTTTTCCCAACCATGCGTTCTTGCACAGTCCCTTTCCTCCGCACCGCTTCACATTCCTGGACAGTTCGCCACGTTGTTTCCTTGAATACAGATGGACAGCATCGCCGGGAAGAACCATATGCCAGTTCCCTTTCTTGATACGCTCCGTCTCATAGGACAGCACATAGGCAAGTGCCGGGAAATCCTTTTTCTTCAGCTTGGTATTCTCAATACCTTTCAACAGCCTGTTCGTCGCCTGTTTCAGATCTTCCAGCGGTTGATCCGCTTCAAAGATTCCGAAGGGATTGATGACCGGAAGGCTCTCTCCCACCCGGACCGCATCAGCCGTACACCAAGGAAGTTTCGTGCCATTGTTGACCGACATGATTCTCACCCGTTCGGCATCGACAAAATAAACGATTCCTTCGACCTTCTTCGTCGCCAAAAAGGTCGGGCTGAATGTCCCGTCTGCATAGAAATAATCCAAGAGATTTATGGAATCGATCTTGCGCAGACCACACCACTTGAAGGTTACCATAGAGGAAGTGACCTTGTGGGAGTCCATCGTACAAACGCCCAGACGTTCTTTGCAGGTACTTCCCGGAACATCCTCCTGTGGGAATTGACCGGCCAGTCCACACAGCACCTTCAGATGCGAGTCGGACAGCTTTCCGTCCACCTTCACCCGGATCTCCGGGAATCCGGTGTTAGGATCCGCATCATCATCCACCTGGCACGTCATATCCTTAATCCGTTTGCCAAATGGCATTGCCTGAATCTTTGGAAGCAGCTCGGTTACCAGCCTGTTCAGCTCAGTTGCTTCATCAATAGTAAAGTTTCGGTGTCTCATACATTTAATCTTTTACAGCAAAATAAACCTTTTACAACCAAACTACCAAAAATCAATCTTTTAGTAGTGTAATTATTCACAAATTTTCATTTTTGTGAAAACATTCTCGACGGAATTGTCCAATAATTCCAGCATTCCCGGCTCATTTAGAATCGCTTCAACCGGAACAGGTTTCATGTCCCAAACCAATTGAAGGGGTTCACTGGAGGATTTCTGCATTTCCATTAAAGCTTCCGCGCTTCCTTGAGCTATTAAATCCCAACATACCGTCTTGTTGAATACCAGATTCTTGTTTAGTGTGTGCAAGATAGCCAGTGTCAAGTATCCGGACACAAAATACAGCTCGTTGTCCGAGAGGTCGTTTAGCCCCCGAAGGTAGGAAAAAGCCAATGTCGATGCCAAAGAGCGTAACTGGGCGTCCTTATAGATGTTTTCTTTGTCAGGCATCTGTTCGTCCGCTTTCTTCTCTTTAATCACCCACAGCTTCCATGCACCGAAAACCGTCATGCCCGATGTCACTACCGCGATGGCGTATGCAACGTGGTGTTGCGACAGTATCAAGGTTGATGTCAGTGAGAGGGCCGTAAGAAATACGCCCGCTCCCAGAAGCAACCGATAGTAAGACTCATTTTTATTCATAGTCGAACCGTTTAGCCATTATTATCCGTTTGTCCGTCGCCGTTGTTCCCGGCATCTTCCTGCCTGTTGCGGAATTTGCTGCGTCTTTTCTTCCGTCTGTAACGGTTGCCAGACGCAGCCGGTCTTTCGGAAGTTTTTCCAGCCTGCTGCTCTGCTGCAAAACTATTAAGCAATGCCTGGTTCTCAGCCCGTAGTTCTTCCAGCGTTTTATGCAACTTTTTCAGTTCCTTCTTCCGCATATAGCCGATGGCCGCAAATATGCCGGCGCATACCGGCGATACGATAAACAGCAGTGCTAAAAGCACATGAAAGGAATTCATCAATATCTGTCCCATAGCTATTACATCTTAAGTTTCGCTTGATGTTTTTGGACCTGCTGCTCAGTTTCCGTGTGCCTATGACTATATCCATTACTTTGAAGAATTGAATTAGCTTTTTGCATCAACTGTTTTTCGGCAGCCTTCAGCTTCGCTTCATTTCCTTCTAATTTGGCAGCCTGCAGTTTCTCGTATTCCCTGCCCATTCCTGTCATTTTCAAGAATGATTCCTTCTTTTCTTCATCATTCTTGAAATACTCGTCAAGGCCCTGTTCGCCTTTCATGCCTAATGAATGGGCGGCACCGAAGAACTCGACACTGGATTTGATGCCCTTATCCAATGCATGTACACCTGCAGCAGCTTTCAGCTTCGGATCCTGTTCGTTCTCGAACGCTTGTTTGGCTTCGCTGGCAATATCATCGAAGGTTCCTTTGCAATAGCGTTTCTCTTCCTCATTCAGTCCATAGCCCTTCAATACAGAATCCACCTTTTCGTCCAGTCCCTTAGTCTGGCCTTCGGCGGCAGTTTGTCCTTTACCAAACTCTGAACCGTCCCTTTTCATCTCTTCAGGAACGGGAGCAGCGGGATTGTGTCCTCCCCTGCATACCAGTGCCATGCCGCCTATCACAGCGTGTGCGGCTTTGTGGGTCTTATCATAACTCTTGTGGATGCCTTTACCCATTTGTTCGCCTACCCATTGGAAAGCTCTGTCACCACCGACCAGATCTTTCAGAAGTTCCAGTAATTTTTCTTCATTCATATCGTTAAAGTTTTAATCCGAATCCCATACTCATTTGATTGCCTATCCTTTCAGTGTGCACCAGTTCCTGTCCCAAGATTTGTCCATTTGTTCCTTGAGTTTTCTGAATGTATTCTTGTACGTCATGTTTCATATCATTCCAGATACGGTCAGCCCTTGTTGTATTCTCCAGTAGCAATGAAGACTTATATTCTTCATATTTGGTTATCAGCCCCAACCGTGCAAGCATGATGTTATCTCCGGAAGCGTACATGTCCACGCTTTTGCGCAACAGGTCATCAGCGGTAAACACTCCTTTCTTCACACCTTCCTCGATGCTCTGAAGGGAAAGTTTATCCGTTGCACGCATCTCAGCCTTTTCTAAGGTCGCCATCTGTAACTGATGCATCCGTTCCATTTCGGGCCCCGCTTCATGCAGCCGGTCAACAGCCATGTCCGGTACCCATACAGGGATAGCCTGGGACGATGTGAACCCATTGAAGAACGCCGTTTTTTCTTTTATCCCGCCGGTAATGTTTCCCAATTCCTGTTTCGTGGAATCCTTGTCCTGTATCCAGATAACCTCTTCTTTCTGTGTTAGTTGGACAGCCATATTGATTTCCCTGTCAATGAGGGCACTTACTTTCTGGTTCCGTTCGATGGGATCAGTGTACTTCCGGCATAACCGGTCAATCTGATACGCCATGTTTGCTGTCCGCTGTTTGAACAGCCTTGCCGCGTTTTTGTCCAGTCCCATTTCGTTCAGTGTTCGGTCCATTTTCAGGTTAATCTCATTGCGCCACCCCCTGAAATCCGATTCATTGGGTTGGTACATTCCTTTCCCGTCAATCTTGATTTTTTGTCTCAGCTCACGGTCCCGTCCTTGCGGAAGGATCTCCATCATGGCCCTTTCCGTTTCAGGAGAGACCAGCATCCGGCGTAGTATCTCAGCCGGGACACCTAGTCCTCCGGCACCCAGCCCTTGCACGGACAAGTTGTTTTGGGAACCGAAGAATGTTTCCAGTAAGGCGGCGACCGTGTCCACCATTTTTGCCAATACTTGTTGCATAGTTCTTTATGGTTTTAGTTTTATATTCCTATTTCTCTACGCTGTTGGCTGCTTCGTAACTGCCTTTTATCACAGCTGCCCGATTTGACAACTCCTTTCGTACTCTGTCTATTGAATTTTGCAGCATCTTCCGTTCGATAAGGCTGTGACAGTTCGGCAGGGCTTTCTTCATCCGGATAAACTTCGTCAACCGATCTTCAAAGCCATCGTTTATCAAGCTGCCGCCGCATAAGTTACGGAATGACTCTCGGCTGTCAAATAGTTTCTCCAGTTCTGAGAATTCATTCTCGTTTGCCATGCGATCCAGAATCTTCAGATAATCTTCCTTATTATCCTTATAATCATCCTCGCAAGGCCATATGCTACGGATATAGTTATATTCATTGCCATATCTTGAGTTGTAATCCACATAGACCGGATGTACTTCTTCGCATACACCTTCATTAGCCGACAAACTGGGAAGGAATTCTTTGTAATTTTCACACCCGAGTGACGGGGTGAAGTATTGTTCTGAAATAATGCCCCAACCGTGGAAGCTGAATCCGGCCTTGTAATATACTTCCGTAATGGTCGCAAACTTCTTCAGGAACCCCCTAAAATAATCCACACTCTCTTTATCTTTTCCAGCATTTGCTGTCCAATCTGATAGTCCGAACAATTTCAGCACTTCCAACTCTGCATCGTCAAACTCCACACCTTCACATCCAATGGAATCTGACAGTTTTCGGATAATGTCTATATCGTGCAAGTCTTTCTTTTCCGGCTTTTTCTCCAACATCTCAACCATCTCATACAAAAGGACTTCCATTTCTTTCAGATAGTAAAGTTTTACTTCGGCTAATACTCTATCCGGACGAAGATCGTCAGCTTCTCTACCGGCTTTTTCCAATCGCTGCTCTTCAGCAGATATTTCATCCAGCGCTTTTGCAGCCATGTTTATCTTTTCGACAATTAAATTCTTTTCTGTCAGGACATACAATTTAGAGATATTGTCCAATAATGGCATTCGTTCTTTAATAAAAATAGCATCAAAAATAGTATCTTTACAATTAGGCAGCGATTTATAGTGATCGATCAATATCCCCTCCAATTCCCAAACGAATTCAGGTTCTTTCCATAACAATTCTGATTGAATAATTAAGCCCGCCGCTTCATTCAAGCAGGATGATGACGCACCGTTAAATCCCTCTTTAATTCCATGAAGTATTTCACTTTTGCTATATTTACCCTCTTTTGGTGACAGATACTCTTTCAGTTCAGATAAAGTTTTTTCGTTTTCGGCTTTTGAGCATAAATCTTCAATCTTACCGCATATTTCCGACAATCTCCTTTCAAGAGCCACAAGAATATTCTCTTCTTTTGTCAAATCCATGATTTTCTTTTCTTTAGACGGAGAGAGTGAGATATACGCATGGGCTTCCCTTATACTTTTAATTTCGGTAGCAATTTCATTTAACCGTACATCTTTGATATACCACCAATTCACAAAGAGGAACACATTTTGGAAATCTGTAATATCATGCAATTGGATTTGGGATAAGTACTCAACCCTATCGGTCAAACTATCCTTGTTCCCCAGTTCAGGTTTGAAAGCCGGAGAATTTGCCAGCGCATTGACCAAAATTGAGGAAGGATAAGGGAATTTTTTAGCATACACAACCAGATATTCCACTATACCCTCTAATTCATCGCAATTCGGGTCGGTAATCCGGGACAACAAGTCCGGTATCCCCTGTTTGTTGACAACATGGTTGTAATACCTGCAATAGAAATGTATCGGAGCTCCTGATGGCCAAAAGGTGCCTTCTGAATCGGGGAATCCCATTGCATTCAGAAAATTGGTCGAGAATTTATCCCACTCTTTATTTTGCCAATACATCAAATATTCAACCGTATCCAGCCCATTGAAATACAAGTACACCAGCACACCTATTGGAACATCTATATACTTACTCCCCATAAAATCCGTGTGATATTTAAACTCAGGAAATACCATGGGACCGTTACCCTCAGTCGTAACGACGAACCTCGTTTCGCATCCGTATTTTTCAGAGCCATGCGCGTTCGTTACTAAATCTGCAGCCAAACGTGCAAAATCATGTATGAGTTGCGGGAACGCTTTCCAACCGGAGCAAGTTCTCATTTCGCTATACTCCCTGTCCGGTTCAATTATATAAGCGAAAAAGCATATCGAGTCCTGTCCGGCAGGTTGCTCCGCTGAAGAAGCGGTCATGCCACCGGCTATCATTGTTTCCATTTCTTCCTGGGAAGGTTTCTTTTTAAAAAAACTTGCAAACGTATTCATAGTGTCTATTTGTTTTGGTTACTGCAAATTTACGATTTATATTTCACACTTACAAATATAAGTCCCTGTTTATTAGGTTGGTTTCGTATCATATCCGGATTGTCTTGCTATGATCAAAATTTCACAAGACTGTCTTTTACTAAGGGTCGTCGGAATTTGGCACTGTCAAGTATTTCTCCATTTTCTGTCATCGACATGGCTCATCATTCTATTATCAATTCTTAAATTCAGTTCTTGCTTGTACTTAGAATGTGTCTTTAGCCGGCGACGTTATTTTTTGTATGATTGACTCAACAGTTTCCCAGATTAGCCTTCTCATTTCATTACTCTCACTTACCCAGCTTTTATTCCTATTATTAAGCATTCTATAAAAGTTTTCCCAAGAATTTCTTTCATCCGGACTTATGGAGGATTGAATATATGCTTCAACCGCATCCGGCGACATACATAACAACAGATAGCGTTCTGGCTTATCTGTCCAAAACTTCGTCCTTGTTTCTTCATCCAAAGCGGCATACAAATGAGACTTCTCCCATGTCCAGTCCGGATCGGTTGGATCCATGAAGTCCTGTCCGTCCCTATCCGGAACAAAGTATAAGGGGGAAGGAAGACTATTTTTGGTATCTTTTCCTGTATCATCCTTATTCTCTTTTGGGGAATCAACGGCTGCGTTATCTTCCTCTTCCATATTTATCGCTTGTGCCAACGCATCATCGGAAATCTCCGCTGTCTCCAGCATGGATTCGTCGATTTCCTTTTCCTCGCCGGCGGTGAATTCATCACCCAACCCGAAATCAATCTCACATCCGGAGTGGAAGGGGACAGTATCATCTTCCCTTTCCGGCTGCCGATCGGCATGAGGTGTCTCTTCCTCGTTACTTTTCGAAGGTGAGACAGGTCCTTCCTGTGTAGTATTCTTCTGTTCATTCTCCACCTTTTCAGCCGGTATCTCTTTCTTCTTGGCAGTCTTGGCTTCGTTGGCTGCAAGGAATTGTTTCCGCTGTTCATTTGCATGTCGTGAAATATCGTCCAGCTTTACTTTCAACATGAACATATCAGGGACCTCTTTCCCTGAAAACCAGTCCTGGGTATATCGGGCCAGTTCCTGGTACACGCCTATCTTCTCTGTGGCAAGCTGTATATCAATCTCCTTCAGCATTTCATCCTTGACAATCCAAGGGGGCAGTTTTTTCCTGTTTTCCTCGAAATAGGAACGGACAGTCTTGACCTTATCCAGTGCCTCTTTTGCGGTGTATTCATAGTCCATCCGTGCGACCCCTACAAAGAGCTGGCAGACGATGCAGTCCAGCCAAGTCAGTTTGTTGCCTTTCAGAATATCGTACCGTTCGGGGGAATTGAACTTCACCCCAACCGAGCTGTATTGGGCCAGTCCCATCTGGATAGCTAACTCCGAATACAGGAATGCTGAAGAGCCGGCAGTATTGAAGTGCTCGATTTCCTTCAGCACGTCCAGTATGAATTTCCGGGAATCACGCCAGAGGAACACCAGAGAAATCCATTTCTCCGCTGCCTCGTGTCTTTTCTGATCGTCGATGTCCAGGTTAAAGACTGTCTCCGTCCACAGGTGCAACTGGTCTACGGCAGCCATCAGCCGTTCGTTCTCACGCTCTTCCTTTATCTGTTGCAGCAGCGGTTCCAGCACCATGAGCGTGCTCCGGTTCTCCAATATCAGCCGTTGGATTTCCACCTCATATTCCGGTTCCATCCCCGACTTTCCGTCGCCATTGCCAATTTTTCCGCTGTAATACTTGATATCGTTGGACAATATCGTTGCATAAATGGAAATCAGGTTGACATCCACTGTGGAGAATTGATTATTGACATAACCATTATATGCCTCGATTCGTTTTTCCAAATATTTGAAGAACCGAGTGTTCATGATTGAGCCTATCATCGTACCGTTCGATATCAAGGAATCCGGCGTGATGAAAGGCTGCTCGAATACCCATTCCAATTGAGCCCGTGTGATTTCCGGACAATCCTTGTAACGGTCAATCTCCTTACGCAGAAGCGTGCCCCGTGAAAGGCGCTCCAGCGTATGCCGTATCTCTTTGCCGGTATCCGGCAATACGTCAGGCTCTTTCTCCGGAGCCGGTCCTGCAGCAGGTACGGAGGACGGTCTCCCTACCGTCTTGGCTAATGACATTTTCTCACGCAGCATATCACCAAAATTCGGTTTTGAAGAATGTCCATCTTCCTGATTCTCTGTTTCCGTTCGAACCGGCCCTACAGCAATCTTATCATCTGTCCCCATTTTCCCGACAACGGCATACTTACCCGACCCACCCGGAGTATCATCATCCACGTAACGTCCCTGAAGCATCAGCTTCTCTTTGAGGTCCGCTTTAAGTCCTTTTTCGTCGAGGTTCATTTTGAACCTTTCCTCTTCGGCGGTAAGTCCTCCATGCATGCTGTGATATTCCAGGATTTGTTTCTTGATTCTGCCCAGGTCGTATTCCTCCTTGAGGGAAGAAATGAATTTGAAATGCTTGTTCGCCTTGTTGTTCTCCAGTTCGTCACGCAGGAGTTCAAATGTCAGTATATGGATGGATCGCATGTCATCAACCGGCATATTGAACAGCATCTCGATGTCATTGATACTGGTGATTTCGTAGTAGTTGGATCCCTCGATGATTTCCTCCACGTCCTTGTACACCGTCACCCTCTTCTCCAGATCATCCTTTTCCTCGATTACCTTTAGCAGTCTGGCAAGCAGCTGGTCGCTCGGCAGATACCGCTTCATGATTTCGGCAATACCGGTCTTTGCCTTTTCGTCATATTCGTCGGCATCCATCAGTTCTTTTAGTCTGACCGCATCTCCTTTGAATGAATTGTCGAGTAGTCTTGAGTCCTGAATCCTGCACCAGTTCTTGAACGAGCTTTCGTCAATCGGTGTCTTTTCGTCCAACTTGTTCTCTTTCCGGAACGAGTATTCGCGTAACGAGACGGATTTCTCTGCTTTCTTGCCACGCAGGAAATTGACGAAAGCCTGGTACTTTTCGTCCATGATTGGAGTCTTGTCGATGTTGGCAAAACGCCAGCAGGACACCACCTCGTCGGGAATGAAGTTAAAGCTGTTCTTTATCTGATCATACCGTGTTTTCAAGTGGTATTCCAGCGCCCCCCTCTTCATGTCATCCTGCACCAGCCCTTTGGCGGCATAGCATACGATATTGGACGCACTTTCGACAGAGACGAAAAGCCTGCACTCCTTGCTTACACGGATATCCTGCATGTTAGCCTGTCCTTTCGAGGTACCAAACAGAGACTCAAGGAACTTTCTCATTTCAGTGATATTTTATAACAGTTTGAAGTCAGTTTATCTATAGTATTGATGCCGGGAGACACCACCAGAAGCCGGCACTGTTTTTCAGTGTCCTTTCGGAAAAGTACCATACCGTTCTCAAGTTCTATATGTGGGATCGGATCTTCCATAAGCCTGTCCTTCTTGTTGGAGAACATAGCCAGCCGGCAGACTATCTTGTCAGCTACATCAATGCTATAGTCCCCGTCATTCAGAATATTCTGCACATCTTCTTTTGTAACGTCGCAGTATTCCACCAAATCACTCACTCCCAGCTGAGAGTTTACCACACACTCCTTTATCAAATCCTTTATCATAATTTCAAACCGTGTTTTTCGTTATTAGTTAACTTTACCTGTTCACCGGTTCCCTTCCCGGCTGCCGGTGAAGTACCGAATATGCGCTGCATCTCTTCCTTGTATTTCTGAGGGTTAGATTTCTTCAGCTCATTCAGCTGAGTCAGTTGTTCGACGGTCATGCCGTTGGCCCCTTCCCGTCTTTCAGGGATTTGCCTGCTTGTGTCCATCTGGCGGGGAGTTCCATTTGTCTGCTCTTCTCTGTTCTGAGGGGGTATCTGTTGCCCGTTTTCAGTCCTTGTTGTGTCGCCCGGCAAACCCTGGCGTTGTTTCTCTGCCTGATGAATAGCCTCATTGGTTGCGCCCATGACTCTGTTCCGTACACTTTCCTCCGTTCTTTGTCTTGCGGCCTCGCGTATTTCACGTACTCCTTCACGTCTGCGTCCTGTTACAATTTTCCCGATGCCGTCCAGCACTCTTCTCCGTGCCCGGTTTTTGGAACTGTTCTCGTAACTTTCTATCCGGGTCCGTTCACGGTTATATGCCCGTTCCTCCCGAATGGAATCCTGGTCTTGCGTTGTCTGTTTTTTTGCCATAGTATATGTTTTGGTTTAGTGAGTAAACTAGTTATCTGTGTAAACCCTTTCCTTTGGAGTTCTCCTGAGCCTCGCGGTCTCTTTGGAAAGTCGCCGGCCGTTCGGCTTTCTGTGCCTCTTCTTTCTTTTTGAAGAGAACCTCTTCTTCGGGAGTACGTATGTTGGAGGATACGGCAGTAGAGATGCTGCCCACTACAGCTCCGATACCTGTATTCAGAGCCTTTGAGTCCAGTACCTCATAAGCCACCCGGTTACCGAAATTCTTGACCCGTTGTTTCATGTCGGGTTTTGGAGCATCCATGGATGTACCAAGACCGCCGTTTTCTCTCAGCTGTTTTATCTTAGCCTTTCTCCGTCGGGTCTCCTCATGCAACATCTTATATGCCACTTCCGTTGCAATCTCGATGCCTACCTTCTTAACGACAGGCGCTATTGCCGCTGCCAGCTGTATTGCCATAATATCTTATATTTTTAATTATTACAAATGCTTTTTTAACCCCTCGTTAATGTTCGCCGAAACATTGTTAGTGTTAGAAGCAAGTGCGTCGCGGGTCGCCTTCAGCCAGTCGCCGCCTTCCATCCGCACCTTAGCCTCGTTGCGTGCCACCTCATTCAGGTTATTGCGTGTCAGGAACTCATTCAGTCTCTTTTCATCGGCTCCGAAGTACACCTGTATGCCGTCTATTCCCTTCTCTCTCACTATATTCATAAGTTCGGCATTTGTCTTTTCTTTGGCCACCTGTTTCTCGGTTGTCCGGTCATCGATCTGCCGTCCGTTCACTATGGACTGCTGGCGTTCCCGGTTTTCTGCCACACGTTCCTTCATGTCGTAATCGTTCAGTATATTCATGCCTTGTTGCGTCATATCTGATCTGCTGGAGAAACTTCCGAAAAGATTTCCGAGAAGCGGGGAAACCGCAACACCCAAACCACCGACCAGCAATCCACTTATATTCGTTCCACCCAGTAACTTCGACATGAAGAATCCGGCCACTGCCAGTACTACACGTCCCAGAATCGATCCGAAGAATTCCTTTATTCCGTTGTGTGACTCTTGCGAGACACCAGACATGCCGTTATTCATCACATTCCCCATCATGGAGCCCAGCCCCGGCAACTGCTGTCCGGCTTCCGTTCCTTGACCGACAGGGTTTGCTATCGGGTTGAGACCGTATTCGGAACGTAGCTTGTTTGCCGCATCTGTCCGGATGGAATTTGCCTCTACCTGTTGTGCGGAAATATTTTCCTGATGAATCTGCTCGACGGCCATATCCAATCTCATTCGTTGCAGGTATTGGACACCCTGTTCATAGGTGGAGAATGTCGGTGACTGTGCCAGCAAGTCATTCAGGTTATAGTTTCTATCCTTGGTGGTGAGAGCGTCAGCCTGGGCAAACACTTCCTCTCCTACTCTGAGGGAATCTTGTTTTGACATACCCATGGAGAATGCCAGGTTCGCCGCTTCGCGCTGCAGGGCAAAATCCTTCGGGTCTATGACCATACGTTCCCAGGAAGTATGATTACCAAATACCAACCCCATATCAAATCGCTCGCATTCCATTTTGCCGGGTTTCTTGATATCCAATTGGGGCATCTCGGAAATAATCTTGTCAGCCAGTTCCCTGGCTTTCTCTTCCCGCTGGCTATGGGCTCCGAATTTGCTCTCCAGATACATCTTTCCCTCCATGGTGCTACGGAATGTCTTGGAGTTACGGAGCAGTTCGTCACGCTGCTGTTCGTTATATCTCGACATATCCAGTTGGTCCCTGTCTATGATGGTTCTCAGTTCCTGGGCAACCTTGTTTGTTTCGTCCTCAGTCAAGCCCATACCAAATATATGATTCTTCGTTTCATAAAGGAACTGGCTCACAGCCGGATTTGCCAAAGAAGCCTTGCTGATGCTCCCGCTTTTCATCGAATGCCACATTCTCTTGAAGAACCCCGGCTTTTCACGCATCACTTTCCCGTCAATGGAAATCTTTCCGTTCGCACCTATGTTCATCGCAGGCGTTTTCTCCGCACCCAGCCCATTGTTCCGGGCCTTATTTTCCTGATCTTTAGTTGTTGCCATATCGTCAAAGTTTTACTGATGAATTTCTCTGTTGTGTCTGGATGGTGTCTGCCGGTACCAATGTTTTCCCGGTCTGCAGGGAATCACGGGTAGCCGCAATCTCCGCTTTCAGATCCACGCTGTCATTCCTGACCTCGTTGACTATGCCGTGCTTCTCGTTCCCAATTTCCGGGCGTGTCTGCCAGGCTTTTTCCACTTCCTTTGCGGACTGATCCCTTACTTCATTCTCTTTCACTTCTGGCTTCTTCTGATCCCCAGGTACCTTGCGGACACCGACATAGTCTTCACCGTAATACCTTTCTCCTTCATTGGATCCCATGAAGTAATTGGACACCTTGCTGCCCAATGCTCCGCCGAGGACGGTTGTCAGGAGCGCTTTCCCCGGTCCCAACTTGCTGGATAGTACCATGGACACCAACAGTGGAATTGCCGTGCTCAGGAATCTTCCGCTAAGAAAAGACTCTCTGCCTTTGATTGTATCTACCAGATTGCCGCCCATGGTGCGAATTTCCTGTCCCATGATTCCGGCTCCCAAGCCGAATCCGAGCGAGCCCAGCAAACCGTTACCAAGCAGCAGACTAAGTCCAAAGGCAACGATGCCCATCAACATGGACTGTCCCAATGCTTTACCGGGTTTCACAGAAGCATCGACGGCATTGTTCTTTACTGTCAGATTACCCACCACCCCCATGGGATAGTCCACCACTTTCCCAAGACCGTTCATCACAGTATTGACCGTCTCATTGCTTGAAAAACGTTCTTTGATATCTTCAGCAGGTCTATTTTCAACAATGTTCTTTTCTGCCATATTAATTTTGTATTAAATCCTTTTTTCTATATTTCCTCAATGGCTTGAAACTGACAACGCAGCATCCCTTGACTTTCCGAACTGAAACCACCCTACCGACGAAACCGGAAGGGAAAAAAGTATTGGGCTTTCTTAATTGGTATACTTGGTTGACCTCCGGAATATCTTTTCTGGGGATAGCCTCGTGCAGGCGGGCACGCATCCCCTTCATGGGTCCCAACATATATGGTATCAGCTCCTCTGCGGCTTTTGTGTGCAGACAGTTTCCATATTTGCTTCCGGTCTCCAAGCCAACCGATGCTGAATCCGCAACTACCATTTGGGCGGCAAGGCTGATTGTTCCCATAGCGGAGAGCAAACAGCCCAACAATAATCCCTTTCGCCAGTTCTTCATTTATCAATTCTCCTTTTCCTGGCCGTTCATCAGTGACTTCAGCCGGTTTATACCTTCGCTGCACTCACCGATGCGATCGGACAAGTCATTAATCTCTTTCTGGATACGCCTTTCAGTACGTTTCTTCTCTTTCAGTTCAACCTCCATGCTATCACGGTCCTGTGACAGTTTCCTGCATTCGATGCCTACCCCCAACCGTTGCAGGGAAGATTCCAGTTCCGTTTTCTGTAGCAGCTTGCCCAAAGACATGTCATGATGTATGGGTAACTGGCCATACACTTGGGAAGAGAACACTGTCTGACAACGGGACAGCAGATGGACGGGTAACCTGTCCACATACTCTACCAGCAAAGCGGCCATTTTCTCAGACAGCTCCGTATCTGCAGGTTTGGAGGACATAATCTCTATGATCTCCGAATCAATCTGTGGGTTGTCACCCGCACCGTCATACAGATGGCTTGTATAGAATGAAGCTGCCGATTCCAGCACCTTGCCAAACCCTGTCAGAATATCCTGTTCCGATTTGGCGTGTAAAGTTCGGCCCAGTTCCAGTGCCACCTGTTTGGCGCTACTCAGATACTGTTCCACTTCCGGTATCTCCCGTTCGGCCATCAGCCGTGTTTCCTGGGTTTCATCCGGGTGTACCGCCACCTCTTTCAACCATTCCAGCGAACTCTCTATTACCAGGCAGGTAGCATCGATGAGCATCTGGTCCAACGGCTCTATTTTCCTTCCCTGTACCTGGGAAAGGTCTAGTCCGAATGACTCATGGAAAAACGGCGTCTCCATGATGACATCCCCCATGATCCCGCTACGGGACAAAGTCTCTGCCGTCGTACCCGTCCGCATGAGGTACTGCAGTTGTGCACGTGTCAGTGCCGGGATATAGGCGAAGTTCTGCAACTCGCGTGCTACCATCTCCGCATCCGACATACGCGCAATGCACGCGGAAAACCATTCACGGTCAATGTTATGGTCTTCCCAGTTCCTTGTTATCTCAAAGCGTCGGATGAATAAGGTCAGCTCAAGTATCTTCTTCCTTTTCTCGGGGTCACCCTCCCCTTTTCGTCCGGAAGCGTAGTCGAACTTGTCCAGCTCAGCTTTCAGATAATGAAGTCCATTGCGCTCTGCCACTGGGGTGTAGATTAGTGACTCGTAACTGTCAAAGTCCAGGGTGTTCTGCACATATTCAGATGATTTGAGCAATTCTTCCAGCACAGAGAACACCCGCAATCCGCATGGAGAGTCATTCAGTATGCCGATTTGTTCTTGGGTTATCTCAGGTACATCCGTATATCGTGCGACCAGGTCATACAACAGCTCGTAGTTCTCTGAATCATTACGGACTGTACGCTTGAACAGCTCCATGTCCTGATCCATCTGAAGGTTGGCGACATACTCAGTATAGGTGTCATAATTCTCTGGATTCTTGCGAAGCTCGGTGGGCAGAATCCCCTTTTCCAGGGCAAAGGCGCACTCAAGAATTCCCAGCTGATAGCTAGGAACCGTCCTGCTGACAAACTCGATATAATGATTGTTGTTCTCGCCCTGCAGATACGGAATGCTTTCCAGATTGTCAAATCTGAATGCGTACACCCGTTCGTTGGGGATGTTGCTGATGTCTTTGAAGCACCGTTCTACCTGTTCTTTGACAAACTGATTCCAGTCTGCCCAGACCGGGGCATCCTGTGCCACCCTTCGCACCGCCGTTATCCTGCTGTTGTCAAGGTCGTAAGAAAGGAACAGCCAAGCAGGATTGCGGCTTCCTTTCATTTTATCCAATATGTTGCCCAATTTCATCATCTTTATAATAACGCTGTTCTGTAAAGAGTTAAAATCCAGATATATGTTCTTCCATAATTTGCTCCCTCGCATGAGGAATGGAGCGAAACATCTCACGTACCAGCTTGGCCACCTTTTCGAGTTGGTCTTCTGCCAATATTGCCAAGTGGTTCCGTTCGTCGTTACGCATCATGTTCTCGCTCCCCCTCTTGTTGATGGCTTGGTTATACTTGGCGAAAGCATCGTCCAGATCCTCAGTCAAGCGTTTATGAACAATGGCCAGCTTGCTTGTCTTCGGATAGCTCGCTATCAGTCTGCCGATAGTGTTCAGGTTCATCCGTACCGTATCCATACGTCCTAAGAAATGTTCCTGCCAGGGAATATTATCAGAGAAAAAATCGTCGATATTCAGCAACGTGTTCATCTTCTCCGTTTCCCGTTTCACCATCATCGTTGAGAAATAGGAGATATGCGTCTGTAGCTGTAAGATTCGTGACTGGTTCTCCCTAAGCATATTGAATCCGGCTTCGTGAATACTGTTCCCTTCATACATGGTTTTGGTATTGACAGGATCCACCATCACAATCACCACCTGGGAAGCCGCTTCCAGTGTGAAAAGCGAGAGCAGGAATACCATCAGCATACCTCTCGTTGATCTGTTATGAATAGACATTCTCATTGTTTATGATATTTCTTTTTGGCCAATTCTTCCATTCTCTCGGGATCCAGCGTGATCATCTTGCCCACATTCACGATATTCTGTCCCTCCTTGGCGATTTCCGCAATCATCTCCTCGGCCTTGAACAGCAGTGCATTCCGGTCCGCATTGCTCATCTGGTTATCCTCTCCCTCGATGACCGTCGCCTGTTTGAACACCCGTTCGGCGTCGTTCACTTCCGCTATCAGTTCGATAAGCCTGTCCCTGAAGAAAAAGGAGGCTTGCGGGTTCGCCTCGATGACAGAAAACCCCATCTGAAGGTTCCGCTTTACGGTACCTAGTGTCTCGTTGAAACGCTTGATTCGCAATTCATCCGTATAAAAGGCGTATGCGGTTGTCAGGGCGTTATACTGTTCCCTCTTGAGCCGTTCCAGCTTTTTCATCTCTTCGGAAGCGGTCGTATATAAAGCAGCTGTCGCTGTAGCTGACTTATTTATCTCGGTTATCAATTTTTTGGTGGTTGATATATAATCCTTCTCACCGGCCTTGTGAGTCGGGTCAATATAGATTACAAACTGTCCCATTGCCGTTACCGGCAGCAGACAGAAGAAAAGCAGCAGCGGCCCCAACCATCGTATATTGTCAGCAGTTTTCATATCCTATTTGTCTATCAGTTATGGTTTCCAATTTCGTAAATCCGTTTGAGCTGGCGCTGGCGTTCGACGCGGGTCCGAAGTTCAATCTGCAATTCCCTTAAGTTCGGGATGCCATAGATATGCATGACTGGAGAGGTTGCGTCCGTCGATACCACATAGAACGAACATATTCCCAGCGCACGCTCCACCACAGACTCCTTTACCATGTAGTCCGTCACGCGGTACAGTTCCAGATAATCTGTCCTTCGGGCGATAACCCCTCATTTGAAGCGGATTTGGTCGGGAGTCAGTGTCCAGCTCGTGCATATCAGCGACAACACAGACCAGAATACTGCAAGCGCCGTCAATACCATGATACCCACCAGCACCTGTAACGCCCAATGGTATCCGGGCGGCAGATAAAATGAAAGGAAGAAAGCCCCCAGGTACACAACCACGGGTATGAATGCCGAAACGACCAAATATCTCATTTTCGGCTTTATGTGTATATCCATCACCTGCTCTTGTTTGGAGAGGCAATCATTTGCAGGGTACTCCCTGTCAGAACCGTATTCTCTCATAGTCATCTATCAAACATTGTTATAATCACGTCCTCTGCCCCGGTAAAGGATATATTCTTTTTTCGGGGTCTTCCTATATTTCAGGCAGTCGTTCCAATCCTTGAACCAGACCGTTTCCGTCAGTCCGTCCGCATCCAGTGATTTGTCAGTGAATCGAGGCTTTTTGACTAGGATATTCTGTCTGAGTCCGGCTGCATTCTTAAATGCGGTAAAGGTCAGCTTGTCGCGGGGGATTGCAAACTTGCGCCCGTTACAGATGAACTCCACCAAATCCTCACGCACCGAACGCTGTAAGGTTACATTCCACAGACAGCATGCCGTGGATATGTCATAGCGTACACCGCTCTCGTCATTGTCATAGCAGCATACCAGTCTGGCCATTTCAAAGTAATTGTGTATCGCACTGATTTGGGCTCGCGACACGCTGCCTCCGGTAGATACGAACGCCACGTGCGGCAATCTGCTTAACAGGATTGAACTATTCAGCTCATAAAAACTCATGGCATCTATGGCCGACTCAAAGAGATATACGAACTCGATGTCCCACGGCTCCCTATTGAAAGACACCACCCAGCACGCATCCACCTTGTTTCCTCCAGCACTGTGTCCCTTATACCTGTAATTCCGCACCTCGAAGTTGCATATGTCGGTGTTTCCCGGCACCCTGTAAGGAAATGACGTATTGTAATACCGTTTCCCGTCAGCTATATACGCTACGGAGTTAATGAACGGGCTGAACAGGTCCACCGTTGACGGGGAGAGTTTGCGCCCGGTAATCAGAAAATCCCGGCATTTCTCATTCAGCGGGCATATCTCGTAGTCCGACAACCGGAATTCCGAATCCGTCCTGTTAGCGGAAAAAGAACCGTTTACGGACTTCAGAGGTTCCGAGAACTGGATACCCGACAATGCTTCGAGGACAGCCTTGATCCCCTCCATGTCATAATTACCCCTGGAGGAATTTCCGGTCAGCCCCAACACCTCACGGAAATCAGCCATGTGATTGTTGATGAAAGATATCAGATCCCCCTTGTCCCGGCTGTCCTCGTTCCGGTTGAAGTAGTAGTTGGTGCCAGGATTTCTGTGGTTGACAATCACAATCTGGTCACCCCATCTGCCGTGCCCGTCGTGGATACCCATAGTAACCGAGCGTCCCTGTCCCTTGTCGGCACGAAGCACATAACCAATATACTCGGCTGCCCGTGTAATTGGAATCCTTAACTTGTAACTGTCAAACATTGCACCCATATCTCACTCTTTAGATTTTTCTGCCACTCTTGTTCTGTATACGCTCGTTTGCCTTGGCGATCTGAGCGTCACGCTGTGCCTGTTCGACCGCCTCCTTCTCCTGTTGGTGCTGCTTGATGACACCAATCTTCTCAACAGAGCGTTGCAAACCCGCCCGACGTTGCTGTTTGTCGGCAATGGCCCGGTCGTTCCAGTCCTTGACAGCCACAGACACCTGCTGGTCATTTACCACTTTGATGTAGTTGCCACGAATCGGTTTTTCGCGATCTATCATGATACGGTAATCCCGGAACGAATTGGCCAGTTTGGGCAGGGTCAGCTCATCCAGTCCGAGATTTACGGTCTGTCCGTTGAACTTAACCTCGTGACCCACCAAGTTACTTCTGTACATCAGTGTGGAACCGTCCTTCCTGAAGTAAGAACTCCATCCGGCATCTTTCAAGTCCTGTATTTCCTTCTTACCTTCTTCAGTACAAACCTTTTCTGCCGTAAACAGCTTTTCTTCACGCTTGTTGACATTGCTAATCTGTATAGTCTGGTTGCTCCAGATGTTATTCAGGATTATATCATGCTTGTGTCCGGCCCTGTCCAAATCGAACTCTGCGATAACCTGTGCTTGCGGGCAAGCCTTTTTCAATGACACAACCTGTCCGATTTTAGGGCCGCCGGCGCATGACACCAGCAAATCCGTATCGAGATTAATCTTCCTTGGGGTCCCGGTCTCTGCCGCCTTCATGCGGTCAACGCTCACGTATGAGATAGCGTCTATCGCCGACTCGAAGAAGAAAATGCGCTTGACATCCTGAAGATTCGCACGGGTTGCTGACCACATGCCCATGGATACATCGGAACCCGGGGCGGTACGTTTGTATCCCACATTCTTGATCTCGAATCCGCAGGGAGTATCCTCACCCACCCTATATAGCGGGAATCCGATGTTCACGATATCCTTTCCATTATGAGTGCCGTACTTGGTGTCCTTGATTGTATTGAAGAATCCGCACATCTCGGCCAGTGTATCCCGGTCGATGCACCGTATGTATTGCAGATAGGATTTCAGGGATACGTTTGAGGTCGGTCCGAACGGTTTGGTTTCCCATCTTTCCGGAGTAAAGGGGATGTATGCCCTTGTCTCTTCCTGGAAGTTCGATGCCGCATGCCGTTCCACAAACATGTTCTGGACTGAACCGTAGTAGTCCTGCCATTCTTTGTAGAACGAGGTCCAGTTATGGGAGTAGTTGCTGAAACGGTCCATGAACTCGATGGACATGGCCACCACATCCCCGCATTTACCGGAGCGTAAGTTCTTATATTTCTGTCCGTTATCGTAAATCAGAATTTTCTCACCACCGCCTGCCGCTCCGATACGCATACAGACAGAACGCTGGCTGCACTCCATCGGGTCCTTTTTGAACCCTATCTTAGTGGCCACATCATATAGCGAAGGCAGTCTGCCATTGCAGATTTCCTCGATTTTCTCACGTACTGATTTCTTCTCCATAGTTATTCCGTTTATTTGGTTCCGTTTATATTATAATCAGATGCTGACCTCCATACTGACAGGTCCTCCCAAAGGGGAAAGGCAGTCTTCCTGTGCCAGCGCATGACAAAAGTCCTTTCTGTTCTTGAACTGCTGTTCGTCCTCACCCGTATGCGCATATTGTGATACGATGAAATAGCGTACAGAAGGCCATAAGGTTGTCAGATCCCTGTAGGAAAGAGACATCAACATATTCCGTTTGGTGTCTCCTATCAGGTATGACTTCTCGTTGACCGCAAAGGGTATTTTTCGAGCGACCATGTATCGTTCGTTCTTGGCAACGGCATCAACACCTAAGTTATCATAGACACCAATCTTGCTTAGGTGTGCCACTCCTTCCGATATCGGCTTGCAGGCGATCTTCATTTGCGCCAACTGCTTGTTGTTATTTTCCGATTGCGGCACTACTGTCAAGCTCAATCTTCCCCGTCCGGCCAACAGATCGATCCGTTCCGACGTTTCCAGCTTTATCTTGCCTTCAAACATTTTGTCAAACACTTTCAGCAGCAGGGTGTCAACGGGCATCTGCTCCGCATAAATACGTTCGGCTTCACGTATTTCGTCAACTGTTCTGAGCACCTTCTCCGTGTCACTCCGGACGCTCTCGGACAAATTGCCCTGTATGACCAGCTCCCTGCAGTAGTATTCCAGATAAAGCAGATACAGCTTGTCCAGTGGGATCAGTGTGGCAAACTTCCTTTCCAAGACAGCTCCAATCCCTTTCTTGCGCAGTTCGTTTCCCGCATTGGTGTTCAAGAGACATTCCATAAACTCTTCAGGCTTGTAGACAATCATCAATTTGAAAAGCCTCTCCACATGGGAAAGCATAAGGTTTGCCTGCTGCATCGTGACTGAGGGGGAATTCTTGTATTTGGAAATATAATACAACAACCGTCCGCTTAGCTGCTCATGCGTATTCTCCTGGTTCTCCGTTCCGATAGAATCCAGCAGTCCCTTAAAGTGAAACAAATCTATTTGAATATCCAGTAGTTCCATAATTATCAGCGTTTAAGTCCACCACGATGTCCTTCACTTTGTTGTGACTGTCCTTGCGATGGAGCGGATGCCTGTTCCGCAGCCACATTCTTCCCGGCCTGGCTTCCTTTGCCTTTGGACTTGCTTGTGGCCGGTTTCGTGCTCTTTCCCCCACCGAGAACAGAGCTCATGCCCCTCGTTTCCTGAGATTGTCCGATAGAGCCGGCAGAGCGTAACAACCGGTCTTTATTTTCCGCTATCTTAAGCATATTGTGGCTGACAAGGTCAATTTGGATATCAAAAGGCACATTGTCCTTATTCGTAATGGTCATTTTTGCCCCTGAAGTAAGTTCGGCCTTCATCTCGTGGGTGATTTCCTGGCCGCCGATACGGTTAGGGATGTCAATCGTGTAACGAGGGCAAGCCACTTGCGCGTTGGTGCCGGGAATCAGCTGAATCAGGCACTCAACCGGTTGGCCGGTTTGTTCCAAATCAGCCATTTTGATTATCTTCTCACCTTTGTACAGCAGTTCTATCTCACGGGCATCCAAATTGAACTCATTCACGAACTCTTCCTGGTCACGGACCGGATGGACTCTGAAGCAATATCTTCCGTTTTTTGCATACAAACTGAATCTCGCATATCGGAATCCCAAGTTGTAGTCTCCCAAATCAACCTGTGGGGTCAGACAACTCCGTCCGTTGGTCAATGTCGTTAATGCATCAATGATATCTTCTGAATCCGGCGCATTCAGAAAAGCTGATGGTGGAACACCCATTTTGCGCTCAATATCCTCAAAAGGTATTTGGTTAATGTTTATGGTCTCAATCAATTTATCCATAGTCTAATGTTCTGGTTTATAACTATTGCAAATATATAATTTTAGCCCGGTAAATCGTTTTCCCTGCCAAATTAAGAAAAGCCAATAAGGGATTATTAACTTATAAAGACATTATTTTAATATACATTTATAATTAGAGGCTAATAATAAAAACAGATCATTGAAACCGTCGGAAGAAATCGGTCGATAAAATCCGTATCTCCCTGAAAAGCATTATCTTTGCAAAGAATTAAACGACCCATTATGAAACTGAAACTTATCATTTATTCCATTTGTCTCCTTCATATCCTGACCGGCTGCAATGAACCAGTTCGGATTGATCCGGTCCAAAAAGAGCAGGAAGTCCTTGCTGCCAGCAATCCGTCAGAGTATGAGGAAGACGGCGAGACAATCAAGGATTATTACCGTTCAGACAGAACCCCTCTGATCGAATGGGTACAGCAGGACACGGCTACCCTCTCCTATCCCTTCACATCCTCTATCCAAAATGAGTATGTGACCATCGCCACCTCTGCGGACGGCAATCTACGGGTCTATACCTGGGACACCGGGGATGGCGGCACCATGATTTGTTGGGGGAACATCATCCAATACCGTTCCGGCAAGAAGGTGAAGGCCGAGCACAAATCCCTTTATGCTGTCCTTCATCCCAATGAATCCGGTGATTCGGAAATGGATTTTGGCAGCCATATTGACACTATAAAAACCCTCTATACCGACAATGGCCAGGCCATTTATCTGGTGGATGAATATTTCCGGGAAAGCGGTAACTTGGCATATACGGGAGTGATGGCCCTGAACATTCAGAACGGCAAACTCAAAGAATACCCGTGCTTCAATAAGGATGGCGATAAGATTGCCTCCATAGGAACCGAGCATACCATATCCGACTGGTACTTCAGCACGAATCTGGGAGAAGGTTGGGACTGGCTGAACCGCTATGATACCGCCAACCAAGATTTATATATGCCTGTTACCAATGACATGCAGAGTTTCACGGATCAATATCAGGTCTGGCATTTTGACGGAAAGCAATTCACATTGTGCGGGCAGAGTGGTCCCTTTTGGATTTATCCCGGACTGCGGGAATTTGACGAACTGTGCCTGTTGTTCGAGACCAAGCACTATCGGGTCCGCATAGACAAGATGAAGGACAGCATGTTCAGATATGCATCTTGGGAAAGAGGCGTTCCAATGTCCGAGAAACCCGAATTGATTCTTAAAGGTGGGAAATTGGCTAACGGTAGCTATGTGTTTGAGAATGGAAGGTATAAGTACATCATCCATTGTGATAAAACGAAGAACGTGCTGGAAGTTCGGGAGAACGGGAAAGTCATCCTGAAAGAAACCCAGCTGAGCAAGTATTAAGATTAGGACTTTCTTGCCTTGTACCAAAACTTTCAATACCCTATGAGAAAAATATTACTAGCCGAATTATTCTGTATGCTTGCCATCACGGTCCAAGCACAGTTTGTAACGATTATGGGAGAAACCGAAACGGTAGTCAATGATACCGTCAGCACAGATTTCAATCCCACTGATCAGTATGATTTTGATGAAGAAGATGATGATGAAGACGATACTGTCAAAAAAAAACGGCGCAAAGGCATCGGCCGGCTATTCGACCGGATTGGCAAATGGATAGGTCTGAAAAAAGACGAAGCAGTGAAAGATACCGTCCCAATCGATCCTACTCAATTTTCCTACGATAAAGTCGAGGGGAACGGATCGTTTATCTTTACGGAAGCTGACGAACGAAAGTATCTGGACTCCATCAAATACGAACTGATTAAGCGAAGGTATCAGGTCCTCAAGCGTAAGTCGATGGTCAGCATGCCAATGGACCAGCTGAAGGCGACCTCCTACTTCGGTTACCGTAAAGATCCGTTCACCAAAGCCATGAAGTTCCACAACGGAATAGACTTTGCCGCCCATGACAATTTCGTCTACGCTGTCCTTCCCGGGCTCGTGGTCTATGCGGGTTATCGTGGCGGTTACGGTTATTGTGTCGAGCTGAAACATGGTGACATCCATACCTTGTACGCCCACTTGAGCTATATCCTCGTCAAGCGTAACCAGCCTGTCCCAGCCGGGGAGCCTATCGGCATATCCGGCACTACCGGACGTTCCACCGGCGAGCACCTGCACTTCAGTATCATGAACAAAGGCAAATACATTGACCCGGTACCGATGCTGGATTACCTCTCCAGTATCCTGGCAGAAGAGCAACCCACGGATGAAGAGTTCTTCCTGCCCAGCTATCAGGAATTGAAGGATGGAGGATCAGATAAAGAAAAACCAGTGGTGAAGGATATGGTGAATACCCCAAAGGAAGCCACCATGTCACAGGATACAGTTCCATCCAAGCGTACTTCCGGCATGATGCTAGTCGCTGAAGACGAAAAGGAGAACACAGAGGGGGAAATACACATCCAAGGACAGAACGTACAGTCCGGAAATTCTGGCCGTGGTAATGATGGAGACCCCAGAATCCACTATATCGATAAGAAGAAAGAGGAAACGGATCTGAACCCAGTTCCGGAGACAGGAGGAATCATCCATTATTCAGGGAAAGCGCAACAAAGTGTAACCATGACAAAACCGTCAAAGACAGGCGAGTCAGATAAGACGGATGAGATACCCCAAGTACCCAAGCCCAAGAGCGGCATCATCCTCCCAGTCGGGGACAGTGTGGTCAGTGTCAAACCACTTACCCGAAATTAATAACCCGGAACCGTCCATCTGGGCAGTCCGGGAAGTCTTTGCAAGGCTGGTTTTGGTATGAAATAAATGTGTGGAAAACCTTGACCGGGTGACACCCCTCCTACTTCATAGTTAAAGATATCCTTATTTGCGTTTATTCGAGTTCGGGGTTTGTACTTCTGTGGTACCCGTCTGTCTGAAATTCCCCAGTTCCGGGAAGCAGATATGGAGTATGCTTGTCTCCACAACATCCGGATGAATGAACAGATCCACTTTAGAGAGATCCAGTTCCGACCGGCAGTTCTTGGTCCAGACATTCCCCTCACTGTCCATACTTACAATCCATTCGCCCAAGCAGTCACGTTCCTGTTCCGACAACTTGTGTGCCAGCCATTCGACATACTGCATGTATATCGGGTCAGATAGCATCTTCAGGTTGAACTGTTCCTTAAACTCCATCACCTCATGAACGGTCTTTTTGCCGGAGTTTTGCGCATGATGCAGTGTTGTTTCGTCCAACTTGCTTAATCCGAATATATCCTGTACGCCCAGATGGGTAAGCACATTGTATGTTCGGGTAGAGAAACCCATTTCGGATATAGGAGTCGAGTACAACCGGCAGATATCCTTAATCCATTCCCACTTTTTCTTGTCTGGCTTTACATTGAACAGATTCCCCGCTAAAGTCAGTTTGGCTTCTGCCCGCAGTCTGACCAATTCGTGCTCCATCCGTATGTTACGTGCCCGTTCTTCCAGAATAGAGCTATGGACAACCATTATTTGTGAGATCTGATAGCAGAGTGCATTCACCTGCTCGACCAGAATCTGCCTGATGCGTTCCGGAGAAAGGTTCCAGTTTGCCGCCAACTCTGCATTCTCCTTGCCTTCGATATAATCCAACAGAATCCGGTTGTTACGTTCGTCTTTGGCATGAGCATTTGCCAATTCACCGATTTGACGAAGAGCCGGCAATAACAGTGACATCCTGTTATACTCACATCTGAGTCCTACAACCTTTTCATGAAAAACCGCCAAATCCTCTTTATACCGCTTTTTCGTCTCAGAAAACCGGAATAGGGAATTGATATCACTCAAGCGCACCAGTTTGATTTTTCCAGCCGCCTTGAACGATATGGCATGTTGTGTAAACAGATAATCGAGACATCTCGGTTGAAGATTGAGCAGGTATTCGACCAGTGGTAACGGGCAGTATCCTCCTGAGCTGAACAGACAGTACAACTGTTTGGATAGGTCCATGGGACAGTCCGTCATGTCCGAACCGTCCATGGACATCAACACTCCGGGTATATCCGGAGCTCCCGTATATCTGACCCGCCCTCCGGCATTCATCCAGTACTGGAAATAGAAGGCCACCGCTTCGGCTTCTTCCGAGTTGTCGAACTCAAAGTTCAGCCTTTTGCAGAAATAATCAGCCGGTCTGTATAGAACGGTATATTTGGCTACAGCTTCAGACCTGTCCGAGCGTACCACCATAAAATCCAACAGTTCAGCCATAGCTATTCATTTGCGATAATGGAATGATAAGTATCCGCATCAATTATCTGGGACAATAGGCAATAGCGTGCCAGAGATTTCGGATTTCCGTCTTTCAGTTTGGATTCGTTCTCGTCCAGCAGGACATATTGGCCCAGCTCGCATCCGATATGATATCCGGTTTCACGCAAAGCCTGTCTCAACTTACGCAGGATAAGGATCATATCGTCACTGTCATCATCGTCAGCCTTGTCTGCATCCTGGGTGACAGGGTAGAAAAAACTTATCGGGTAGCCTTCGTATGGATTTCTGATTCTGTGTTTAGGCACATCTGTTTTTACTTTATTTGCCATAGTTATATCTTATAAGGTTTTGTACTAAACTTTACTATATGCAATTTCAGATCCGGGTACATTCCATTGAGCCTTTTCAAAAGTAATTTCGAGCGAGGTTTGGAAAGTCGTGCCGCCTTATTCCTCCGGTTAGTCCAATGGACAGTTCCACCATTGACATCCCGCAAATAGCTCCCCTCCTCCGTCTCAATCAGAAACCGGCGTACATCCGTCAGCGAGAACGATGCGGGATCATTGATTTTACGAAGGAAACAGTAATAGCTGTCACCATGACGGATAGCATCAGCTTCCAGATTCATCAGTTGGGCAGAATTGTTAATAGGAATAAGCGTGAAACCGCATGGGGGGACACACTCGGGAGAGTTACGGTAAATGAGACAGAACACCAGTTCTGCATTTCGTGTGGGCAAGTCATTCAGTTGATAACGGCTGTCAAGAGCTAATTGTAGACACTCAGCGGTTTTAAGCAACCAAGGATCATCCTGTTGCTTAAGGAAACGGATTTTCAAGGCTATCTCATCCACAGAAAACTGGGCCAACCCAAATATTCCTGTTGGAGCTAGCAAATGACCTGCATCATCCTTCATAAAACGCTGCATGCCACCGTCACCAATAGAGACAGCCAATAATACGGACTCTCCCATGTCCACAAACAGTGGAACAAGGGGTTCCTTTTCGATTAATTTTTTCATATACTGTCGTTTTTACGTGTGTCGTCACGTTCTTTTTCGCAAATGTAACCAATTATCCATTAGATTTCAAAGATTCCCCCATTTTATTAGTATTTTCAAAGTTGAACCAAATCTGTGAGAGCCCCGTTAATGGATCCATCAGGGCCAAAAGCTTCTTCATCTGCAGGAATTCGTCCTTGGTAATTACAAGCGACATCCTATAGTAATAGATGTCCGTCTCCTGGAAACGGAACTTGCGCGACTTTACCGAGAAAGAGACAAACGCATTGCTCCGGGACAGCATCACTTTGTGAATGATGGCGTATCTCTCGAAGACATACAGCCTGATTCGTTGCGGTTCGTCAAATCTTGTCCGGCTACGCAGTTCCGCATCAGGGGAGCGTTTGGATCTACCTGCCATACTTCTTTGTTGTTTTCCTGGCAACTGCCGTGTTGGACTTTTTGTAGCCGCCGGATTTTGACTTACCCTTCTTCTCCGGTTCCGTCCGGCGCTTGTCGTTTATCTTGCTGAAATTCTCGGCCTGTCCAAGTTCCTTTTTCAGATCGATCTTTATCCCTTCAGCCATGACAACCTTGGCGGCTTGCCAGGCATCCTTCACGATGTCACTCAGTATCGTTTTTGATATGCCTGACTGCATGCGTTCCGCTTCGGTCATGGACACATACTTCTCACCCATCACCTTCAAAGGCTTTACCCCGTCACGGACCATTTCAAGGAAATTATGCGCCAGGGCATTATCAGGTATATGGTGGTACTTGTACACAGCTTTGAGAGACTTCCCTTTTTCCACTTCAGCGACATCCTTGATCAACTCTTGCAAGTTTCCTCTCCAACCCATTGACTGCAACATCAAACCGAAAGCCCTGAACTCCGGATTCTCGACCATACCGGTCTCAACCTTTATTCCCAGGTATTCGCCCCAATTCTGGAGATATGCCTTGTTCTCCGGAGCGAACGTGGCATCTATGCCGATTTGTGTCAGTACCATAGCCGAACCCAGTTCCGCTACCATTTCCTCACGTGCCCGTTCAGGCAGGTTACCGTAGTCATAGGTACGCATCTGCTCGCCTTGCTTTTTGAGCAATGCCTCGCGTTTTGCATCCGGGCAATTTTCGGAAGCCAACAGTTCCTGTTCTTCGGGAGTCAGCGGATGTTTAGGCAGCAGCGTGGTGGAATGAATCATCTCATGTACCAGTGTACGATAGAAAGACACATCCGATCGGAAATCCGCTTTGTCGGGCACCTTGATGATATTTGCCTTGGAGTTCCAGTAAGCCTTACCGATAGAGTCCGTCTTGATCGGACAAATCCACGTATTGTTTCGGATAGTCTCGTCCAGTCCGGCTATGGCTGTTTTCTGAACGTTGTCCCGTTCGCCGGTCAATTTGGAGAATCTGTCCAGCATCTTCTTGTAGAGTTTCGGGTTCTCGGCCTGGATAGTTGTCTGGTCCAGATTGAACACGGTATACCCCACCGTTTTGGCCACTTTATGATAATAAGCTTTTGTCTCGTCATCCATCTTTAGGTAATCATCTTCGGAAGCATATTTCATACCCTTCTTTTTGCCCTCGTCATCCGGCAGGTAATACGGGCAAAATTTGAGGATTGGTTCACCCTTCTCTCCCCTTTTCACTCTGAATCCTTCGTTTTGTGCACATGCGAAAGTCACATGGATGGGTGTAGAATACCCATTCGCCATATCCGAAAGGGCAAGGAAGAAGTTGTTCATACCTGAGTAGCGTGCACCGTCAAATCCCTGAGGATTAAAGTTCACGATACTTCTAAGCCAAGGTTCAGACCATTTTTCCTTTGCGGCAGACAAGGTCTTGGCCAGCAAATCTAGATACGCCTGTTCGATTTTCGCATCTGTTTTCTCTGTGTCATTGAATGCCATAATATTTGGTTTTAGTTAATGAATCCTTATTTATGGATACGCCGGGAAACCGTTTTCGTATTGTTCATGAACGCAGTTGCCGCACTCCGTTTTAGTGCCTCTATCTCCTCGCGTGACTTCACCCCGCCGAACTTACGCTCACCCCCGTTCACCTTGTATGACTCCCCTTCAGTTTTGGAAGCGACTACCTTGCGGAGCTTATTCTGGTCCTTCTCTTCCTGGGTCTTGACCACACGGGGCTGCCTTTTCACGACCTTACGGTTAGCCCGTTCCAACTCCTTCATCTGAGCCATCACCTCTTCGGGTGTATCCAGCTTGTAGGCTTGGGCTATCTTGTAGTTTACGGGAACCTTATATCCGACAAAGGCCACGCCCGCGTCAGACAGTTTCCGGTAAACGGCCAAATCCAGCTTGTTGGCCGACAACTGGAAAGCCAATCTTTTATAGTAAGCCTGATCCACGATGGACATGCTGCTGATGTCCTGATGGTGCAGCTTGAAGTTCTTTATGAAACGGTCCAATTCAATCTGTTCCTTCTTCTCTGGCGGCACATACTGATCAAACTTCAGCCGGTCTATCAGCCTGCGTTCTTCCGGAGACAGCGCATCCATCGCATATTTCTTTGTCTGGAGATAAAACCAGTTTTCGTCATTGCGGGACTGAGTGTTATATACGCGAATCCGTATCCGTCCGTTCTCCGTGTAGTTAGCCGCAATGCGCTCCAGTTTCTCGGCGAAACTCTCCTGCCTTTGTCTGGGTGCCACCTTCTCCTTCTGGTCACGCAACACCTTCAAGTAGTCATCCACCCGGAAAGACACCGGTTCAGGATCCACATACTCCTTCGTTCCCATGGAAAGCGAATCGATCTTCCGTGTCTGGCAGTCGTGCACATCCTGTGCCAGGTCAGACATATTTCGGGAATACATGTTATCCACCATATCGAACACCACGGTACAGTCATTGGAACCGGCAGACATGATACGTCCCAGCTGCTGGTAGAACACTGTCTTGCTGTCCGTCGGACGAAGGAAGAAGGCCGCCTGTACACCCGGAACGTGGACACCCTCGTTCAGCATGTCAATGCAGAAAATAATCTGTGCCCGCGAGCGTGTCTTCTTGCTCTTGAACTTCTCCAGCCCCTCCATGGTCTTCCTGTTGCCGGAGTGGTAGTAATCGTATCCTTTATAGCTGATTCCCGCCTTTTCCATAAGGTTGGCAATCAGCCGCTTGTTCTTTTTGAGCTGTGTGATGTCCGAACTGAACACCACCATTTTGCAATTTGTGGAAGGCAGCTTCTCGCGGATAATCTCATGGAGCGGCATATCCTTCTCCCATGAGTCAATCATCTGGTTGATCTTTGCTTCTTTGACATAATCCCCCTTCACCTCGCTGCTCTCAAGCAAATCCTTCCGCATCGCCTCGTAAGAAGAAGGCATACACACATAATCCGGAGTCCGCAGGATATGGCGTACAAGTGCATCAGAGATATCCATCCGTCCGGCCACCTTGTCAAACATCTCCATAGCCATGTCCCGTTTCCCTTTTACGGCATGAGAGTGCTCGCTGGTTGCCGTTGTGCCCAACACTTTCGCCGTCGGGTTGCCCGCAAGCAGTTCCTCTATGGCTGCTCCCCAGCGGGTAGCCCCGCCGTGATGGAACTCGTCTATGTAAATCCGGTCATATTTCAAGGAATCCAGCCTGTTCTCTGCCTGCATCAGTCCCAACATCTGGAATGTCATATAATCCACCTTTACCCCTTCGGGAATATGTCTGGCAATCTCTGCATGGATATTAGTACGCGGAGCAATTACCAGTTGTTGCTGTCCCGCATTATCCCGCACAGATGCCGCAATCAGCAAGGATTTACCGCTACCTGTAGCCTGGACCGCCGCAACTTTGTTGACCGTCTCGAAGGAAGAGCATATTTCCCTGTACATTTTCTCGTTGTGCGCATAGAGATCCAGGAATCCTGGTTTGTTCATTCTACGAAGGTAAGAAGCGTCAGACAGGGCCATATTATAATCTTCGAAAACCTTACAGCCATCCTCAAAGCCGGAGAGGTTGACCAACCGGTACTGATGACATCCGTTTTGAGCGCCCATGCGCTCAAATTCCATAAACATCTGCTGAACGGCCGCCCGATCAAGCGGTCGGGATTCATTGGCACAACGAACCATAACAGCCGGCGATTGACTGTCCGGAGAGAAGCGCAGATAAAGCATATCCTTATCCGTTGTTACCGTGTATCCCAGCTTACGGTAACTGTACATCAACAATTCTTTAAGTTCCTCCAAATTTTGGTTCATAGTTGCTCAGTTTTGGTTTGCGATTGTCCGCATTAATATTAATTTCAAAGATAGAAATTGCAATGCAAACAATTACTAATTTAAGGTTAATAATAACTAATCAAAAAGACCAAATATCAGATTTACAGGATATATCGCAGACGAATTACTTACCATTAGGGTTCTCTTTTGACTTGGCATAAGCCTCGGGGGCTTCCTCCTGAATCAGCAAGTCAATATCCTGGATAATCTTGTTGTAGTTGGCTGCCAAGAACGCCTCACGCTCGGCAATACTGCCAAATGTATATACTTTGGGGATTTTTACATACTGCTTTTCTTCAGCCTTGATTTTTTTCATATCCATTTTTGTCCTGCAGTTATACATATATCGGGGAAAATCGTCCCCTTCTGAAAAGTCCATGGCCACCTGAGCAACCAGCTCACCGGTACGCAAATTCGCAATCTTACTGCCTGGAATCACATAGTCCATATTCTCATTGATAGAAATCGTCGTTTTGCTGTCCGCAATAGAGACACCTTCCTTAACCTGCTTAACCTTGCCGAAAAAGTTCTGCAGCCAATCCAGCGTATCCTTGCTTCGAGCGGAACCGCTGATGACGTTGCCGACAACAGAAAAAATTACGTCCGCACCAGTCTTGCCATACTGCTGAACCAGCTGTGCCTTCTCCTGAATACCCATAAGCACGGACACCTTATTTGAACGTGCCGTTGCAATCAGGTTGTCGATCTTGTGAAAATAGATAGTCGGCATCTCGTCGATGATAATCGAACATGGCAGGTTATGTTTGGTATTTACCAGACGCACCAGACGGTTCAGTACCAAGGCATTCAATGCCGAGTTAATATCCTGTGTGGCCGGAGAGTTGGCTATAATCAAATATGACGGAGAAGCAGGGTTACTGATATACAAGGAAATGTCATTCCCTGAAAATATCCAGTAAGACTCTTTGGTAGCCAGACGCGAGATAGAAATCTTCAGTGTACCGATCTGCCCTTCCAACTGGTCAAACGCACTGTTGTTGTATGCAGACCGGAAGGGAGAGAGCAGGGATTCCAATTCTCTCTCTTTAAAGAGCACATCGAAAATTTCTTGATAGGATCTATTCATAAAGGCAAGCACATGTGGCAGGTCCGACCATATACCATGTATCATATTGCCGTCATCATCCTTACGTGTGTATTTGGAGAAATAGAACAGGCAGGACGCCAAGAAGTTGATAGCCGACTGGGAGAAAAACTGGTCAGAACCACCCCCACTGTCATTACCCCCCTTTTTCAGGGATTCTACCACGGCGGTTGCCGTTTCGATGGCATCGGCCAGTGTCTGTAAATATTCAGGGCGAAGCGGGTTCACCCGTCGGGAATATTCGATATCGTTAAAGTTGATGACGTTGAATTCAAATGACTCAGGGATGATTCCTTTTTTCTTGTTCATCAAAAAATTGTAGAAGGCAATATTTGCTAAATCCGGGAACTTAAAATCATACACCATCAAGGCAAATCCTTTGGCCGAATGTTGACGTATATAGCTGTTAACCACCGAAAATGACTTTCCTGATCCAGGCGTCCCAATAAGTAGTGTGCCTCTAAAGCTATTAACGATATTTATCATACCATCATGCCATTTTTTCTTGTAGTAGTACCTCATGGGAATATTTACAGAGTACGGATTCTCGTTAATAAATGACGTCTGCTCAAACGATTCGTTGTCGTTATTCCACCGGTCTCGCAGCATATTCGAGCGAATCTGTTTGGAGATATTGTCCAACCCCACATTCAGCAGAATCGTGCCGATAAAGGACATGATGATGTATAGGATGGAAATCCAGTTGTACCAAGCCGTAGCATCCTTCGGCCGGAAGACAATCACCAGTGCCGAAGAGAAAAAGAAGATAATACCCGTAGCCAATGGAAGGGCCACTTGGGTATAAGGATTAAAATCCAGTTGTTTTTGCGGACGTGAACCGATACTTACAAGGATTTCCAGAAACAGGATAAGCAGTTTGCTGAAGAAGATATTGTTATAGATAGGTATTGCACGAATACGTGCCAAAATATCATCGAAGAAGCCCAATGGCGGCAGGTCGCAATACATTATGATCTCAAGTATCAGGAAAAAGTACACGAGCCCCTGCATAAAGGAGTATAGTTTCTGTTGTTCTCTAGTTTCGTCCATAGTAAGTAGGTTGAATGATTCATTAAAAAAATAAAGGCGGCTACTGACATAAGCCGTGCCGCCTTCATATTAACGATTATAAGTTCAAAAGTGCGTCCTATTAGAACTCCTGGTTGAATTCCGGAGTTGTATTCCACGGCTTAACAACGATAAAGTCAGAAATACCATCACCATCAACGTCACCGTCAGTGCTCGGATTTTCAGGATCCGGGACAAGTTCAAGACCTTTACCGGTCAATACGAAGTTGTATACATACTTGTAACCCGGCTTCCATTCAACTTCAGTGATGTTGGTAACATGACGTTGGTCATTGAATTTAACGTCTGCTGCGTCGATATAGAAGTCCTTACCGTCAACAACCACGTGGAAACCACGAGTCATCTTAGTCGTGTTTGAAGTAGTAGCCTCTTCAGGACATACCAAAGCAAAACCTTTACCTTGACCATAGTCAGGTGTACCCGAAGCGACAGTAGGATTCAATGTGAAATTACAAGTATTTCCAGCTCCGGTATAAAAGTCTGTCATCTTCAAAACACCTCTATCAGTTACATTAATCTTACCTTCGGCAGTAGCGTCACAAGTACCTGCAGTCGGCAAGGTATTGTCTGCTCTCGGTTTCCAGTCATCCTTACCCTGTTCATTAGTGATACGTTCCAACTGCATGATTTCAACAGCAGTAACGATACCTTCACCTGAGTATTTCTTTTTAGGATCAGTAGCATTCTTCAACAGACGTATTTCCACATAAGCCTGGGCATGCTTCATATACAGGCGGGTCTTGTTGTTCTTGTTGTCAACATAATCCTTATCAGTACCGATTGATTCAGTAGAACCACCGTTGTCATTCACATTATCACCCGGAATAGTGGAGCTACCGTTCAAGGTATTACGGTGAGTACCGTACATGAAGTCAACCTTGTTCGGTGTGTTGAATACGATCGGACATGCGTTTGGTTTCAATGCAACATCACCATTGTAATAAGCGCTACCGGAAGTTGTCTGAGAAGGTGAATATGCATACAGACGAGCCTTCACGTTAGACAGTGTGGCAGGGTCAGCACCATCAGAATACAACCAACCTTTCTGAGTTTTGTCATATGCCAATTCGCGGTTCAAGTTGATAGCACCTTCATACTTGGTGAAGTCACCATTAACAGCTTCGGCATAGTCAGTGATAAAGAAACGCAGCTTATCTCCGGTTTCCCATGGATTATAAGCAGTACCGTTGGCATCTTTATCATCGCCACCTACCAGGCCTTCAAAATTACTCTTGGTACCGGCAGCAGTGCCATCCACATCAAATTGAACTTCGATTCCAGTACCTTTAGTACCTACACCGGGGTTATTACGACCCATCTCGTCTTCATTAGAGCAAGCAACCATACTCATAGCTGCAAGGGCCATTGTAAAGAACTTAAATTTTTTCATCTCTGTTTTGTTTAATAATTTATTATTGAAAAACTGAAATCGTTTCACTTAAAAATCACCACCGCCACCGAATTCACCTCCGGAAGTTCCACCATCGGTCCAATCTTCTACAATTACAGAATTGCCGTCGAACTTGAGTTCCATACCGGAAAGTGTAATCACATAACGGTTCTTGGTATTCTTTGCCCAGGTGGTACCCTCCGGCAAAGGTAAGTAGAATTCACGGCCATCTACATTAATCATAAAAGCCGTATGGCTCATTCGATAGGTCGGCGCCACCATACATACGGGGTAACGTCCGCTGAAATTTCCATGGAAAGACTTGCCTATCAAATCAATGATCTTAATCGAGCCCCAATGGAGAGGCTCGATATAGCCTGTAATACAGTTCAGATAACCACTCTGTACCAAATCCTTGTTTTGAATCAACTTACCGTCATTATCCAACGCAACGATACGTGCATCTTCAATAATACCCGTACCATGATATGGCTGGTTCTTGTCGATAGAGATGTCAAACTGGATCATGGACAAAGCGTGGTTCATGATCAAATCCGCATTGGGGTTATCACGGGTTACCTTTTGGGTCTGCCTGTTGGACCCGTACATATAGTCCACCATCTTGTCTTCGCGGTCAATCTGGATAGGTATGCTGTAAGGATTCACCACATCCGCATCATAGGGGTAATAAGCGAACACCAATGCCGGATTATCGTTCAACGGAACAACCTGGGAAAAATCCCAGCGTAGCTTGCCGATACCGACCGAGGTTGCCATTACATTGCTATACGGATTTGTTTTATACCATTCACCCGTTTCATTCTCAGTTACGAACAGACCGATCTTTTCATTGTTGGCGAACGCATAGTTGTTCACGTTGGAAAAGATACTTGTCGTAATGGAAAGGTTCCCGTCATTTGGATATACGACGGGATCTTTGTCATCAGAACAAGCGCCGAGAACCAAGCCCACACCCAATAGTGAAAGTAACAATTGTTTCTTCATACGTTTTATCTGATTAATAATTTATCAATTAAAATTCACCCGGAGTTGTGCCACCGTCTTCCCAAGGCTTGACAGTGATAACTTCACCGTCGGCGCCGTTGGTCATTTCAAGGCCCTTGCCTGTCAATACCATGTCATATGTATACATGAAACCAGCCTTCCATTCTACTGGTTTGTCAGCGGTACAGCAAGGGATGTAGAAATCAACATCATCCACAACCACATGAAAACCGCGAACCATATCATCCTTACAAGGAGCCAACAGTACTTGGGCAGTACTCCAGTTAGGGACTCCCACAACAGTAGGATTCAAAGTGAATGACGTCTTATCCGCACCGTTAATCAAGTCTGTCATCTGAGCGACCTTCCACTCTCTCGGTGTAATATTGTCTTCTGTCTTGGTGATGTCAATATATCCGTCAGCAGGCAGTGCAGATCCATGTTCACCGTCAGCCGGAACAAATATTACATTGCCATAGCTGCTGACAGTCTGCTTGAGCTGCATTACTTCCACAGCAGTAACAATTCCTTTACCCGTATATTTCTTTTCAGGATCAGTTGCATTTTTCAGCAATCGCAGTTGGACAGAAGTCTGTGCATGTTTCATATACAGACGAACCAGCGGGTTCTTATTATCCACATACTGCAGATTTGTTCCGTTTTCGTGTATACTTCCTCCATTGTCAGTTGTGTTGTCTCCATCCGGATCCGTTACACCGTCTTTGGTATTACGGTGTGTACCGTACAAATAATCCACTTTGTTGGGTGTATTGAAATTGATGGGCACACGTGTCGGGTCCAATGTAGCGTCACCGTTATAGACAAACGGTCCTGCTACCGGAATTGAAGGTGAAAACGCATACAATCGGGCCTTCTGGTTAGACAGGGTCACAGGATCATTATCCACGTTTTTCCAAGTTTCCTGTGCTGCCACATACTTATAACCTTTGTTCAGGAAATCAGCACCCGAATACTTCTCTACGGTGCCGTCCGCTTCAAACTTGTCATGATCCAATGTGAACAGACGGATTTGGTCACCGTCCACCCAAGGATGCCCGCCGGTCATCATACCTTCCGTATTGCCTTTTGTGGAGATGCCATCCACAATCATCTCAATGCGCAGGTTTGACTTTGAACCGTCCGTTGACGGAGCTCCGGGAGCAACCGTATCCTCATTGGAGCATGAAGCCATGGCCATTGAACCAAGAATGGCCGCAAATAATAACTTCTTCATAACTTATAGTTTTTAAATTCAATTGTTTGATATACTTTTCACGCCAATATTACCACCCGGAGCCCAAGGAATAATTTCCATGCCACTTCCAGAACCAGTTGAACCATTGCCATCACCGTTACCTGGTGTAAATGTCACTTCCGAGCCTGTATATTCAAGAGTAATCAGGTAGTGATAACCTGCCTTGAATTCACCACCGGTCTTATCCTGGTCAACTGTCACTGCATATGTCTGACCATCTATTGTCATATTCACGTCAATACTTCCTTTACATGGAACAACAGACATGAACTCATCCCGTCCACCCAAAGTGCTTCCGACAGCCTGTGGTATTGAATTACCTATCAACGTATTAAAAGGAACAGGATTACTAATGGGGGTAATACCGCCATTAACGGCACCTGTTATAAAACAATACTTTGTTTTACCCTGTTGAACCGCTTTAGTTGCCTTGTCTTTGCATATTGCACTAAATGCAGTGACACTACCCTTACCGATATTACTGTTCGGGTCATAAGCCATTTTGCGTTTCAATCGGAATGATACACGTGCCAAAGCATGGTTCATACGCATATGTACCTGAGGTGTCATACCATTCACACCCGAAGAACCGGCGGGCAGCTTTGCCTCGCCCCACAGATAGTCAATGTTGGTGGATGTATCAAGCGTACGATAAGAATTAGGCCACAATCCGTCATAAGAATGGTCCTCACCTTCGTCATATGGATAAAAACAATACACATCGCAATAATCCTCAGTCATACTATAAGAATCATAGGTACCCCAGTATTTACCATCAAAAGTATAGCGCAACACACCAATCTCCTTAGTGTCGCTGTACAAGTTACGTGTATTCTTGTCCAACAGAAGGAATCCCACGTGGTCACCACTCTTGAAGTAAGTTGACCCAGTACCATCATAGGCTTTGGTAAACTGCGCCTCTCCCTGGTCAACGATGGTTATTTCAGGCACAACCTTTGTACCGGAAAAATCCCTCGGACCCTGTTCTTCCACATCGGAAGAACAAGCGGCGAATGCCATTACCGCAGCGGATATAAGTAGATATCTGATTTGTTTCATAATAGTGTTTATTTCTTGCCAATGTTATAATATTCCCAAAGCCCTGTTTCAAATTCAGAAAAAACAACCCCCAAGTTCAAGTTGTCGCTTGAAACGTCAATATCAATACGGGCGACCATGCACAGGTGAGCGAAGTTTGCCAAATACGAACTTATATCAATACTACGAACACGTTCTTCACCATTGTCCAACTGAGCCCATACAGTCAGGATATTACGGGTGTTGTCCACCTGCTCAAAACGTCCCAGGAAGTCAAGTACAGTGAATTGGTATTTGTATTGGATGTCAGCCAGATTGTCTGAAGAAGGATTTTCCGGATCATAACCCGGATCACCCGGACCTGGAACCTTGGATGCCATATAGTTACAAGTAACGGCGCTTTCGGGTACACCTTCACCGGTTGACAAGTTCAGTTCAGTAGCGATACCGGACAAAGAGGTGCGGATGCCAGTCACATTCGGCAGGCTCGGGTTATCCTTTCCCACCCGGAAGCGGAACTCAAGAAACTTTGTTATCTGTCGCTGCAGCACCGGAATCTGGTTTCTTGTATCCGGCCCCATCACCAGTTCAGTATCTTCAAACTTTACATTGGTTGATGACTGTCCCAAATAGAACAGTCCCGGTTCAGCTATATGACTGCCTGTCTCGTCAGCGTAATAGTCGACGAAAGCGGTTGCCTTGTCATAATTTTCCAAGTTCTTGAACTTGATATTCTGTGACATATTGGATACCGGTAATGCCGGATCTTCATCGTTCACTCCGTCATTGTTGACATCATTGGGTCTTGTGAAAGTGATTACACGGGCACCGCCCATCGGCATACGGGTGGTTACGGTGTCGGGAATACCCTCCAGATTCGGAACAATGCTGTATTCACCCTGATAACCCTTATCGTCGCTATACATCAATGCATAGTTTCTGTCCGGAGAAGAAGGGATATCATTATAACCCTGCCAGTTGTTCTCTACACGCAACCAGCCGAAATAGTCACAATCCTCTGTAAAGTCGCAGGAAGAGAGAGCTGCGGCCACAAACAAAAGAGGTATAAATTTCTTTGCTTTCATATAGGTTTTGTTTTTATTCGTCAAACATTGATTTATTCAAGTCATAAGCCTGGATCAGCTGGTTGATTTCAGGGTCAAGCGCTCCACGCCACGCCTTAGTCTTATCCATAGCCACAGCCTTTTTGTAATATTCGATTGCTTTGGGATAGTCTTTCTGGCGTGCATAGATGACAGCCATCAGATATACGGTATTAGCCGTTTCCTTTTCCTTTTGCAGAATATTCAAAGCCGGAGTGTCGTAACCCATGGATATATAGCAGATAGCAGTGTTGACATCATCATAGTCAAGCAAAATCTCCAAAGCGTCTTTGTAGCGACGGTTCTCAAGCAGTTGGAGTCCTTCTGCATATTTCTCGTCAATCACATCTGTATGAACCGTATCCTTAACCATGCCCTTGCGGTGCATATTGAACTCAAAGTTTACGGCACGCAATTCAGGATAGAATGCGTCTTTCATCAGTTTGTAGTCAGCCGGGAATTGAGAACGGATTTTGCTTTCACGGATATCAGCGTTCTTTTCGTCACGAATCAAAGCAAGGATTTCATTCTTGTTTTTCAGCGTGTCCGTTGCATTCAGAATTTCCTCCAGTTTCGCCCAGTCCTCTGCCAGATAGTGCGGGACAATCAGCTTGCTCAGCTCGATGTCTTCATTCTGACGGCCACGGAAGAACTGTCCCATTGACTGAGAACGGCGACGTGCCAAGTTCTCGTTCGCTGCCCGGGAACCTTCCGGAGAACAGGTGGCGGTCATCACGATAGAGTCAACTACGAAAATACCTGTTTCATCAACCTGACGAACTATTTTTTCCACCTTGTCAATCTCATCTTTGTTATTACCCATATCCAGCTTAAACTCGGATTTTCCGACAGGGAATACAATGTGTGCCGAATAGTTTTCGAATGCACGGCGTTCCACTACCTTCTTCACATAACGCGGGGCGCGGTCCAGGAATGTAAGCATGTTGGATATAGTATATACAATCGTATCCGAGTTCGGCATGTTGTAAACCGCATCATCCAATGTGGTAACGTCTCCGTTCAAGGTCAGGAACAATTTCTTGTTCGCTTCGTCCACATGCACGTCCTGAGAATAGTAGTATTCGATATCCTTTCCCTTATCCACGATAGAATCCAGACGGGCATTACGTGCGAAGGGGAACTTGACATACTTCTCATACATTTCTTCCGATTTGCGCTTACGTGCGTTGTTGTTTTCCACGTCACCGTAACGAGTATAGAAGTCCATCCATAAGAGCGAGTCCACACGAGAAAGCATCAGCTTGTCAGGGTCATCGCCCAACTCCTGAATATACTTCTTGTACTTGGCCGGCGAATAGCGGAGATTGATGTCGCGTAACATCCAGTTCACGGGAACACCATCCAGCATACCTTGCTGTTGCAAGCCCAAATAGGCCAATTCCTGCTGTGACAGTCCATTCAGCTGGTTAATGGTCGTTGTCGGAGTCTCCCCTGCCTTCTGGCTGATCATGTATTCGGGATACTGGTTATAGTGCAGGAATCTGCGGTTTACCTTATATTCCCAGTTGTTGAAACGGTCCCGATCCCTAAGTACTTTCTTGCGGTGTTTGTTAGCAAACAAGTTCTTGCGGTCCAGTGTAAGGTAATACAGACGGTAATCCACGAAATTCTTCACGAAGTCTGCAGAATCCGGGATGATTGTTTCCATGTAATTCTCATACTTCTCATAACCCTTACGACGTTTGTCATCAAAACGGGCTCCGGTAATGAAGATGTCATCCAAAAACAGCGAATCCTTGGTCACATCCTTTGTTACCTTCGGAATCAGGTGCACCTGCCAGTTCTTATCCACCAGGCCCTTCGGCACACTTACGATAAAGTCCACATTTACTTTACCGTTACGTTCGGGTACGGTCTTGTTCTTTGCGAACACGCGGACTTCAGACAATGTATAACTGGCGATGTCACTGCCGTCCTTATCTTTGGTGGCAACGGAAATATACGCCTCTTTACCGTTTTCCTTGAACTTGACCTCGCGCGGCACATCCACTACAGTGGTGTCCACGGTCTTTCCCGGCTGGCTTAATCCGGCTGTCAGGTTCTGCCCTTCCATCTTGCGTACAAATGCTCGCTTCCCGCTACATGCGCACATCAGCAGGCAACTTGCCACAAACAAAGGCACTATGTAATATTTGATTCTCATAGCAACCTCCTTTTTAGAACAGGTATACGAATGCTAATGAAAGTTTGGTCGGGACGAAATTGATTTTGTGACCCGGGTCAGGCAGAGAACCACACTCTTTGCAAAGGTACTTGTCAAAGTCATGCCACATCAAACTGCCACCTAATTCAGCCTCGAAGTTCCAGCGTTTTGAAAGCATCTTAGAATAACCGACGGAGAAACCGCCACCTACCCCCCAACCATCATAACGATAGTCAGACAATTCCTTCCATCCAACATGGTAACGTGAATAGATTGCATGGAATCCCATAAACCAACGCATATACGATTCCGTAAACCAATAACGTACACCAGGCTGAACAGTAAGGTTCTTCATCTTACAATTGTCTGCGATAAAGTTGTACGTGAATGGATTGTAATTAACCGGCAAGTGAATAGATACTTTGCGGCTTGCAGTTGCAGAAAGTTCAAGATTCAGGTTCCCGGTAGCCAGCCCGAGCACGTTTGTCTTTACTGAGTAGAACTGAGCATTGGCAGACAGTCCCAACATAAGGAAGGCTGCCACTAATAGAAACTTAAATTTTTTCATGAGTACCATACATATTTATTGTTTATTGTATAATTACATCAGAAAGGGATACGCAAGCCCATAGAGAGGCCGTTACGCCAAGGGCGTCGTGTCCAAAGCGCATATTCATTGTTTTGGGCAATGAAACCCTGAACACCGTTTCCAAAAGTCCGGTTAAGCTCGAATCCCATCTGGAATCCGCAAGTGAATCCTTCCGCATCGGCACCTAAAGCCGCACCCATACGCATCTTGAAAGTGGAGTTTTTGCCTCGGTGAAGGGGAAATTTGTAGGCATAACCGCCACGGTATTCCTGCAAGTACTTCCAGTCCCCTTTTTCGTAGCTGTCATAAAATTCCGCGAACAGTTCGTGGCTGCCATGGTAACGTGATTCCATTTCGTAGGAAAGACGGACATCAATTGCACGTAGAAGAGAATAACCGCCGGAGATACCGATGTATTTTTCCCCGTTGCCGGCATAGAGAGAACCGGACACGCACAGGCACAGAGCTAAGGAGTAAATATATTTTTTCATATCGTTTTGGTTACTTAACTAATCGCAAAATTATGCTTAATTTTTGAAAAGAACAAATATACGAGCGTTTTTATTCATTTAACGCTCAAATTATTAGAATTTTAAGTTCACAGCCGCCCAAGCGGTCTCAGACGGCTATGATCCACATTTTAATAAATCTTTTTATTAAAGGTATCCGCATTCAGAATATCCTCGTAGTCGATAGTCAGGAGAATGGTTCTTCCAGAGTACTGCTGTTCGGCAAGTTCAATGGTGAAGACCTTCTCGTCAGAGAATGAGAATTTCTTGAACACATAGACATTGCGGTAGTTTTTCTTGAACTCCTTGATGTCAAAGAGACTCATGACCGGCTCGACCTCCACTGACTGAGTGGTAGTTCGCTTGTTCTGTTTCTTGTCCTCAATCTTGAAGCGTACCTGGTCGATGTCATATTTAATCTTGGTCTGGTTGACCAGTTCGATGTCCATGAAGAAATAATCGTCAATGGTATAGATGTTGTTCAGTTTGAACAACATCTTGTCCTTCTTGGTGCGCACGTCGTGATAGTTCGCCTTGGAGTTCCAGACAGTCCAGCAGAACTTCACCATCTCCGTCTCGGACATGGACACATCCGGGTTCAGGTAGCTGCTTTTCTCGGACAAGGGAATCACGTACTGGCTGCAGGCATCCTGGGGAATCTCGGTATAGACCAGCTGATACTGGGACACGCTGCGTTCGGTCACGATAGTGACGATACCCATGGATTGTCCGTCAATAAAGGTACGGTCTTCCTCGCCCCAACCGCCACGGTTGTTCTTCACCTTGATTTTCTCTTCAATCGGCTTGATACGAAGAATATTCTTCAATGGCAGGTTACCCACCACCTCATTCATGGAAATATCCACATACTTAATCGGATCACCCGTCACAAAATGGGTGGAGACCTCACGGTTTACCTTAACCGTTTCCATCACATCAATGCTCTTAGTCTGTCCGAAGGCAAACACCGGCAAGACCATCAGGCCCAGCAATACAATTAACTTAGATGCTTTCATATATCTTACCTTTTTATATTAGACATAGCTTGTTTTATTTCTCGTTGCCGTTCACCAGGATAACCTGTGTGTTATACTTGATACGGGCCTTGTTCTTGGAAAGGTTACGTCCGGCGGTGCGTGTGCCGATGCTGATCAGTTGGTCAAACATATCGTAACCCAGTTCTGCCAGACGGGAAGACTCGGACTGGTCCACGTTCACCCGCATGGAGCCTGTGAGTTGTGATCCGGATTCCTGCACGATGGTTGCGAAGTTGGATTTCGGCACATACAGTCCGGGGTTGGCGTCCAGGTCATAGATTTCCAGCTTGACCGGGATAATCTTGTCCTCCACCATAATATTGTTGATGGTCAGGTATACTCTCATGTTACCGAATCCGCTGATGAAGGAGTATAGGTACGTCCCTTTTGTAAGCTTGTATCCGTCCACCTCGATGTCATCACTCAACCGGATACGGACACGGGAGCCCTGTTTGCCCTTTACCACTTCATCCACCATAGCATGAATATGGCTGGGCTGGCGTTTGTCGCGTAGCGTGTTGAAGTACTCGCTCTCTTCGACGGAAGCCTTTGTCACCGTTTTCGGTTCCGGGTCCTTAGACTTATTAGGGTTTGTTATCTTCGGTTTCTCTTCCACAGCCTTTTCCGGATTTGCCAGTCTGTCCAACATCTCCATTTCAGCCTTGAACTTTTCGAACTCAGACAGTTCCTCTTCCTGCGGTTTGTTGTTTGAACGGCTGGTGCTTCGTGAAGACTGCGATGAAGAGCGGTTTGATCGATCATTCACCCGTCGCACGGATTCCCTCTGCCGTCTGGTTGACATCTGTGAAGCCTTCATTATCGAATCCAGTTTGCGTGCCTGTTCGACTGCCGCTATGGAGTCATTGTATGCGCGTCTGTCCGCTTCTTCCTCGCGGATACGCTGTTCCATCAGCTCACTTTTGGACAGCTCGTTCTGCTCGACAGCATCGGGCAGGTCCACCACCACTTCTGCCGCCGACGGCTCTACCTTTTCATCTTCCTCTGCGGTCCCCACCAAAACACCGCCAAGGAGCAGCACAAAAGGCAGGACAATTATCGGTAGCGCATATTTGGGCTGCCTTGCCAACTTTGAAAAATCTATTCTTCCCATAATCAGTTCTGTTTATCTGGTTAAATATTACTTTGTAGTCAACATTACACTGTCCACCTTCTCCGGCGGTCTGATTACCGATTCGTCAAACTTTCCGTAGCGGATAATGAACTCCCGGTTCGTTTCTATCCTGTACAGGCTGTCTGTCCGGTAGCGCACCGTATCGATTTTCATCTCACGCACAACCTGTTCCACGAAATCCTTCGGGGTATTGGTCTTGAACACCTCCCCATACCCGGAGGAAAAGCCCATCACCCTGCCCGCCACGGAATCCAAAGCCAACGGGTCAGTGCTGTCCGGGGAAGGCCGGTTCCCTAAAGCGATAAAGTACAGCAGTATCGCCGTCATGGTACCGCCCATGAGAGCCACCGTCACCCGGGGATAGCGTTCGGTAATCAACTGAAGGCGTTGTATACCCTTATCTATATGGGTAAACCGGAACACCTTTTCGGTTATGGCAACCGTCATGTCCCGGGTTGTCTCAAACACCTTCTTCTCGTACTCCTTCTGTTCCTCCGGAGATCTTTTCCGTTTCAGCCCAAGCAAACCCATAGATCAATTATTACCGTTTTCAGAACGAAAAGAACTGTAATCCTCCACCATCCAGTTACGGATCATCAGTCCATGGATGTTATTCTCCGTACGAGGCTGCACCTGAATCTTACCACTGGTAATCAGCTTGTAGTAGGTTCCCCCATTACGGCGGTCAAAGCGGATGGTTCCCCAATATCGGAAAGTCATCTGGTTCTTGTCAAACTGGATGCTGTCCGTCATCAGCCAGGAGTGCATGTTATTCTTCACCAGCTCGTTATAATAGCCACGCTCGCGCATATTCATGTACTGTCGGTATGCCGACTGGTCACAGAGGTAGTTGGCTCGCTCCATGTTCTTCTTGATGAACTCGTTGTCCGGGCCCAGGGTGTAAAACAGGGAGTGAAAATCCTCGACCAGCCCTTTCACCTCCATTTCCATGGTCAGCCCACCATTGGACCGCACAGCCGAGAAAGCATTATAATTCGCGTCCAGCACATAGATGCGCGACTCCGATTTGGAGATGCGGACATCCGCATATATCATTGAACCTATGGAAGTGACAACCGTCACGATTCCCATGATGATACAAACCACCAGTACCAACTTCTGTTTTTGCTCTATATTTCTTACAAACATAACTATGCTATTTAGATTATTCGACTAACATTATTATTGCGGGGCATTATCAGGATTGCCCCCCTCCTATAGTACTGCCCATACCCTTGATAACAGAGCCGCCTGCACGGACCACGCTGGAAGCGCCCATTGTCACGATACCTACACCGGCAGTGACACCTGTAGCTGCCGGAGCCGTTCCTGATGTCTCGATAATCCAAGACGAACAAACCGGCACATACATGGTCGCACCGCACGCTGCCATGATACACACGACAAACATACAAGCCTGGCCCGTCATGGCGCCCGCATACTCATAGAACTCATCCCAGTCCTTCAGCGGATCCTCCGTCTTGGCCACCAAATCCGTCAGGTATTGTATCTCACGCTCCAGCGTGTATCCCAAAATGGTATAAATCACAGACAGTGCCACAAACAGGATGACAGAGTAGAATGTCACACTGAGGTAACGTGCCGTCCATGCCGACCAGCTGCTACGCCATACCCCGAGCACGGAAAATCCGAACGAGAGCGGTCCGATGATATACAGTATACTCATAAAGAGCGTCTGCATCATGATGATCAGCACGATTGAGAACTGAAGAAATATCAGTCCCAGCTTCTCGATGATCAACGTGAATCCCCACAGGAAAGCCTTGAACACCCAAGAACCTCCCGCAATCAGCTTTTGGGACAGTTCGTTATAGTCCGTCACCGACATGCTGGAAATCAACGCCTGCAGGAAATCCTCGTTCTGCCAAGAATCCATGGCATTATCGACCATGGCCGCCTTGGTGTAGATACGTCCCGTCAGGATATCAATCTGTTCCCACCGTTCGGAAGCCAGCTGTCCGATTTCCTGGTTCTTGGCGTAAATCTGCGCATACGCCGTTCCTTCCAACTGGGCTGCCGGCCAGCGTACCAAATCGCAATACCCACCCCAGAACATGATAACCAGCAGCAGGGCGAACGGTCTCAGGAGCGGCATAATCTTCCAAGTCTCTTCACCCAACATATAGTTGTAAGCCTTTCCCGCAAAATGAGCCAGGCACAAAAAGCCGGCAATCACCTTCGCATAGTACGCCATGGCACCCACCAGGCCCGTGCGGTCCCCGGCGGTAATCATCCGTTTCAGTTCCAGCATGTAGTCAAAGGTGTCCTTGTCCAGCAGACCGTTGCTGAAGATGTCAAACCCACCGGTGGTGTCCCCACCTTGCGCCTGCAGATGGAAGAACCCGTTTTGGCTCAAATCCAGCAACCCGCGCACTCCTGACAAAAGAGTGTCCAGCAAAGGTTGCCATGTACTATCAAAAAACAGTTCATTCATAGTCTCGTGTATTATGTCTTGTTTATTCCTATCTATTTTTACGTCCGGAAAAAGACTTGTCCAATATCTTCCGGTACTCCTCATTGATGTTCATCCGATCCGTCTGTTCGGACTCCAGGATAAAGTCTATCCAGTCCGATCCCCTCACGTGCGCATACAGCCGGTTCAGTTCATTCAGCTTCTTCTGGTAGAACGATTCCTTGTCTGCCGAAGGCACCCATGAGCTGTGTATCTGCATCACATCGTCGATGATGCGTCCCACTTCCTTCTTGTAGCCTTCCGTCAGCTTGTCGCTTTTCAGGAACCCTTCGTCCAGAATACCGTTACCGTTCTTGCCGCTGCCCATCATGTCGATGGCCGATTTAATGGAAGCTGCCTCCCCCTCAGTCATGCCCGCCGCCGTGTCCAGCAAATCCTCAATTCCTTCGATCCGGCTTGTTCCTAGAAAAGCCTTCTCCGTGCGTATAAACGCATCCTTGTATCTGCGCCATACCATATCACCTGGCATAGTCGCCGCATCCGGCAAGGTGAACATCCGGCGGTTCATCATTTTCGTCAGGTTCTTGTAAATTGAGTCATTCCCGTTCTTGAAGATGGTCTTTCCGGCCACCTCAATCGATGCCCGGATAGTCATCCACTCCTTCATACGGGTAGTCAGTCCCGGTGCACAATCAAAAAAACGGTCAAGCGTTTGCTGCAGGATCTCCACCGACTGCAAGTATTCGTCCTTGGAAGACGCACTCTCCTTACGGGAAGATTCCTCGATAGACTTCATGCTGGCCTCCATCTCCATCTGTCTCATGAGCAGCTTGGTGTCATTGCTCATGTCGATGTTCGTTGTTTGGGCTGATACCGGCATCACTGCCAGTACCAACCCAGTCAACACCGAAACAAACACTACTATTAATCTACTTCCTGTCATAGTATCCGTATTTATCTGATTACATTCTTCAGCACATCAATCTGTTGCTCCCGAAATCCCTCTCGGTAAACGGCCAGGGAAAACAGCACCCGGCCATGGTAGATGACCCGCATCTTCTCGGCCCTTGCCCGCTCGTAACAATTCTCCATCATGGTGATACGTTCCGTATTGTTCGCGATGAATCCCGACTCGCGGACGTACTTGGCCACCCGGCGTTCAATCTGATCCATCTCGTAGTCAGAATTAGCCTTGGCCCGTTCGTAATAGTCCTCACACTTCATCCGCAAGGAATCACTGGACAGTACATACGTTTCATGGTACTGTTCCCAGAACTCGGCCACATCCTTTACCGTCTGTTCATACAATTTCATCATGGAAGCCAGGTTCCCGTTGCTCAAGGACTTCTCCTTGGCATACAAGTGCTCTTCCAGAATGTTCAAAACCATATAATTGGCCGCTGTCTTCTCCTTGTTGGCAATGACATCCATCTTCAGGTTCCCGATACGCTCGAACCGTTTCAGGGAAGAGTTGTTGTTTGCCGACACTATCGCATGTCGGTAAGGGTCGTACACAAACATCACGCCCTGTGCCGACACAGCCATGCCAGACAGCAGCAGCGCCGCCATTGCCAGTCCCCTTCTGACACCGGTCAGAGAGAGTGACGAAAACCTGTTATGTCCACCTGTCATTTCCATATAAGTATTGATTACATCCGGTTTGCTTTAGCCGGGTCAAAATCATTGTCCCCTTTTGCCGGAATATCCTGACATTTAAAGGGATCCAGTGTATTGTTCATCAGCGAATAATCATGGACGCGGCGCAACTGCCACTTGAGTGCGTTGTTTATGGACGTCACCTGCCGCTTCATGTCCTCGCCTTTAGTAAAACACTGGCGAATGGTCATCTGCGGATGCGCCGAAGTCCGATCCTTGATAATTCCCATCATATTGTTGAAAACACCAATGGTATTATAACCTTGCGTGATAAACACGTCCATTGTCTCCGTCCGCAAAGCGTTGACGGCAAAATCCATATGCTCGAAGCCGGACAAGTAATCGCCGTAAAGGCTGACCATCTGACGGATCTGTTTCCACAGTCCCTTCACCAGCCAGAAGTCCTCGAACGCCACATCCACTGTGGACTGCGGTCCGTCCTCCCAGCCATTCTGTCCGAAGGTACGCAAGCCGTTCTGCACCGCCTCGTTCATTTCGACCCACTCTTCCGTAAAGCGTGCCAAATCCTCCATCTGCTCCGCTTCCACTATCTGCACTCCGGAGATAGCCACCAGGCGTGCCGTCTGGTCAGCCACATCCTTCTGCAAGACAGGCAGCGTTGCCGAATCCGTAATCTGCCCGTAGGCCGACACAACGGAAAGCCATCCAATCAGGACACATATCCATACTTTAGAAGTCAATGTTCTCATATACCTTTGTTTTAATGGGGACCCTGTAACCCGGGCTGTTCACCTTCTCGGCAAACAGCTGGATACTCAGCCCTGTCCGTTTTTGTTCTTCGATATAGGCAGTCAGTGCTATCCGGTACAAGTCGATATGCTTGCGCCATTCAGCGAGCAGCTCCTTATATAAACGGGGATCGGTGTCCGATTTTCCTCCTGAACGGATACGCATCCAATCTTCCATCACCCCTTTCTCATACTCCTGGTAAGCATCATGATACAGTCTGACTGCATCCTTCTCGATACGTGTGGTCGTATAGGTATAATACTGTGCCAATGACACCTCTGTAGCATACACCTCGCCGATTGCCCCACGACGGATATACACTTCGGAATACTTGTTCCGACCGGCCAGTGTCCCGACCTTATTTATGGAAAATATCTTTGCCAGTTCAGAATTTGTGATACCCAACACTTTCTGTATTTCATCGAAGTTCTTCTTATTCTTCTCCTGGTCAAGCAAGATCATCGTATCCGCATTCGTAACAATGGCGTTTTTCAAGATTTTATTGCCGGTCAAGTCAGCCACATCCTGTGTCACGACAATGGCTTCTCCATTGAACTTACGCACTGTCTTGTACAGATACTGCAAATATCCTGCCATGGAAGGAGATTCGATGGCCTTCCATGCTTCTTCAATTATCAACGACTTACCCCCCTTCTTGATTCTCATTTTCTGTATGAACAGGTCCATGATAATCAGTGTCACAATAGGGAACAGGATTTTATGATCCTTGATGGCATCCACTTCAAATACAATAAATTTCTCATCAAACAGTGACTTGTCCATGTCATCATTCAGCGTGCGCTCATAATCTCCACCTTTATAGAACTTTTTCAACACATACTCGTATGACTCCATTTCCGCATAGCTGCGGATATTAGCCTCACTGATCTGCTTGTTCATGAAAGGCACGGAGAACTCATAAAACGAATTGAACGACAGATAAGAAGCGTCCCGCCCGCTGTCAAAGTAATCCCTGTAATACTCATTCACCGTATTGGAGATCAAGGTGTCCTCCACTTGCGATAGTTCACCCTTGCTACCTTTCCACAGTAGCGTAATCAAGGACTTCAGGAAGTCACGTTTTTCCTCGTTGAATTCCTCCTTGTTGATACGGAACGGATTCATGGTAATCGGGTTCTCGTCCGTATAGGTAATGTACTTGCCCTTCAGATATTCGCACAAACCCAGATAAGAGTGTCCGGTATCCACCAGCACGACTTCTATACCATTCCGGTAAATCTGACGTACATACTCGTTGACGAAGAATGACTTACCCGTACCTGTCGGACCCAGTACAAACTTGTTGGAGTTACGGCAACGTTGGGTGGCGATGATATTGAAGAACGGATCTATGGCCAAGGGGATGCCCTGTCTGTCGCAAAAGTAAGTCTTGAACGAAGAATGTTCGTCCTGCTGTCTTGCCTCCTTGTAGAAGAAACACAAAGCCGCGTCAGCCGGAACGAGGAACCTGTCATAATCCTTGATGTTCCGCGCATTTCCCGGCATACATCCCAGGAACAGCGGGAACTGGTTATAGCATTGCTTGCTCGGATAGATACCGCACCGGCTGTTCAGTTGTCCCACAAGCATATTGGTCGCCTTATCCAGATTCCCCCTTCCGATCAGGGTAAAATTGAAATGGGAATACACCACCATTTTTCCGACCCGTGCCATATCACCCAGCATGTTGGTGATATCCTCCACGGCCATATCGTTTCCGGCGTCTGGTATGGAACTATGCCGTTTGCACTTGGTCAACAATTTGGTCTGCACAGCCTGCTGGTCCGGTATGAACAATATCTGGTTATAAATCAGTGTATCCACCTCCGGAACGGAAGGGAGGAACGAGAACAAATCCACTGGCATGATAAAATCCCCGATCTCTTCGGTACGGGAGCATTCTATTTCGCTTGGGACATCCACGCTGTCCACATCCACCAGTGACATCACCCGCACCTCGCGGTCCCCCACCCAGAATTTCTTGCGGGTAGCCTTGATATTGTCGAAGGCCACCTCTCCCTTATTGAAATTAATGGTACAATAGTTATGCAGATAGTCATTGCACTGGCTTTCGTCCAATGCGGTGATAGCGTAACCGTTAGCGTCAAACATCTGCAGCAACCGTGAAACATTTGAACGAAATGTATCCCATGCCTCCTTATCGTATGAAAAGAACGATTTTTTAACCTCACAGGTCAGGATAAGATACGTTTCGGTCTCGGTATATTCACGTCCCTCGAATAACTTAAAATATTCGTTGTCCAAGAAATCCGTATTGTCGCAGACATGATGATATTTCTTGCGGAAGAACAAATCCTGTTTCTGGAGGATATAACCGTTTCCGAACAGCTTCAGCAAGTTCGTATAGAAGGAATGAAAGTCCTCATACAACGATTTGTCGCCGGACCATTGCTGCACAGGGTTTTCGACACGGAAGATGACCGAATAATCACCCATTGCGTTATATACCACTCCATAGCCCTCCGGCTGTTGTTCGATACAGATATAAGGAGATTTGAATTCCGATACTTTCATAAAAACAGTTTTGATTTAATTGTCGATGTTATAGGTCCAGTTTACCCCGGACTATACGTCGTACGATGTAGTAGCCCGCACCCGAATCCCGGCTGTGGAGTCCCTGACTCTGTTTGTACAGTATGAATGACATAGACAGTACGAAACTGACTATCAGCGTCACCATACCAAACAGGACACCGACTAGATTCCCTACAAGCACACACAGTAAGAAAGAGGTAATCAAAGCAGCCGCTCCCCAACCGATAAACTTGCCTTTCAAGTTCTTGAATACAAGGGGTCTTTGCAACCCCTTGTACACCTTGAAACCACCTATGCCTTCCATTATTACAAGAAAAGGACTTTAAGTATTGAACCTGTTGCAACGAGGAACAGACAGGCACCGCCCCAGCCGACGATACGCTTGGTAACGTCCTGGTCGCCGTTATTCCACTTGATGTAGATCTGTGCGCCACCGACCAGACCGACCAGTGAGCCGACAATCAAACACAGATTGGCTACGGATTCGAAAGTGCCTTCAAGTTGTGAACTTGCTTCATCAATTGCACCTGCAAAAGCTGACGCATCTTTCTGAGCGAAAGCGTTTGTCACGAATGTCAACATTACGATTGCCAACGACAATGCTCTGGCATTAACCTGATGAAATTTGACACACGCCAGATTTCTAAAATTACTAATCAAAATCATAGTGTTTGGTATTTAGTTAATTGTAAAAATATAATATTTCAATTCTTCAAATCAAATCCGCTTGCGCCTATATCAACACCATTTACGGCGCACTGTATAAAAACTACTTCTTCAAATCTTCAGATGCTCCGTTCTCAGAATGTATAGACACATCCGTCGAATACCGCCCTACCGGACTTCATAAGCTGTTGATTGTAACCGTTCACCTCAAAGCCCTGTGCATAGATGGCACCGGTCACCCGTCGCGGACGATAGGATTCAAGCTCCTCCTTATCCTCACTCATGTACTCCTTGCGTACATCGGCAGGCAGCTCCATTTTCTTTGCCCGAAAACTTGATGAACTCAGCATATCATCCACAGGGATAATCTGCGTATCCTCGTCATCAGCCATCGGTGCACTGTTTTTGAGCGCATCAAAAACAATCAATACAAGATAATAGAGGGTATATCCCCCCAAAAGCATAACAATCCACTTCATGATCTTATTGTTTTATGGCAGGTTGTCAGTTACCCAATCGGCGAACTTTCTTGACGAACTCAGCAAAATTGTCTTCCAAATAACTTTGAATAATGTAGGAGGCTAATACCTGGGTAGGAATATTGAAGACTTTCCCAAACAAAAAGATTAAATCACGTGCTTCACCTGTTACTCGAATCACGGCCTTTTCATCAATTTGATTATTATCCAAAAATATCCTACACTTTTCCTTGAGTTCCATGATTTCCGGTGTAAATTTCCGCTCTTGTCGAGATACTTTCTTTCGAAGCTTTTTGCGATTCTCATACATCGTCAACAGTTCGTTCAACTCTTCCTCGGAAATATTCTTCAACGAATCGGCCCTTTTTCTTTTAGGTGTGGGCTCGTTCATGAATTCTCCAGCACTATCAGCCGGATTCTTTAATGGGTTCTCATTCGGCACGGCCGATACCGTGTCAGTAGGTGATTGGGCAATCGAATTGACCGCCTTGGGAGTGTCTGAGTCTCCCGTACCAGTAAACGCAGTCGGTGAAGCAACAGAGGAACGTTTATCCTCAGTGTTTTGAGCTGTTCTTTTGGCAGTCTGCTCCTTCGCCGTTTTGATTAAATCGTTTAGGTTTGCCATTGCAAAATTATCATTTTAATTTGATTCTCATAAAGTTATGGATAAACACTTTTTATAATTTAAAGCAAGTTAACGCTATTTCAATTTCTTTATTATATAAGCAAAAGCATTCTCAACGACAGCCAGCACATAGGGATTAATGAACATCGTACTTAAATTCCGGGAAAGGTTTACGGTACGCGCCACATCCGGTGTGATATGGCACCCCATACCCAACAATTGCTGCTCAATATCACTACGGCTCGAATAATTTGCTGATGTCATAATGGCATTTGGCACAACGAAGCGTTTGGCTCGAAGATTCATCCCGCGTAATGCGTTAGTGAACGTAAGTGTGGAGCTGTTGTCAAAATCACTGAAGCTTGTCGGTGTGATGATGGCATCTGCCAGCCGGAAAATAGGTTCCATTTGCTCAATGTCCAACTGTCCGGGCATGTCGAATATATTGAAGTCATTTTCAGAATCGGTAAAAGAGTCCTCCCCATTGTCGAGCCATCCGCGTATAGCACCGGAGAGCACGTCAAACGGAAGGCGTTCGATCCGGAACAAAGAGTTTGGATTGACAGGAACCGGGCAATCATCATTCTGGATTTTTTCGGTATCATAATGGATACCCTCAAAAGTCAGGTCCAGCAGGTACTTTTCAAAGATGCTCTGTTGCTTGTCGCAATCCAATACACGGCATCTGTAACCGGCCATACCGAGGTAGTCACTGAACAACAAAGCCAGTGTGCTTTTCCCCACACCGCCCTTCTGATTGGCAAAAACTATTAACATATTTATTTCGGTTTTGGTTACTACTAAATCATTGTCAGACAAAGATAAGCAAATCAGTACGACAGAGCAAATTTTATTAGTTTTTTCATTTGATACACCGGAATTCCGTTGGGAATTCTCTCTGATTTGCATCCATTACAGTTCTGGTTGACACCTTCCACTATTCCATGAGAACGTATCAACCAGCACTTAGTATCAATCTTCATTTTCATCATCATCCCTACGTTTGCGTTTGCGGGAGCGCCCGCCACCTCCACCACCGCCTCCGGCTTTCATCTGGTTGGCAATCTGTGCCATCTGTGCCAGGAATCCTGCCAGTGATATCGGTTTGAGCACAGCATCCATGGATGGGGAAGCGGACCTAGTCCGGCTGTCATCATAATCCCTTGCGCGGGTTCTCCTTCCGGAAGCACCACCGCTTACTGCTGACCGGCTATGATTCTGTCCGGTGCCACGGGTATTGCCACTAGTTTGCTGTTCTTCGCCCGGCGGTTCGGGATACGTGACGGTCTTCTCGTTCAAGTAATCCTCCCACCTGCTGTAGTAGCGGTTCATGCGATCCACGTCAAGCACATTCAAGTCCAGGCCCTTCGCCTGTTCTACCGTGAAACCGCCACCCAATTTGGACACATTGTACAAGCCGCCTTGCGGGTGATAAAAGAAGAGTTCCTTGCCCATGAGCACCACGGACACCCCTTCTTTTTTGAGCGCCGCGCTCAAATCCTCGCCCGAAAGGTTGTGCAGAAGGGAAGAAAGCGTTTCCCTTACCACCTTGCGTACAGACTTATCTTCCGGCGTTAACTGTACCGGACGAATATCGTCCACCTTGACCCTGTTGATGGCCGCCAGGCATCGTGCTTCCTCTTCGGAGTGAATATCCATTGCCGATACATTGATCACACGCTGGTTATAATTCAGCGCGGCCACCGTGTCAGCCGGCAGATGGTACTGACCGTTCTCACCCGGCCTGGTTGCATAAGCGACATTTCCCTTGCCGGTATGCATAGTATATCCCAGCGCCGACATCCGTTCGGCGAATCTCCTCCAGCCGCATTTCTTTCCTTCCTCTGCCAGCACCTGATTGACCAAGGAATAGAAATGATCCGCTTTCTCGCTGAAGTCCGTGGAGCGTACCAGCGTCTCAATCGGGAACACGTCAGAACTCCGGTAGACAGTCTTGCCCGGATAGTCGGTCACCGACCAGCGAATATGCTCTTTCCCTTCCTTGTCTTTGACCGTAGTGCTTTCGATATGGAATCCCAGTTGTGTCCTCAGTTCATGCAGGGACTTGATTTCCTCGAACGTATAGCCCTTGGACGCATATTCGGTCAGTTTCTTGAACAACAGCTGCTTTCGCTTGAAGATTTTCGGTTGCTTGTCCACAGGCAGCTTGCCATTGACACGCACGGACACCCCTTCCTTGTAAGCCTTCTTGCAGGCATCGATTTGGTCCTGTGTAATCGTTCCGCACATCTCGCCGTCCGAAGAAAGGATCCACCGTCCGGCAACCGTCTGGGACTTCTCCAGTTTGTAGCCCTTCTCCTTGAAGATACCCACCAGGTTGGAGTCGAATGCGAACCGCCACTCCAAGGCAGCGGCGATATCCTTCTTGGCCCGCACCTGCAAGTTCTCGGATTCGGAAATATTGAACTGTCTGTTTATCTCCCGGATAGCCGCCAGCGAGCGGTACCGTTCCGACTTGTCGGATACCAGCGAGCCGTCATAGCGTACCCGTGTGGAGACGATGTGTACATGGTTGTTGTCCGTATCCTTATGAAAGAACACCAGGTAAGGCTGGTCACCATATCCCATTTTGTCGATGTAGATCCGGGCGGCGTCCAACAGCTGCTCTTTGGACAATTCACGTCCGGCACAAGAAATGACCGCATGGAACTGCCGGTAGTTGACGTCCGGTCGCCGGTCAGACACATAGTTCAGGAAATCGAGATATGTCGCCGCACTCGGCTGCCCCGTCAGTCCGACCATAGCTTCCAGTTCAAAGTTCTTCGCTTCAAGCATCTCCGCTTTTCCGTTCTCCGTTTTCAGCCGGTTGTATTCTATCCCTGCGAAAGACTTGGAATGTTTCAGTATCTTGGCTATCATAACCCTTCGATCAGTTGGTTGCAGAAATCTCCGGCAGCGCCGCATAGCGTTCCCAACTGTTTGTAATCAGGGATGCCTTTTTCCGAAACACCTCGTCCTTCAGCAGCATGACCGGGACGAACTCACCGATACGCGGGTCAACAAACAGAAAATAGATCATCATTTCCGCTGTGCGCTGCTGTACCGGGATCTGCTTGAAACAGCGGTAATCCTTCCGCACGGCGACAGCAATCACCTCTTTCGTCTGGAACTTCGGACGGATATACTTGAGTACATCAGGCGACTGTATCAGTGCCAGTTGTGCCAATGCCGTAAATTGTTGGTTCGTGTAATTCTCCGGACGGAGGAACTGGATGGCCCGTCCGTCCTTCAGGACGATGGCAGAAGCTATCTCGTAAGACACCAAATCCGGGTTCGCATAATTGGCCGTCATCGGGTCCCTGGAAAGGGCCAGCGCCACCTGTTGCGGGGTCTGCATATCCTGGGAAATATACCTCAGGTTCTCCGGCGAGCCGTATGACAATGCATAATCAGCCATATCCAGTCTGCAGAACGACTGCGGTACATAGGCTATATCATCCGGATGTACATATACGGCACACCGACACATCCGTTCGTCTGTCAGCGACTGCTCCACCTCGTTCAACCTTATTTCCCCGGCCCTTAGCTTCATGTAGGCCGTCAGATAACCGTCAGGAAGGGAGACAAAGTCCCATTCGCTCATCGGGATGTGGAAATTATAGTCCAATATCACATTATCTATCCGTTGTAACCGTTCCTCTTTTTCGAGGGAGCCGTCCTGGTCTACCACGTTACACAGTCTCACTGTACGGGCTATCAGCGCCCGGCACGACTCAGGCGCCGCCTGCAGATTAGACAGATCATCCTGCAAGGTCGAATGCAGGAAGTCCGATGCCATCAGGTCATCCGACAATCCCTCCAGATAAAGATAGTCTGCCGTATAGCCCGATGCCTGCCAGAAGGAGAACCGTTTAATGAGCCGTTGTTCCTCTGTTTCCAGTCGTTCCGGCAACAGTTTGCCGATCCGCTCATACGCCTGCATCAGCCAGTCACTCAAAATATGCAGTTCGGCAATTCTTTTCAGCCGTTCGTCCCTGCCCTCGTACAGATAGCCGTCCATCCGGCTTGCATAAGTCTCCAGTTCGTCCAGTTCGTCACCGACCAGTCCGATTTTCACCATCAGTCCGTTCGCGAGAGCGGCCAACACATTCTTCGGGGTATCCTCCGGGAAGTCCAGGCCGGCAAGCCGTTTGTACAGCACCTCGGCAACATCACCCAGAAACGAGGCCGTCAGTATTTCCGTCTTGACCGGCTCGTCCCCCGCTTCGAGCAGCTGAAGCAAAATCTCAGCAGACTGCTCCAGATGAAACATGCTTAGCGTCTCTTGCATACTTTCAGAGCGGTCAAGCAATGATCCCACCGAAGAGATGATATTACCCAGCTGTACCGTCTGTATGTCGTTTTGGTAAGAATTCTTCATTACCGTCCTATTTTAAATTAGTACCGGACCCGCCCATGAAGGGCAGGCCCTCATTCATTCTCTGTTATCACATTGACCGGCCACCCACCTTTTCTGTACGGTCGGCACCGCTGTCATGATCAATCTTTGCCTGCAGCTTCGCACGGTTGGCATCCGTCTTGACCACATCGGTCACACCCGGGTTCGCCAGGTCGAACTGCACTTTCTGCTCATATTCAAATGCGAACTGTCTCATGGCAGCCAGATCCGGATGCTCGGATTTCTGCGCCATCTCGTTGGACAGGATGCTCATGGACAGATACAAGGACTTGTCGTTAGCAGGAAGAGCCTTGAACACTTTATACTCATTTCGCATATTGTCCGTGGAAAGTCCGGAACGGTGCGTCTGTTCCATTTTCTGATCAGCCAGACGTATGAAGTCCATTGCATGCTTGGCTGTCGTGAACCGGTCAATCACCGAATACCCCTCAGTCCCTTCGAGGCTTGTGCCCGCTTCAGCAAGTATCATCTTGCCCGTATGCTCATTATAGAGCAATGACACCGTCCGGTCCATCTTCAGTCCGGCCAGGTCATCGGCAGACAAATCTATCAGTTGTACCGGCCTGTCCGCATACAAACTGTCCATACGGAGAGAAGCCACCTCTGCCTGGTTCACCAATGATTCGTACTCCTTGTAATCCTGTACTCTGTCAGCCGACGGGTTCTGTGACAGATCAGCCGCCATTTCGGAGATACGTCCCTCCAGCATCTTGCGGTACTGCTCCATCACCATGACATCAGCCACACCCGGCCTGGCCCCTACCAAAGAAAGATCCTCGCCGTAGTGTCTCTTGAACTGGTCCGATTCAAAGAATTCCTGACTGACACCTTGAGACTCCCCTTTCACAAAGCTCTCGGTCAACCCGTTCAGTTCCTTACGTTCTTCCACCCTTCCGGTCAGGACATCCATCCGTCTGGCAATCTCCTGCGGGTTCACCTTCATCTCTATCAGGTTCGCTTTGCTCGTGAACGCCTTCACCTTCACTGTTGCTCCGTCCCCAGCCTGCTCGCATATACGGTTGACATAGCCCTGTGCCATCTCGAACTGCGCCTGTGTCATCATCTCAGGGTAAATGCCCGACAAGTCATGCCCCACCATATTCTCGAACCACGCCGTTTCGGTCAGTGCCTTATGCAACTCGTCCGATATAGCTTCCGGAGTCCCTGTGAAGTCAGCGGAGAGCCCCTGGGGCTGTCCGCAAAGCATATCCACGAACTGCCCTATCACCAACGCATCTGCACGCTTCTGCTGCACCATAACCAACAGCTTCTGTTCATCCCCTTTCTGATACAAGTCACGCATCGCCATCACTTCGGGCAATACAAAAGTCTGGTTGAAAACCTTTGTATAATTTTCTGAAGCCCGCTGCGCCTTCTCGTAAGCCTCCGTCGCAAACACCCGGTACTCCGCTTCTTTCTCACCCAAATCACCGTCCACCTGTGAGCGTCTGAAATCCCTGTAGGACTGCATCGCCTCCATGGACTTCTGATAGCCATCTGCCAGTGCCGTCTCAGCCATCAGCCGTTTCCAACCCTGGTTCTCCGAGCTCTCGGAAGTCAGAAGCACCGAAAGGTCCTTTCCGATACATTCCTCAAAATAGGCAGACTGGAGCAGTTTATCCACATTGCCCTCGTTCAGTATGGTAGCCGGGCTCACTTTCCGCTGATCCAATACATAAAAAGCCTTCATCAGCTCGGCAGCCTCGCCCATGCATTTAGCCAGCACCTCCGTATCCTGCTTACCCAGTCTTGCATTAGAGAAGGCACTCATTTCGGCATAGAAATCCTTGTACACCGGAGACTCCCGGTATTCTGCCAAGATCAGCTCCACCTCGTTTTCCGGTGCACACAGTCTCTCGGCCAGTTTACTCAGCTGAATGGTACCCTGGTCATAGAAGTATATGCCAATCAGCATGTTGATGTCGTAATTGTTAATCTTGATCTGTTCCTGTTCGTTTTCCATAACATTGTTTTTAGGAATTTATAAATGAAACCACGAAGTGCTCCTGTTCTTGGTCGCTTCCCGTCCCTTTTCGAACGAGTCCTCTGTCATTCCCGGCGGCAGCGGCCTTTCGCCGGGACAATCTTTGCGTATAAAATCCGGATACTTAGCCGTCAAGTCGATTATAGGGTTCAGTTCCTTCTCCTTCCGTAAGTCCCGGCATAGTCTACGGTAGCACATCTGTCCGACCGCAGCCCCCTTGTCGAGTATATTCTGGTATAATGTCTCGCTGACCGTCAAGCCCGGTATGGGGCTCACCTTGTCTGAGATTCCAGGCCCCCTGTGGAGTACATAGTCATCCATATAGCTCACCGAACCGCACCATTCCAACACAGCGTCTAACAATCCGTTTCGTTTGAAGAAGTCAAGCATTGTTTGATTCCTGAACTCTACGCTCAGATATTTCATGTCATTTTTTGCCACGTAATTCAGCATCTCGGCGTCGGATATATTCTTCCTCCCCCATTTCGTGTTGAAGATGACCGGCTTGAGCATCCGCATCATCAGGGGAGCAATGTCCTTGCGCCTGTTTATCTGGTGCACGATCAGTCCTACCACATTCTCGTTGTCGCCCATCCGCTGTAACAAATTATAGATCGGGTTTCGGGCAGAGATGCCCTTTTGTCTACGGTAATCCTCCTGTATGCCATCCAGATAGTAATTTACGATACCCCGGTAGCGTTCCTTCTCGTTGCTTTCCATGAACTCCCGGTACCGTTCGGTATTCCCCACCCCACTAGTAACCGCCGAAAAGCACTTGTCATTCTCTATCAAGTCGAAGCCATACTTGACAGCGAACGCAGCATCGGTCAAGTCAATTTTCATCTGTGGCTGCTTATCCTGGATGTACGGGATAAAGTGGTCATTTTCCTCTTTGTGGACACGTGGAACGGTAGCGAGGTCCGGCACAAAGTAGAAGAGAGCGATCTCGTTGGGAATGAAGTCCAATTTCTTCACCTGCTTCACCTGTTCGCAGATAAATGATTCGAAGGTATCCTCCTTCAGCCGGGAAGCGATGTCGCATAGACGCACACTGGTCACCCTGTGGCTCTCCTTATTAATACAGAGGTACAAGGCCCCGGGACGGTTAGCGAAATCCGTCCTGATGTTAATCTGGCCGTCTCTTTCATCAACCTCGCCTGCCAGTTCCTTGAAATAATCCAATAGTCCCATAGTAATCCGGATAATAGGTTAGTGATGCATGCCCCCGTTGCGGGATCTGTTCAGCCCTTGGTCTTGGGAATGATTCTGTTTCTGCTGCTGAACCATTTCCGGGAACCGGTCAGCCCAGTACTGTGTCAGTTCGTTGGCGTATCCTGCCAGTTGCGCCTTTTCCATTTGCGGGACATTCGTTCCCATAGGAAGTGTGGAGAAGAATTTCTCAGCGGATATCTCGCCGTTCCGGTAAGCCATGGCCAGTTCAGCCTCCTGCTTGAGCAGATGCACCAATCCCTTTTTGACGCCCTCCGACATGGAGCTGTCCATATTAGCCGATTCCCAGAAAGGCTTCACCTGGTCAGCCGGGCCCTTGTCCTGTCCTGCAGGCCGTTTGTAATAGTCATCAATCGTCACAGCGGAGAAATCGCGCTGCACTGACGGTTTGAAGTTCACGTTCAGGCTGCCCGCCGGCACCAGTTCGGGATGTCTTGTCGCACAAGCGAACGTGTCCAGCACGACCGTCCGGTATTTGATTGCCGGATCCATGTCTTCCGGATAGCGGCCCGCCATTGGCGGTTCGGCCAACAGCTGGCTGGCAGAAATGGAACCGTTATAGAACGCCGCCATGTTACGGACGAACGATTCCGTCTCGGCACGTACCGACATGAAATTCTTCTCAATAGCCTCACGCGCCTCTTTCACCAGTGTGGGATACAGGTCAAAGTAGTCCTGCGGAGTCACCTTGACCCCGTTCTCCAGCTGCTGTCCCTGCATCTTGGCCTGAGCCCTTGCCATCCGTGCCTGACGTTTCAGCTCGTTGTCCGACGGTGCGAACCTCTGCGGGAAGAACTCGCGTGCCTCGGCGAACGTGCGATCAGCCATACGGCAAAGATATTTGGACTTGTCCTTCTGGAACGCATACTGGAGATTCTGGCCGCCCCCCATAGGTGTAATTGCCAGGTGCATCAGCTTGCGCTCGCTCTTCATGTTGCGCGGGACGAACTTGTACGCATTATAGTTGTTGGCGACCGCAGCATAGCACATCGGTCGGTCCTTCCAGGCACGCTTCACCCATTTCAGGGCATATCCGTTGGACTTGACCGCTTCCATACACAGGTTATAGTCCACCAGTCTGGGCTCCTTATTCACCACATGCTCCAGCGCCAGACCGCAAGCCTTGCAAGCGATCATCGCATTCTCGTAAGTCGTATGGTCCTTATCCAGTCCGGCAAACACGTCCGGGTGGTATTGCAGATATTTCGTCCGCGCTTCATCGCTTACCGTATTGATATTCTCGATGCCCTGCTCACCGGAAACCTTGTAGGTCGGATCCAGTATTTCGGCTGCATCGTTACGAAGCCGCTCGATCTCTGGTATAATCCGCTGTATATAGCTTTTCTTCTGCTCCTCTCCGGCCAGCCAGTTCTGTTCAAACTCCTTGCTGTTTGAGTACTTGTCAATGGCATCCTGAAATGCTTCCTCAGACAGCCCCCATACCTGGCAGATTTGGTTCTTGGAGAACTCGTCCTGCCCCATCAGGTATACGGCGGCTCCCAACTCACGGGAAGGGATCATCCGCTCAATCAGGTCACCGGCGTTTGCCTGCACCTTGATGTCCGTGTCCAGCACACGCTTCACGAAATTCTGGTAGCGTTTCCAGTTCAGCTGAGCCAGCTTGCCCAATGTGGGAACCGTATAACCCTTCAGCACCGGCCTTTTCTGCGCCTTGCGGTACAGTTCGGCCAGGATAGCGGGTCTCACCTTCAGTGCACTGAACACCCTCTCCTTTGTCTCTTCGTCCGGATGCTTGTTGATATAGTTCACCGCAAACCCGACAATCAGATCCTCCAGTTTCTTACCCGGCTCGATGTCGCTTTTCACATACAGCACATTATCCATCTTTTCCTGGAATTTGTTGTACTTCTCGATATTCTCGCTGGCAAATTTCTCCAGCAAGGGAGCGTTCTCGTTCCGGAAGAGCGACTTGGCGGCCGCCGCATAGAACAAGTTCTCCATGGTCCGCACGTCCATGCCCAACGCCTGGGACGCCATAGAACGGAACCGGGAGTTGTTATGTGAGTTCAAATAGTACCGTGCCAACGCCAAATCCGCTGCATCAGCCGAAAGGGAAGGATTGGACAGAACCGCCACCCGGTTGTTCTGTTCGACAGCCTTTAGAAAATTATTGTATCGGACCTCGTTGATGGAGGCCAGCTGCTCCAACCTGTCCGGCCGTTGCCCGCTAAGCAGTGGGGAGTTCCCCGCCTGCACGATAAGATCATTCAACCCTTCGGGAGACACACGCAAAACATCTGCCATGTCACACAAGGATTTCGTACCAGGATGCTGCTGCATATAATGCATAGCGAATGCCACCGCCAGTGTCTCGATGTTCCGGTCCGGTGCATACTTAGTCTGCAAGTACTCTCTATTCGTATCCATAGTCATATTTAGTTAATCGTTTTTCCATTCAACCGTTTACCGACGTTTGGCGTGGGTAAACTCCATATAATTGCCGATCCACTCGGCCACCATCTCGTTCCCTCTCAGCCGGGGCTTATGAGTCGATTGCACGGAACTTCCACTGTATCGTATAAACAGTTCCGAATTCGTGTCAATCAAAAAATCCGCTACCGATGTCCAGCAGCCGTTATTGTCTACCTTGATAAGATTCAGCCGTGTCAGCAAGTCCTCTATTTCCTGATAGGACCTCATTCCGAAGTGCGGCAGTTTGGTGAGCATCCCGCTCTTTCCGCAAGCCTTGTTCACCACGATAAAGTCATACAGGGTATTCACTCCGCTCTTGATGGCCGCGTTCGTGCAGCGTACCGACAAGCCCAATTCTGTCACGGAAGTAAGCAACATCCGCATGAAATCCCGGTAGGCCGTCTCTTGGTCCCGCTCGCTGCATATCATATTATCCTTCAGTGCAGAGCACACCATCTCCTTTATCACATCCTTGCTGTTGTCCGCATTGGAACCTTGTCTTTTCAATAAAAGCTGCAGGTTTCGGTTCTCCCGGATGGTCTCAGCCAGCCGCAGACGCAAAGCAGGTACATCCGCATAATACATTTTCAACCGGATGGAAGCCGTACGGATATAATACTGCAGGGTAGAGAGACTTATGTCATGTCTGGCAGCTACCGTCGCCATGTCATCATCCTCTGCACATTCGCGGAGCATATCACTCAGTTCTGTGCCCAATATATCCGGCCATGTACGGACAAACTGCCGATAAGCGGTAGTCAGTGATCCCTTAACTTTCATGCCGGCATTATCCATACCGATGTCATTCATGAATGACTTCAGAGAGGAAACGGACACGTAACCGTCAGCCCCCTGTATATATCCTTTGGACAACCAAAGTCCGATTTTTTCAGGTTGCAGGCCATACACCTTTTCTATTTCATCATAAGTCATCAGTTTCTCCATAACAGTCCTTTTTCATCTGTGATAACCCACACGTCGTTTTTCCCCTGAAGCGTCATCCTGTAACTGTTGGACTGAACTGCGGATACGTCCCTCGTAAATACCCATGACCCTATTGGACAACTTATCGGCATATTCCTTGGAATATCCATTATCGCGCTGTGCGTTGGGAATGGCATTAATCAGTTCCTTCGGGGTAATCTCACCTTTCCGGTATGCCATGGACATGGCCACACATTCATCCATCAGCCGGACAAAAACGGCCTGGTTTTCCTTACTTTGCCACATGTCAACTGCCTTTTCGCTGGGACAGACCAAAGTACAGTACTGGTCAAAGGTTGATTTAGGGTCATACTTCTGTAGCATGGAATCCACCTTCTCGATATATTCGTCCGTTTGGGAGAATGACTTGTCCAGCGGCGTGTCAGCGGAGAACTGCAATTCCTCGCTGCCGGATACCGGGATTGAGATACCCCCTGACACTGACGCAGCCATCTCTTGCGGAGACATAGATCTCTCTGCCCAGAATTCCGTCATCCGGTCAGCCAAGGACGTCACATCATTTCCTGTCCTGGGATTGTACGGCTCATAGCATGGGCACTGAAACAGTTCTTCTGCCGTAAGGTCACCATTCCGGTAAGCCAGTGCTTCCGCTCCCACCTGACGAATAATATCTTTCAGGGTTTCCGGTTCGCGCATCATCATGTCATCGACATACTCTGCCGGGAACGGCAATACCCTGCGGTCCTCCATGTCCACCCGAATCATCGGTCCGTATTTCTCATGAATCAGTTCCAGCCTGTCCAGCAGGTTTGACTCGGTCCCCTGTAAGATGACCGGTCCGTTAGCAGATGTCAGGTTGTATTGTCCCGGCTGTTGCCGCGCATCGGTCCGCTCGCGCACCTGTCCGGATGTGTAGTGTTGCACATCCTCTTGGGAAAGGTTATGTCTCAACAGCGCGTCCTTCAAGACTGCCGATTTCAGAATATCCGTATTCGCCAGTCTTTCGATGACACCTTCAGCCACCCCAACTTTGTGCAAACTATAGATCAAGCCTGCCAAAGCTTCAGCCGCATCCGGTTGGATCTTTCCGTCCGGTCCCTTTATTGAACCTTTCCGGTACATCTCCACCAGCTTGTCCACCTTCTGATATTCCAAGCTGATGATTGCCGGGGTAGCGTATATCTCGTCTATCTGTCTGTTTAATGACTCCAAGTCAGCTTTGAGCAGAGAATAATTTTCAGATACCATGAAATTTCTGTCCGTATACATCCCTTCAGCCAGTTCGAGGCAAGCGACATTCTTCCGGTGCACCAGGTAAAAATACTCCATCAAAGGGGACATACCCACACCGTCATTCGTGTTTACCGCCACTCTTGCCAGTTCCTGCACGGACTGCATGTACATCTGCCTGCTGCGGATATTGTTCTGGTTAAACATGCCCATATAAAACTGCTTGGCCATTTCCTGCACCGCCTCGTTGTTGCCGGCCTGTTGTGCGAGCGATATCATCTCGGCCTTTTCCTTGTCATTACCGTTTCTGAAGCGTTCCGGACCGTCTTTTTTCCATCCCTCATTAAAATCATACCTATTGACCACCTTGGTAACTTCTGCCGTACCATCTCGTCCTACCAAGCAGTGATCTTGAATCCTGCAATGGAACAACTGCAGTGTGTTAATCTGCTCATACGGCATATTCAGAAGTTTCACATAGCATTCATGGTCCCAACAACTCACCGACGGTTCAACATGATTTATGTATTTCAGCATCTCGTACAACTGCTTGCTGTCCATAAAATCGAACAGTTGCTTGGCATGTTCCGAGCACTGAACCAACCTATCCTTCAGTTCTTCCGGGTCATTACTGAGCTTGCTTTCCTCCAATATCTGAAGTACACAATCGCCATCCTCCTTCGCTATAGCCCGGTTCAGTTCGGCTCTCTCCATCAGCTTGTCCTGTTGATCATTAAAGAAACCGAACAACATTTGCTGATCCGGAGTCATCTCGCCCTGTGTCAAGTCATTTTTGTACCTCCAATAACCTTCCCGAAGGGAAAATGACGTATCCGGCAAATTATCAGTGGTCAATCTATACAAAGCTTCTGATGCACGTTGTATGGGTTTGTTCAGCCATTTCATGTAGGGATAGATATTGTCTATCCGATACGTAGAGATGATATGTTCTGGAACTCCGTTAAGGAAGTTCTTACGATAATAGGAAGTCAGGTCCAAAAGCGTTCCTGTCTTGACATGTTTCCCATTGCTGTCATAAAGTTCGAATCCGATATATTCACCGTCCTTATTCCTTACAACTACAGCTGTACCCTTCTCTCCTCTCAGCCGTTTCCAGGCATACTTCCCCCCCTTAACCGACAACCGTCCCAGATGCCGGCCACCCCACATGAGCAGCTTTGCCGTATACCGCAAGGGTACGACTACCAGCCACTTCAACACAGTTCCTACAGCTTTGAACAAATTCATAACGATTCAGTTAAAGGTTATATATTTCTTTTACCTCAGAGGGGGAAAGCCGGCTTGTCACCGTTTTGACAACGGCCAGTTCTGTCAGCATCTTCCCACTCAAGTACAACTTATACAAGGTCAAATCATTTTCCGGATAGAAAGCCGGTCTATGTCCAGCAGGTATCTGCAAAATCTGTTGCTCGGTCCAGCTCAGCTTTTCTATCAGCTCAGGTGTCATTCCGTCCTTCCGGATTTCTGTCAGCAGCTCCATACGGTTCCGTTGCAGCGCATCATACTTACCGGCGCCATTAGGGAGCACAGTTCCACCAGAGGCAGCAACCGCTGGAACCGTACACACCGGTTCAGCCTTGTCGGGTTTCGATTGTTCCGGCATCACAAAAACGGACTTCAATTTTTCCTGCAAATCACTGTTCATAGTCTCCTGAAACTCGTGCACATACATATCATATACAAGCCCGTATTGTTCTGTGCCAGCATCCTGAAGGGCTATCTGTATGTCAGCGATAATACCGTCACATTCCTCTTCGTCCTCCGTATCACGCAATTCGTGGAAAAGTTGCCAGATAGACTCCTGCAGCTTCATGTCAAGTACAGCAGTCTGAACCTTCTGACCGGTGGCAACCGCAGCGGTCTGCTTATTGGCAGATCGGGCATGGTAAGCTTCCGAGATTGCATCGAACGCCTTTTGCGCAGTGTGTTTGAGCGCAGTGAAGTCGTTGGAATCCACACCTTCCTTCATAGGAACCTGAAGATGATAGAATTCGTAGAACGGGTCTATTTTGTACAGAAGACCCTTTTCGATGGATTTAGGCCCCTTGGATGCCAACACCTGCAAGCGTTTGGAATCATTCTCCTGAACCAAACTCTGTACAGCCTCCATATCAGAGTCGTCAAGCTCACATTCCTCTTCGACTCCATCCCATGAGAAAGAGAAACTGCCTGTCATGGTCAGTTTGGCAAACTGGTGTATCTGGTCCCGTCTTATGGACCTGTCCTGAGCGTTCAAATCAGCGTTCTGCATATTCATATTTCTACGCGCGGGATTTTCTTCGCCGGAACCTCCCGAAGCCTGGTACATCCGTTGCTGGTCCGTCAAGGTCCAGTCCGAAGAACCGGGAATACGTATACCCAGTACCTGATTGATGAATGTCTTTTCCGCACGGTTGCTGAAGGGGATGAAAATGTCACTGTCATACCGTTTGACCAGGAACTTGAACTGCTCTTCTGCCGTCAGTTCCTTCCAGTCGTTGATATGGCTGGTGACCAATTCCTGCCGGAAACGGTCTGAAGGTATCCAGGGGGAGTTCTCGCATATATTGTCCAGATAAGACTTGTTCGGGATATAGAAATGGTAATACTTATCTTCTTCGGGAATGCACATGACACATTCGATACGTTTGTTCTTCAGTACCCGAAGCGTACAGTTCTGATCCCAGTCTGTAAACGAGCAGTCAGCCAGCTTGGGGGCAGTATGTTTTTGTATGTATGCAGCATACTGTTTCGCGTAGCTCTCATGATTCTTGAAAGCGGCCAGATCCGCTTCCAGATCAACAACGGACATACCGAAATGCTCAGCAACAGATGTCGCCTGATAGCATCCGGAATCCAGCCAACAGATAGCAATTATCTTTTCTTCATCACTCATAGTTGAAAGCGTTTTGGTTGATTTTCATGCGAATATAAAACAAATTGCCGAAATTCAATTGAAAATCAGGCAATTAATTTTTACAATCAACATATAATAATACTTAATTTATAGTAAATAAATCCTAATATATAAGTACAAAAGGCTCGCAAACGCCCTATTGAAAGGACTTGGAGAAGAAATGACAATCAACCGATGAAAAAGGGCACTGAACGGGATAACAAAGAATAGAAACACAAAAAAAGGGGGTGTGTCGTAATGCACGATGCACCCCCTCCTGTAGTTTTGAGTTTACACAAAATTGGGGATAGTCCCTCAAGGATAGACCCTTCGTTACGGAGAACCGCTTCACGGACGACTTTCATTACATTTTGCCTGATCAATTCCAGTTTGAAGACATAACATGATAGATAAAGAAAGGCCGGAAATTTCCGATCTTTCTTTATCTATCTCACGCACATGTTATTTCTTAATCAGCTTCACCGTTTTCTTCTGCTCATCTCCCGCCAGGATATGCAACAGATAGAAACCACTCGGCTGGTCGCCCATGAACAGATCTACATTACCCTCACAAGAGGAAACCTGTTTCACCTGCTTACCCGTAAAGTCAAACAGGATAAGACGGCTCTTCGCCGGCAAAACGCCCACATGGACATAATCGGCTACTTGCGTAGGATAGACTTGTACGATAATCGTTTCCACATTCTCATTAGCAGTCGGATCATCGGGATCACCACCATCGGGGTTATCAGGATCTTCGCCTCCGGGGGTGTCAGGATTGTCCGGATCACTGCCAGTAGCTTCAAAATGCGCTTCCAGTTTGGCATCCCCGGTAACCTTATATATAAATCGTTCCTCCATCGAGACTCTGTTTCCTTCAATAAACCATCCGGCAAACCGATATCCATCATTCGGCGTTGCGATCAGTTCCAAAGAACTGTCAAACTCGTAATAACCGGTTCCGAAAGTGACAAAACCTTGGGAAGCATCATAAGAGATTTCGATCTTATAAGAGATTGGATCGAAATTGGCGACAAGCGTCTGGTCCACGATTGCGGTATGCAAATAGGTCTCTTCAGTCGACACGGTCCGGTCATTGATCGTCCAAGTCTTAAACTGATAGCCTTTGTTTGCCTTTGCTACAAATTCTGCATTCTTTCCATAATTGACTTGTATGGAACTGGGAGTAACAGTTCCCGCCTTTTCCGGATCGACCAAAGCTGTTAAAGAGACTTTTCCACTCGCTACCTGGTTCCAAACAACCGAAAAGTCCCCTTCACCGGTAAAACCTTCGGAATCCTTAATCTTAGATGTTAAGATCGTCAATGTATAGACTCCGTTTTGCTTGGTAAGAGTTGACAAATCCAATGTATATGTGTTTTGTTGTTGTTGTTTAAACTGGAGCCCTTTCGTATCCACTTTTTCGCCTTGATAATATAATTCTACCATACTTGGGATTAAAGCATCCGATAAAACGGCTTTGTTGAACTTGATCGTAATTGTTCCGACTGGAGAGGTTGCCACCTGATCCTCTTCAGGCAAACCTGTAATGGATTCTATCGCCAGTGTAGTTTTCGGACGCTCTTCAAAGACTAACCGGAAAGAGCCGGAAGAAGTGGCTTTTGTCACCGGACCGTCTTCGAAATAATCTACCACATGAATCAGATATTCATACTTCGGGTCTTTTCCATCCCGCAATGTACGATCGGTTTGCCATACTTTACGGGTATCCAGATCTGTATCTTCGTTCACACTGAGCAACTTCAACCGTCCACCGGTCTCATCCGGAATATTGATATAATTCCATCCGTTAGCCGAAGGAGTAATATCCAACTTATATTCGGTATCCGATATTTTCTGCAATTCAGCGGAAGTAGCTTTGACAACTGGGGCAGTCGTACCATCCGTCAGGTACATCCTATCCGGGAAATCCAAATCATCTTCCAGATCATTCACCATAAAACCGGTAACTTTTGGATTAACCGACTCATTCACCCGAATACCCCGAATCAACTCATGGACACGCACTGTGTCCAACAGGGACAAATCAGAATTACCATAGCTAGTTTCATGGGTCGCCTCCACTTTATAGTCCGTAAAATGTCCCTGTAACGTACTGGTCATCCACCATTGGGCATAAGCGGTCTTTCCTGCTTTAATTGTTCCAAAATCGTTTTGCACGCTTTCGCCCATTATAACAGATTCGGCTTCACCATTCAATTGCGAACTCTTGATTTTGAAATCTACCAACAGCCCTTTTTCATTATATTCTATTTTAGGTTGTCGAGTGACCATACTTACATTTTTAGCATCCCCCGCACCCACGTTATGAATCAGCAACGAGAATTCAGACGGGATCATCGGTTCAACCACATCTTTTGTAAAAGGATCGTCCCCTAAAATATCACGTTGCACGAAGTAATCCATAGACAGATTCGGAGAAGGGCTGACGGTCATGGTTACCGGGAACAAGTCGCGAGTCACCTCCAAGCCGGTAAACGGATCGAGATAAGAGAGCGTTCCACCGAACGTGTATTCTTTTGGGCCGGTCGGGGCGGCATACTTGGTCGGGATAAACTCAATCGTTGCAACTCCTGTCTCTCCATGAGCCAATGCCCAAACTCCATCAAGCTGGCCAGTAAATCCCTGGATTTCTTTAGGAGATATTTGGATTTCTCTCACAGTAGCGACACTTCCATCTTCACTAATAACCTCCAAGTTCAACTTGACATTTTTCATCGACTCTGACTCATGTCCATTCTTAACCATTAGAGTACCTTTAAATGCTTGACGAGTCAACACCATTGTCTGTTCAAACTTCAAAGCAACAGAAGAGCATACCGATTGACTGGATTCGTCCAACTTAGATGCTAACAATACATATTGGTCAGCGAAATACTCTTCTATACCAGCATAGCCTTTTTCTTGCGCATACTGTTTATGTTCCTGTATTTTGTTTGAACAGTTCAATATTTTTTGTAGATCCATCCGATTTTCAACAGCTTTATTTGCTTGCGTATTATTCCAGCGCTCGACAAAATCTCTAAAAGTTTGTTCACCCACACAAGAAGGTTTGTAAACCACTACATTCTCGTACACAGCTTGATGATCCATATCAAACTGATCTAAACAAGTTATTAACTCATCCATAGAACAATCATACCATTCTTTTGAATCACCTAGAATTTCATGCATAATGTCCATATAACTTTGCAATCCTTCCTCTGCTTTTATAGCGACATTAGAAAAATCGGTTATATAAGCCGGAATGTGACCATTCGTTCCGCTTTTAGTCTGATACAGATGATCACAAGCATGAGCAAAATCATGTAGACAATTCAAAACATCGGCTGCTATTCCTAAACCTTTTACTAACTTCCGCGCTCTTCGTTTAAATATATCTTTCTGCTCGTCCGTTTTTCCTTTCAAATATTTATCCATATAGTCATCGATAAACGTATTGAAAGAATCTTCAAAACCTTTATAGCACTCTGCCACTTTTTTATATAACTCTGGATGATTAGGATCAAAAAACTGTTGTACACATTCAGTCGCAGCCTTCATTAAATCTGATAAGAATGATAAAAAATCCCTCCTCTCAAATAATTTTTCTATATCTTCTTCTAGAATTCCATCATTCAAAAGCTCTTCTTCAAGCCGTTCATCTAAAACCTCTTGGATTGCTTCTTCTATTGCATCTTTGGTTTCTTCCAAAACAGGAATAAAACGACTAGCACATTTGATTCCATTTCCGACCAAACTCATCTGGCACGGAATACATCCTTTACTTGGTTTCGATGGTGGAACGGGACCAACTACCAATTCTTCTTTTTTATCCAAAATTTGAGTTGGGCCAGTAACCGGGTTATTATCCTTTCCCTTTCCACCAAATATAGTTCCTCCTCCCATAAACGGGAATCCTTTAAAACCACTCCCATCATCCACACATTCCATTATTTTTGTCGGAACATAATATTTATGCCATTTACGGTCATTTCCACAATCCCAAAAATAACTGGTTCCGTCATATAGATAACAATCACTAAGTGGAAGAGGTGTCACTTCCCTCTCACTGCTACGAGTCTTTACATTTCCTTTTCGAGTCATCACAACCGGAATAGAAACTGACTGTTTAGCTTTCAAATCAAAAAAACCTGTAACCAATGGTTCGAAATCAAAATTTGAATTATCCTCTGGAGCCAAAAATTCACAATCCTGAGCCGTAATCAATCCTTCATTCTTTAAAATAACTGTATAAACCAATGATTCACCAGGTTGTAACGCCTCCGCTTCAATCCGATCCGGGACTGTTATAACGACAGCAGGAACCGGTACATGTGTTTCAAAGTCTACTTTTGTAGAAAACGTATACCGGTCTTCCAAAGTTGTTTCTTCAACCTTAAAGTCTATTGCTATCGCCTGGATACTCAGATTCATCACTACCTTATTATCCTTTCCTGGCTCTACCAATATGACCTGCTCGACTACATCATGTCCTTCCGCTGTAGCAACGATTTTGTAATAACCTTCTGCCAAGGCTGGAAGAGTACATAAACCATTCACATCCGTTTTCGCATCCAAGAGTAATCTACCTGTATTATACTCTGTGATACGAACAGATGCTCCCGACACATGAGGAGCTCCCTTGGCTGTATAGGTATTTTCATCACACACGTCAACCACCAAAGTTCCCACGTTCTCAGAAACAGGTGTAACGACAAAGTTCATCGCCAGCCCATCCCCATTCTCGCAATTGATTGCAATCGTTCCCATAACTGGTCTCAGCAGCATATCTTCCGCTGGAGATAGTCGAAGGACAACCGAAGTGCTTTCCCCCTGTTTTAATGAAGGAATAATCTCAGATGTAGCCAACGATAACCATTCCGCTTTAGGGGGAGTTACTCGTATTTCACCCGTTTCTCCACCACCAGAATTAGCAATCATAAAGCGATACTCACGTATATTGCCTCTAACCATTGTCGTTTGGATACGCTCTACATTAGCCACCAATGTTGCCCTTTCAGTTCTACAATAACAATATACAAGTAGTTCCAAAACAGCTCCTTCATCCGAAATCAATTGTAGTTTTACTTTTTCCCAACTCATTCTTGGAGAAACAGTCTTCCCTTTTATTTGCAATAAGATTTCACCTGTTCCGCCTTCAGCCAAACTCAACATACCATTTGATGCAATTTCACATCCCAACGCTCCTGAAATGACTTTTACTTTAAATTCTTATCAATTTGATGGATTAATTTGAAAGACAAACGCTTATGGAAGTTCTGAAAAGTCTAAGGTAACGATTTGGAGATTGTGCTAATTTCAGTATTTTACAACCTCATACTTATGAGGAACTCTTCTATGGACAAAGATAGACATTTTTTAGATTAGGGAAAAAATTTGAAGGAAAAAATAAAAAAAAAGTTTGGGAAAGGATTGGAAAAATTCAAGAGAGAGGTTGAGGAATTAAGTGTATGTGTATGGGGGGGGATTGTATAATCAATTTGCAGTTACCGAAAAAGGCATATTCAGAATTCCTGTATATTGCTTCTACTAGTGATTGCAGAACCGACAATTATATTTAAAATTACCCAAATCAAGTATTCCGAGTGGGGCATAAAGATTATTTAAATTGTAACCATACCCTATATATTCAAACTGGCTTCATTCAAAGGAAAGTCAAAAGATGTTCATAATAATGCTCCTTACATTATTATGACAGACAAGAGTCATGACATTGGTAATAACCGTCTTTTGTAAATCGTCATTTATATGCAGTGACAATTTCATTTCCATGTCTACGAAATTTGGTAATAACATCTTTTAAAAGTGTCTAGAATTCCTATCAGTTATGTACATATCTGAATTCTGATTTTATGCGTATTTATTCATAAAATTAGACTCTATATCTGCTTACACAGGTTATCACTATACTATTTCCTGCAAATAACATTTGGGAATATATTTCGTAACCCAATGGTTTCAAAGATGTTTCCTGTCAGCTCAGAGGGAAACCGATCCGCTCCAATTGTACTATTCGCTCATCTGACATGTTTCCCTTGCGGTAATCCCGTCTTTGGATGGTACACCAACGTCCCAATGCTCCTTCACGGCAACCTGGCCATCGCCCTTGGCGGTTATGGAACAGGCGCAACTGCTCAAAGTTGCCTTGCCAGACTTGTTCCGCTGACCAAACAAATCCTATTTTATCCAACAGAAGCCAGCGATCATGGGATAATTTCCCCAGTTTGTGCATTTTTCGTTGTGTATGACACCATCCACCCAGATTCCCCTCCGTCGATTTAGGGAAACGCTGATATTTTCCGACAAAAGACTTCAACTCCTCGTAATTCTTCATCCATTCCCTTTGAAGGTCTTGATTCCAAACAAAGCCGATCTCATCCAAAGCCCGGATGCGCTCTTTGCTCAAGCGTCCATTCTTCCGCCTTTCCCGTTGGGTATAACACCAAGTTGCAAGCGGGCCGTCTTCACGTTTGGGCCAGCGTCCGCAGGTATCAAAGAAGACTTTCAACGCACGGTATTCTTTCATCCATTTGGAGTCGAGCTGGTTCCATTCGAAGCCGATCAATTCTAGCTGACGGCGGCGTTCCTCCTGCAATTTTCCCCGTTTATAGGCAATGCGTTGGGTGTTGCACCACAAACCGAGTTTCCCTTCCGTAATTGATGGCCAGTCGTTTTCTTCCCGACGGAATTCAATCAGCCTCTCATACATAATCTGCCAGGGCTCCAGTTCTGCCAATATCTCTTCTATGCGCAGCCGTATGTCTGATAGGAAACCCGTCGTCAAAAAAGAGGTGTTTCCTTCGAATCCTTTGGGTGACGGAAGGAGAGATAGACGCTCCAAGTGGGGAGCCATCACATCATAAACCGATTTTCCTGAAAGATTGTTGACAAAATCCAAGACGACCGGCCGTTTTCCAGCCTCGGCATTTAGACAACGGCCCAATTGCTGCAAGGTAACGATATATGATTCTGTCCGTCTAAGGAATAAGACAGCATCCACACCTTCCACATGCAGTCCTTCTATCAGCATGTTGACGGAAAACAATACGTGCAGCCGGTCTGATTCTTCTCGGAAAGCATCCAGTATCCGGCCGTTCTGCCGTTCACCTTGGGCATGATGGATCTCGAACGGAGTAATGGCACGTCCCGCTCGCGTGAGCCATCCGCATACTTCTGGCACCATCTGCTTCAAATCGGTGAGATCGCGACAGAATACCAGCAGCTTGCGTACGCTTGTCGGCAGGAACTTCCGGATGACTTCCGGTGCCCCCAAAGCCTCTTTGAAATCCACACGTGCCAGATCCAGTTTCTTCTGTACCTTTTCTTTTCGTCCTTTTGAACAACCGCTGCGTTCCAGCTTTCTTTGCAGCCGGTCCAGTTCGTTGTCCAGCCCGTAAGCACTCTGTACCAGAACCGGAACCGGCAAGATATTGTAATACCAAGCCTGCGGCAAGGTAAGCTCATAAAACAAATTTCCTTCGAAATAAAGATCCACCGTATCGATCATTCCCTCCGGACGGATCGGCGTTGCCGACGTTCCCAGGACATAGGCACAGGGATTATTTTCTATCACATCCTGCAAGGCACTTCCCCAAATTTCCGCCCCGAAATGGTGGAATTCATCAATAAGAATATGATCTGCCCGTAACAACCCATTGTCCTCCCGGT
>NZ_JAHPXO010000019.1:0-103012 GCF_019041495.1 Parabacteroides sp. MSK.9.14
TATTCCTACTACGTCTCTTGTACTACTTGTTGATATGTAATGCTTTCAAAGAACTTGCGCTATCGTTTCGATTGCGGCTGCAAAGGTAAGAACTTTTTTTTAACTGACAAACTTTTCAAGGAAAATTTTGAAAGTTTTTTTCCAAAGCCCCCGGATGGTCGGATATTCGCTTAGCCTAGCTAACCTCATCCTCGCTATCACTGAAACTACCTCATCATCATGTTAACTGCCGACCTTCTCGCTCGAATGCGGGTGCAAAAGTAATTCTTCTAATACAAACTTCCAAATGATTTGAAAACTTTTTTATACGTTCCGCTCTGGATACAAATACTCTATCTTCAAGGTACGTAAGAAAAAATATTGGGATATTATCATGATAAAAAGGAAAAAGTTCCTTTCACCTTCGCCCGAAAAAGTGTGATTTAAGTGATCGCAAAGATTTTCTTTCCGGAGCAAAATCAATCAAACACTGGTCAACCAGTCATTCTTGAACGTATTCGGAAAAGCAGCCGCTCTCCTATAGTAAAAAAGGAGAATGCATCCATACAGGCACATCCTCCTTCTTCTCTTATAAACTATATACTCTCTATGTCAACTATTCAAGAACGATCACCTTATATTTCGGGACCAAAATCTTCATGATAGTCCAACCGATCAAATAAGCGACGGCACATACGCAGAAGATAATGAAATAGCCGGCAGGCTTGCCAGTGAAGCCCATAAATGTCATCTGAGTAGCATCTGCATAAACAAACAGATTCCCGGCCACCTTCTGCAAGATCATGGAACCGACACCACCGGCCATACCTCCGATACCCGTAACGGTTGCAATAGCCGATTTCGGAAACATGTCACCGACAGTAGAGAAAATATTGGCAGACCATGACTGGTGAGCTGCACCACCGATACCAATCATGATAACCGGAAACCACGGAGAAATCGTACCCAACGGCTGCGCCAACAGTACCAACAAAGGAAAGAAAGCAAAAATCAACATCGCTTTCATACGAGCGGCATATGGGTTCATTCCACTTCGGTTAATAAAAATCGTCGGCAGTTTACCTCCGTAAATAGACAACATCGTGATGGCATACAAAGTAAAGATCAACCCCATGCCCAACGGATCGGAGGTCTTGATACCGAACTGCGTATTCAGATAAGAAGGAGTCCAAAAAAGGAAAAACCACCAAACCCCGTCCGTCATGAATTTACCGACAACAAAGGCCCAAGTCTGTTTGAACGTGAAACATTGCAAGAAACCGATCTTCTTCTCGTGTTCTTCTTCAACGACGACAACGTCTTTTTCGTTTTTATCCTGTTCAATATACTCCAACTCGGCTTTATTCACATGTTTGCTCTTGTCCGGGGTCGTGTACATGAATACCCACAAACCCATCCAGACAAAACCGAGCGCACCGATCACGATAAAAGCCATTTCCCAGCCCCAAGCTTTTGCCAACAAGGGAATAGAGATAGGAGCGACCAAAGCCCCAATAGAAGCACCGGCATTGAAGATCGAAGTCGCATAAGCACGGTCTTTCTTTGGAAAGTATTCAGCCGTAACCTTGATAGCAGCGGGGAAGTTACCTGCTTCACCCAATGCCAGAATACAACGGGCAGCCAGAAAGAAATACATACTCACGGTTGCCAATATCACAACAACATCTCCTGTCGCTGCAATCAATTCGGCTGCACTATTCATTCCGACATAATGTTCGGTTGCAATACCACAACCGGCATGGAGACAGGCTCCGAACGACCAAACACCGATAGCCCAAAGATATCCTTTCTTCGTACCCATCCAGTCGATAAAACGGCCGGCAAACAGCATACAGATTGCATACACAATTGAGAAAACTGATGTTATCGTACCGTAATGGGATTCATCCCAATGGAACTCCGGTTTGATAAATTCATCCCAGGTCAAAGAAAGAACCTGGCGATCGAGGTAATTCACTGTTGTTGCAAAAAATAACATCGCACAGATTGTCCATCTGTAATTTGTCATTTTCTCACTTGCTTTTTGAAATGTGTTCATGATATTAATATTCGTTTTTCATAATACGGGGCAAATATAAGGCATTTTTTTTGTTCTACACAAGTTTGTGTGTGCGAATACACGAAGTATTTTTATTTCTTTCACATCCCACCTCCGATTCTTAGAGGTTTGATTTGCATAAAATAAGCATTTTATGTACGTTTGTTTCTCCAATGTAAACTTTATAAATACCATGATTATTATGAAAAAGATTATTTATTTGGTACTTCTGGCCCTGATAACCGGTCTGGTCGCCCAAGCCCATGAAAAAACAGGCGAATGGAACGGATGCGACCGCTACGATTTCACCTTCAAGGATCGCCAGGCAACCATTGTCGTACCTAAAAAAGCAGCCAAAGGAAATCCGTGGATCTGGCGTCCGGCGTTCTTCGATGCTTTTCCAAGTGTGGACAAAGCGTTACTGGAAAAAGGGTTCCACATTGTTTATTACGATGTAACTCATCTATATGGAAGTCCAAGGGCAGTTTCTCTGGGCACCGAATTCTATGAGAATATGACGGATCTTTATAATCTTTCCGAAAAAGTCACGCTGGAAGGATTCAGCCGCGGCGGTTTGTTCGTCTTCAACTGGGCGGCTCAAAATACAGAGAAAGTGGCTTGTATATATGTAGACGCTCCTGTTTGCGACGTGTTTAGCTGGCCGGGAAGAAAAAACACGGCTTTGTGGAATGATCTGTTGAAGGAATGGAACCTGACAGATGCAGGAATGGAACATTTCAAAGGGAACCCGATCGACAACCTCGCCCCGATTGCAGCCGCAGGTATACCGATCATCAGTGTATGCGGCGACAGCGATCAGACCGTCCCCTACAAGGAAAACATGGATGTCGTACGTTCACGCTACCTTGCGGCAGGAGGTCCGGTGGAAGTTATCCTAAAGAAAGGGTGCGACCATCATCCACATAGTTTGGACAATCCGGAACCGGTAGTAGACTTCATCCTTCGCCAGCAGCCGGAGTACGAAAAGTATATACATTACAATGTACGTGGCAGCTTGCAAAACTCGTTCCGTAAATTCGAGAAAGAACGCCGGGCGCGGGTTGCCTTCCTGGGAGGTTCCATCACGGAAATGGACGGATGGCGCAATATGATAGAGCGACAACTACAGCAACGTTTCCCTTATACACAGTTCGAATGGGTAGAAGCAGGCATCGGTTCGACCGGGACGACTCCGGGTTCCTTCCGCCTGCAACATGACATCCTTTCGAAAGGGAAAGTCGACCTTCTTTTTGTCGAAGCCGCCGTAAACGACGACACGAACGGATTCAGCGCCCTCGAACAGATACGCGGCATGGAAGGGGAAGTGCGCCATGCTTTGGAAAGCAACCCGGAAATGGATATCGTCATGTTGCATTTCATCTATGACCCGTTTATCCCGATGATCGCCCGCCGCCAGATGCCGGATGTTATCCTGAATCACGAACGGGTGGCGAATCACTATCTTATTCCTTCGATTAATCTCTGCCAGGAGATCGGCGAACGGATGCAAAACGGCGAATTTACCTGGGACGAGTTCGGCGGCACTCATCCGAAACCTTTCGGCCATAAGTTTTATGCTGCCGCTATCGGCCATCTTTTCGACGAGATGTGGAAAGGAGTTTCGCCGGAAGGGACAATTGCGGCACACGACATTCCGGCCAAGCCGCTGGATGCCTACAGTTATTATAACGGAGACTTCATCGCTCTCGAAAAAGCCCACTTGAACAAAGGTTGGAAATTAGTAGACAACTGGCATCCCGACAACAAGGCCGGCAAGCGGAACGGCTTTGTCGATGTTCCTATGTTAGAAGCTACACGTCCAGGAGACCGACTAACACTGGATTTCCGGGGGAAAGCGATCGGTATTTTCTGCGTCAGCGGACCTTCTGCCGGAATCTTGGAATATAGTGTCGACGGCGCCCCGTTCAAAGAACTGGATACTTTCACTGAATGGAGCCACAATCTTTATATTCCCTGGGTCTACATGCTGGAAACGGAACTGAAAGACACGGATCACAAACTGGTTCTCCGCATATCAAAAAAGAAGAACCCCGCCTCACAGGGAACGGAATGCCAGATACGAAATTTCGTGGTAAACGGCAGATAAAGATTCTCCATTCGGCAAAAAGAAGACCTTCTTCTTACATAAGTTTTCGAAAAGGACTATCATACTATCATAATTCGAATATATCTATTGAATATCAATAAGTATAGGAATGATAGTAGCAAATTTGACTATCATGCTACTATCATTCCACAATCATAGTTGTCTGCCACTTTGGGATTTTTCCAAAAGAAACGGACTAATTTAACTAAAAACAGGCAGATCTATTCACAAATACCCTCGTTTTAACAAGATTCCACCCCCATCTGTACGGTCGCAGGACCTGGATATGAAAGGTGGTGAGACCCGGATGTCAAGAGAGACAAGTAGGTAATTACTTTAAAATAAGTCATATGCTTTCGAAAAAAATGTGCTTGTTTTATGATAGCATGATTATAGGAAAAGCAACTTTCATACCATCTATCATTCTACGCTCATTGATTTTTAATGAATTGACAACAAATCATGATAGTATAAAGGTAGTTTTCACAAAAGAAATCTGCATAGAGACAAAGGGATATTTGCCATCAAGAGCAAAGACTGATATCTTCATCCAAGACATTTTCAAAATCGTGATAGATCTAGCATCATGTATTCGGTTGGATATCATCCCAGTCTGCACCGCCATTCGCTCCGATAATCCAATTAAAAGCATAATGCCGTTCCATGACAACGTCCCCATTCAGCGAAGCAGGAGCTTCTTTTCCATGAACTCGTGCTTCCACACAAGCCCAATCATACCGAAGTGTAATATCGGCAGCATCCAATATTTCGGACTGCGAACGAGAGAAACCTTTCGAAAGCAATCCACCGATACCTTTATGTTGCCAGAAAATAGCAGCCAAAACAGGGACATCAATAATCTCAGACGGATAAGGCAAATCATCCACAACACCTGCCGCCCAAAGCAAAACACCGGCACATTCATAGCGCCATCCGAACAGAATACATTCCTGTTCTTCCGGATCAGGATTATCGATATAAGCAGCTTCGGCCGGTGACAGGTAAGATTCCACCTCGTACAACTGTTCCATCTTATTAAAATAGAACAAGGCTTCTTCCCGTCCCGAACCTCCCGAAAGCATGACTTCCGAATAGACAGCAACAGCAAACAACGCGGCGGCACGTTGCACCATCTCCTTCCGGCTTCTCAAACGGGCTTCACTTTCCAATGCTTCACTACGCAAATATTCCATATAAGGGACATGTTTCTCTTCGAGCAACGCAATCGAACGCAAACGTCTTTCCACATCAGCCTGAGCTTCTTCCTGGTAGTTCCCGTCCAATAAATCGGCATTCCCGACCGGGATAAATTCGGTCAACTGACTTTCGCCTTTGGCAGAGAAGAGGAGCTTCCCTTCACCGGTAAAGATCTGCATGCTCGGATAGAGCAGAAAACCGTTCACGTCTCCGGCAATCTCGAATAAACGGTTCAGGATATAGTTCGTCCGGTCTTCATTGTCGTTCAGATCGAAAGTGATCCCAGTCACACAGTTGAACACACGTATCTGGAGCAAGACATTTTCTTTTAGTCCAACCAATGGCGTCTTCACCTGCGAGAAATAATTGGCCATACCAGATATATGGGAAGCAATAAAGTCCGGCTTGCTCATCCGGTGCTTGATCGAGAAGATGACATGTGTTCCATCCGGCAAAGTCAAGTCGATCGTTTCGTCTTCACAAACAAATTCTTTGGTCATCTCTTTAAAACGTTCCCGGATTGCTTCCACGATACGGTTAGAATCTCCGATGACCGTGTACAAAGTAACATTCGCTTTTTCCATTTTTTACTTTTTTATATCCGAGCCACCGGATGGTTATAGCATTTTACAAAAATAGCAAATTATAAACATCCGCAAAGAAAATACTGCAACCCTTTTTCCTCTCCATCTTTTCATCATATTAGAAACAAACACCAGATATTATTATGAACAAGTTACTTTCGACTATTCTATCCGCCGTCTTATTGATGGACGGATTGTGCCAATCTTCCTGCAGCGATAATGACGACATCAAGCTGACAGGCATAGACGGGCGGCCCAGTGTCCTTCTTTCAAACGGGCTAGTTACCGCTTCATTCATTTACTCTGGCAACCAGTTTGCCGGGATCCAATATCCGGATGGGCAAGCGACTCATTTCAGTTATGAGGAAGGGGAATTATCCGGCATATTCTACACGCCTCCCAAAGATATGGCTGACGGACATGCCTGGGTACATTTTAACAAAATCGGGGACAAAACCTACGAAGTCAGCCGTGGAGGTGAACCGTCAATGGACATAGATTACCGAGAAGAGGTGACACTCGATACAAACGGCTTGCCCGTCAGAGTAACCTTCACCGGAATTTTCCAACAAGGGACGAACCAAGAAAAACAGATCGAGGAGGGCGACCGGAAATCCGATATTGAAAAGCTACCGATAATAACCAAAGAAACGGATATTTTAAACAATCGTACTTGCCCGTTTGAATGTACTTTTGCATGTTTTATCAGATAAAAAAGAAAAAAGATGATTAACATACAAAGTAAGAATGGAAACTCCAAGTTTTTTCTCCTTACCCTGTTAGGGATGTTGACGGCATTCGGGCCTTTTGTCACAGACATGTATCTCCCCAGCCTGCCTTCGATGGGAGAATATTTCAAGACAACACCTTCATTGGTACAATTAGGTTTGACAGCCAGTATGATCGGACTGACGGCAGGACAAATCTTTTTCGGCCCGCTAAGTGATAAGTATGGGCGTCGCTCTCCATTGTTAGCAGCCATGTATCTTTTTATCATTTCCACGATAGGTTGCATCTTTGCTCCCACTATCGAGATATTTGCAATACTGCGCTTGCTACAAGGGATTGTAGGTGCCGGCGGTATCGTAATCTCCCGTTCCGTCGCGACAGATATGTTCACCGGTAAAGAGTTGGCAAAGACACTTGCGATAATCGGAGCAATCAACGGAGTCGCTCCTGTAGCCGCTCCGATCATCGGAGGAGGCTTAACAGAAGGGATTGACTGGAAAGGGATCTTCTGGGTATTACTGGCATTAGGAATTATCCTGCTATTGGGATGCCGGCTTATCCGTCAGATTCCGCCGACCGGAAAACAACACGCTCGCCAGTAGCATAGGCATGCTTGTCCTTTCCATTATCGTATGTATAGCCATGAACCTAAATTGCAATTTCTGGATTTACGAGGGATTGCTAATCACCTTACTATTCATGATGGGCTTCTCTTTCACCTCGACTACCGCCTTGGCTATGGAATGTGAACGTGAACATGCCGGCACAGCTTCGGCTTTATCGGGTGCAGTCGGCTTTGGGTTCGGAGGACTGGTATCTCCTTTAGTCGGATTGGACGATACGATGGTCACGACGGGTATTGTCTTCATGGCATGCGCAACTTGCTCTTTGGGTTGCATACTTTGGGCAAGGAAGATCAACGCGTTCCGGGAAGTATCTCCCATCATGCGGAAAAGGGCAACATTCGCACCGGCATAAGATGGAAATCGGCAAGTACTTAAAAACACAAAAGGTTTACACTCAATGTGTAAACCTTTTGTGTGGTCCCACTTGGGCTTGAACCAAGGACTCCCTGATTATGAGTCAGGTGCTCTAACCAACTGAGCTATAGGACCTGTTCAAAGCGTAGCTCTGAAATCGGGTGCAATATTACGATTTATAATCGAGATATGCAAATGTTAAAGTAGAAATCTTACTTTTCTGCAGATTCCTCAGCACCGAACTCCATCAGGTAAGCCTTGATGAAATCATCAATTTTACCATCCATCACACCGTTGACATCGGATGTCTGGAAATTGGTACGATGGTCTTTTACACGACGATCATCAAACACATAGCTACGGATCTGGGAACCCCATTCGATCTTTTTCTTTCCGGCTTCCACCTTTGCCTGCTCTTCCATACGATGTTGCAATTCCTTATCGTACAAGATTGAACGCAACTGACGCATCGCATTCTCCCGATTCTTAGGCTGGTCGCGGGTTTCCGTATTCTCGATCAGGATCTCTTCTTCTTCGCCCGTGTAAGGATCTTTAAATTGATAACGCAGACGCACTCCGGATTCCACCTTGTTCACGTTCTGCCCACCGGCACCTCCCGAACGGAACGTGTCCCAAGAGATGGCAGCCTGATCGATTTTCACCTCGATCGTGTCGTCGACCAGCGGGGTGACAAAAACAGAAGCAAATGAAGTCATTCGCTTGCCTTGCGCATTATAAGGAGACACACGTACCAGACGATGCACACCGTTTTCACCCTTCAAATATCCGTAAGCATAGTCGCCTTCGATGTTGAGAGTCGCCGTTTTAATACCGGCCTCATCCCCTTCCTGATAGTTGGCTACGGAAATCTTATATCCATTCGCCTCCGCCCAACGCGTATACATACGGAGCAACATGGAAGCCCAGTCCTGGCTTTCCGTACCGCCGGCACCGGAGTTGATCTTCAGCACACAACTCATCTGGTCGGCTTCCTGACGCAACATATTGCGGAACTCCAGGCTTTCCACCAACTGGATGGCATTGCCATAAGCCTCGTCAACTTCTTCTTCGCTGACGATTCCTTCTTTTACATAATCATAAGCCAACTGCAATTCTTCTGCTGCAGCATGAACCTCGTTATAAAGTTCGATCCACTTTTTCAGTTCTTTTACTTTCTTCATCTGGACTTCCGCCCGTTTGGCATCTTCCCAGAAACCAGGATCATGAGTGCGTAACTCTTCTTCTTCTAACTGGATGGTCTTACCATCTATGTCAAAGATACCCCCTCAGCGCTTGCTCGCGCTCCAACACATTGTGTAGTTGGTCTGATGTGATCATAAAAATTCTTGTTTTTAAATTTGTCCCGCAAAGATACTCAATTTTCCTGACTATCAAAATGTCACAGCTACCCCATCTAAACCGGATTACTACCCCACATATTCGAAGCTTCTTCGTACATCTTTTCGATCGGATCTGCGTATTTCTTCAGAATGACGGAACGACGGAGCTTAAGTGTATCCGTCAGTTCAGCCCCCATCGTAAAAGGTTCGGACAGCAAGGTGAAGCGCTTGATCTTCTCATAAGAAGCCAAGTTCTTCTGGTTTTCCTCAATATGTGTCTCGATCAGGCGAAGGATTTCCTTATTTCGGACAAGTTCTTTCCGGCTACCGACAGCCAGCCCCTTTTCTTCGGCATACTTTTCCAATAATGGATAAGCGGGAACAATCAACGCGCTGACAAACTTACGCTGGTCACCGATAACAGCAATCTGTTCGATATACTGATCGCCGCTCATAACCATTTCAATCGCTTGCGGAGCGATGTATTTGCCGTTCGATGTCTTATATAAGTCCTTGATACGTTCAGTAAAGAACAACGTGTTCCCTTCCATCCTTCCGGCATCTCCTGTACGAAAATAACCATCTTCTGTAAACGCCTTTTCATTTTCGGCTGGCTTATTATAATAACCGGACATCACAGTCTTGCCTTTTACCAGAATTTCGCTATTCTCCGGATCAATCCGTACCTGTACATCTGGCATGACTTCTCCGATCGAACCGAACTGAAATCCGATTTCAGGATAGAAGCAGACGGTCGCTGTCGTCTCGCTCAAACCGTAACCATACACAATAGGGATATTGACAGACTGCAAAAATTCATTGACCGTATCCGAGAGCGGCGCACCGGCCACCGGGAAAAAACGACCACGTTCGATCCCCAACACCCGTTTCAGCAAATTGAAAACAGTCTTATTATACATTTCGAACTTCAATTTCAACCCGAAAGGAGCCGGAATGCTCTTATTTTTATATTCCAGGTTATACTTGCGCCCGGTCTCGATAGCATCCAAAAAGATTTTCTTCATGGTGGAAGATGACGAGTTGATCTTTTCATGCACGCCGGCATATACCTTCTCCCAGAACCGAGGGACGTTGCACATCAATGTAGGGTGTACCTCCGGTAATGTCTTCTGAATCATTTTAGGATCCTGGTTGATCGCAATCGTCACTCCCTTATGCAGGCAATAGTAAGACCACGCTTTTTCAAAAATATGAGTCAGTGGCAAGAAACACATAGAAAGGTCTTTATCCGTCACCATCGGGAGGCGGATGTCATGGATACGCATGGCTTCCAAATAATTGGAATGATGGAGCATGACACCTTTGGATTCTCCTGTCGTCCCGGAAGTATATATTATGGTAGCCAAGTCTTCCGGCACCGCTTCGTTCGTACGGATCTTTACCGTTGTCTCGGCATGCGCATTATCGCCCAGCCGCAAAAAATCGTCAAAATAAATCGAAGTCTTGTCTTCCGGGTTCAACTTGACAGCCGGATCAAACACCACCAGGCGCTTCAGGTATTGAGATTCTTTCTGCACCTTAAATGCATTATTGTACTGCAACTGCTCGCCGACAAACAAAGTATGTATATGAGCATCATTGATTATATACTCGATCTGCCCCGGAGAATTCGTTGCATACATCGGAATAGAAACCACACGGTTCGCATATGCCCCAAAATCCGTATAAAAGCATTGCGGCATATTCTGTGAATAAACCCCGATATTATCCTGTACTTCTATCCCGAATTCGGCCATTGCCTTGGCCGTAAGCATAACTTTTTCAGAAAATTCCTTCCAAGATATTTTTAACCATTTCCCGGTTGCATTATCACGATATTTCAATGCGGTACGGGAGCCATATTTTTCTGCCTGTCGATGAACCAACTCGGCATAATGGTAGTAAATCATAATTCTTTGTTTTGAATTGATGTTGCAAAAGTACGGTTTTCTATTCTATTTGTCACGAGATTAGCCCCTTTTTTACACAAAAGTGCCGGATTTGTGCAATATTAATGTTAAATTAGGATAAACATAGTAGTATGTATTGCATAGTACACAGGCAATGCATATATTTGTAGCGTAAAACAAAATAAAAATGAATGCAGAGAACGTAAAATCACAAATGAGAAAGGGAACATTGGAATATTGTATTCTATTGCTTCTCAAAAAAGAGCCGGCGTACACCTCTGACATTATCCAGAAGTTACAGGAAGCTAAATTGATTGTAGTGGAAGGTACCCTATATCCTCTGTTAACAAGACTAAAGAACAGCGAATTGTTAAGCTACCAGTGGATAGAATCTACTCAAGGACCGCCTCGCAAGTATTACCAGCTCACCCCGAAGGGAGAAGAATTTCTTGGAGAGCTGGAAACATCCTGGCAGGAACTGAATGATACAATAAACCACATCAGAAACAATTAAAATCAGAAAACAATGAAGAAGACACTGACAGTTAATTTGGGAGGAACGGTTTTCCACATTGACGAAGATGCATATCAACTACTCGATAAATATCTAGCAAACCTCCGCATCCACTTCCGCAAGGAAGAAGGTTCGGAAGAGATTATGAACGATTTTGAAATGCGTATCTCCGAACTATTCAATGAGCGGGTTCGACTGGGCTACGAAGTGATCACAATCGAACATGTCGAAGAAGTAATCAAGCGTATGGGCAAGCCGGAAGAATTGTTTGAAGGTGAAGAAGAAAAAGAATATAAGGAAGAAGCCAGGACACAAGCTTTTCAGGAAGAAGAGATTCCCAGAGGCCCGAAAAAGCTGATGCGCGATCCGGACAACCGGGTATTGGGAGGTGTAGCCGGTGGTATCGCCGCTTATATGGGATGGGACGTGACGGCTGTACGCCTTGCTATGATCATCCTGCTTTTTATTCCTTATGCACCGATCATCATCTTATACCTTATACTATGGCTGGTAATGCCGTTGGCCCGGACCGCAGCCGACAAGCTGATGATGCGCGGACAAAGCGTCACCCTCGAAAACATAGGCAAAACAGTTACGGATGGCTTCGAGAAGGTCAGCAATAATGTAAATGATTATATGAGTTCCGACAAACCGAGAAGCTTTCTGCAAAAACTAGCGGACTTGTTTGTCGGTGTGGTAGGTTTCATCCTCAAATTCCTGGCCATACTGATCGGAATCATCCTGCTACCGCCATTATTGCTCGTTGCCTTTATATTGGTCGTCGTCACCTTTGCCCTTATTGCCGGAGGCACAGGCTTCCTATATCAATTGTCGCCGTTCGGGGCCAATCTGATAGCGGGAGCACCTATTTCATTGGCCATCATGGGATGCATCGGATTCATTCTACTGATTGGCATTCCTATTTTTGCCCTGGTATATGCAATCTGCATGCAACTATTCAAAGCCAAGCCATTGCCCAATACGGCTAAATGGACGTTGCTGATCTTATGGTTAGTATCCGTAGTGCTGTGCGTCATCTACTTCTACCAGACCGGAATAAACGGATGGAGCACATTACCCTGGTACAATTTCTTCAATATATAATCTATAAAAACAACAGAATCATGAAAAAATCATATTCATTCATACTGGTACTCATACTCATGGCAGGGCTTTTATGCTCCTGCCATATAAACAAGGTTTCCGGTGACGGCAATGTCGTAAGCAAGGAAATCCCGATAAAGGATTACGACGAGATACAAATCGAGGGAGAAAACGTCGACTTCAAATATATGCAATCGGATGACGTTCCCTATCTGAAAGTCGAGACAGACCAAAATATCATGGATCTTCTGGATATCAATACCGATAGCAAAGTGTTGGTTGTCCGCCCCAAAAATAGGCATACCGGAATCAACCCCACCCGCTTTATCGTGATAACCAACTCGACTGCACTGAAAGAGTTCAAAATGGCAGGCGGAGGCAATTGTGATTTAGGCAAAGGTCTCAACGGCAAAAAACTGGAAATTAGATTTGCAGGAGGAGGAACTATAAAAGCCGATTCCATTGCCATCACCCGTTTAGATTGCGAAATCGCGGGTAGCGGCACTGTCTCTCTAAGCGGTAAAACAGAAAAGATGAATATTAAAAGCGCCGGTAGCAGCAAGATCAAAGCGTTTGGTCTAGAGACAGAAGAACTTACTTGCAAAGCGGCCGGAAGCACCCATATCGAAATCACCGCAAACAAGGCAATATCCACCAAAATAGCCGGGAGCGGGACTATCCGATACAAAGGAAATCCGAACATAAAGGAAAAGAGCATTATCGGGAGCGGTTCCATAACCAAAGTTGATTAAAAACCCCAAATAAAATTGCGTATAACAATAATTGTGTGTTAAAAAAAGAAGGCCGTCCTTTCACAAGGGGGGCCTTTCTTCTAAGGTTAACAAATTTATGAGTAAAAACCACTAATGAATCTTTATAAAAAACCGCTTTCTTCCTCTCAATATTGTCATACAGAGGAAGAAGCGGTTACAAATATACATAAAGTTTTTTACCAAAAAAGACTTTACCTCATTTATTTAAAGGCATTTCTTATCCGTGCAGCGGTGTCTGCGAGCACGTCCTGAGTAACCTCCATTTTCTTTCCGCCAAAATACATATCAGACTCCTTCTGGATCGGAATTAAATGAATATGCGCATGAGGAACTTCCAGTCCCATAACTGCCAAACCTACCCGTTTGCAAGGTATAACAGCTTCTTGTGCACGAGCCACCCGTTTGGCAAATGCCATCATACGTCCAAGCATGGGATCTTCTATGTCGAAAATATAATCGATTTCTTTTTTCGGAATCACCAACGTATGACCGACAGCAACCGGATTAATGTCCAGAAAAGCAAAGAATTCTTCGTTTTCCGCCACTTTATGACAAGGGATCTCACCTGCCACAATTCTACTGAATATTGATGCCATAATGTTATATTATTAAATCGATATATCCATAATTTCAAAGCTCATCATGCCGGATGGGACTTTGATTTCCACAATGTCACCGACCTTTTTTCCCATCAGCCCCTGCGCAATCGGAGTACTGACCGCAATCTTGCCTTCTTTCAGGTTTGCTTCCGAATCTGAGACCAGAGTATACGTCATGACTGCATTGTTCTTTGTGTTCTTGATCTTAACCTTGTTCAGGATCTGGACTTCATCTGTTTGAACACGGGTTTCGTCTATCAGGCGGGCATTTGAAATCAAGCCCTTCAACTGGGAAAGCTTTGCTTCCATTATGCCCTGTGCTTCCTTTGCTGCGTCATACTCAGCATTTTCAGACAAATCACCTTTGTCACGGGCCTCTGCAATCTGGGCAGATATTTCCGGACGTTTCACTGTTTCCAGATAATTGATTTCAGCTAAAATCTTATCATAGCCATCTTTCGTCATATAGCTCACTGCCATACTAAATCCTCCTATTTATTTAAAATGTTATTATTGATTATTGCATAATAAAAAAAGAATCCCGACCAACTGCTTGGCCGGAACTCCTCTTTCTCTGTATTTTTAGACTTTGCAAAGATAAACGATCTTTTTTAAGAACGCAAATCCTTTTGAAGTGCTTTACAACATGTTAGGACCTATGAGTTATGATTTCATCAACGTATAAATTATAATTCACAAATCAAAGTACTGCTTTTACGTCTGCTTCCAGTTTCTTCACGTCTTCGACACGCTTAACCAAGTTTCCTTTGCGATCGAGGATGAAAAGAGCGGGCAATTGTTTTACATTGTACAAACCTGCCACCTGCGAATAAACAGACTGCGGATCGTGGACAGTAACCCACGGCAAATTAGAGGCCCCGTTTCTCCAAAAATGGAAATCACTATCCAACGACACCTGATAAATTTCAAGTTCTTGGTCATGGTATTTTGTGTACAATTCACCCAATGCCATATTCAAAGCCGGCGACCATTCCGTCTGATAAGCCGTAAAGTTTATCAACACCACCTTGCCGGGAGCAACCGTAGACAGTTTTACCACTTCACCCCGAACATCCGGCAATTCGATATCAAGGAATGAAATTTCTTTTGTTTCCACATTGCTGTAATCGACAGGACGTTGCGCACGCAAGACCTTCATGGATTGCAATGTCAGATTGTACAAATGCTTCGAACGCGGACTTTCCGGATAAGTATGATTGTAGCTGGTCGCAACCGCTCCATATGCCTTGACATCTTTCCTGTCATACAAATCAAAGAACAACAAACCATCGATCTGCTGGAACAAAGCGAAATAGGCGGCTGTGGACATCGGCGCCGAATAAATATATTTCCGGGCGACTTCTTTATAGGCATCGGCAGCAGCCAAAACCTTCATACGGTAGGTCGTATCTGAAATCATTTTATCTTCATATTCCTTCCTCAAGCGGCTGATAGCCTGGTTTGCATCCAGTTGAGCCAAGGTGATCGCCTTTATCGCCTTTGAGTTTTCAGATCCTTCTACAGAATAGGAAGTTGCGAAAGTACCAGCATCAGCAACGAAAGATATGGTTTCGGTTGAATCAACCGCAAAATTGATCAACTGGTTATTCAGACGCAAACGATAAAAGTCCGGATACTCAGGACGCTTTTCCGTAAACTTGAACTTCCCGCCAGGAGCCAGCTTGATGGAATCGAGTGTCACCACATTAGAGATTCCGACATTTTCTAAATACATAAGCTGACCGTCAGCCCCTGCCACGACTCCCTTCACAATGAAATCCGAGGAGTTGTTACAAGCTGAGAAAAAGAACATGCACAGTCCTAAAACAGTCAACAGTCGTGTGGATATTTGTTTCATCATATCTTTACTTCTTGTTTTAATCCGCTGCAAATATACATTAATTTACAATTGTGGCACCATTATTCGCTAAATCTTCCTGCTATTTTTATAAAAAAGAGCTTTTCTCATGTTTTTTATTTTCATTTTCACACGTTTACAGATAAACTTTCATTACATTTGCACCAATTTTACAGATAGAAAAATAAGAAAAAGATTATGCTTAATCCAATTAACAAGACGATCGAATTGGCTGATGGAAGAACCATCACCATCGAAACCGGGAAATTGGCAAAACAGGCGGACGGTGCAGTTACCGTACGTATGGGCAACACCGTGTTGCTGGCTACTGTTTGCGCCGCTAAAGATGCAAACCCGGGTGTTGACTTCATGCCGTTACAAGTAGAGTACAAAGAAAAATTCTCGGCATTTGGCCGTTTTCCTGGTGGTTTTACAAAAAGAGAAGGTAAAGCTTCCGACTACGAAATCCTGACTTCTCGTTTGGTCGACCGTGCCCTCCGTCCTCTTTTCCCGGACAATTACCATGCCGAAGTATATGTAAACGTTATATTATTCTCCGCAGACGGTGAAGACATGCCGGATGCACTGGCCGGATTGGCTGCTTCCGCCGCATTGGCTGTATCGGATATTCCTTTCAACGGACCGATCTCTGAATGCCGCGTCGCACGTATCGATGGTAAGTATGTAGTCAACCCTACGTTCTCTGAATTGGAAAAAGCAGATATTGATATTATGGTGGGTGCTACGCTTGACAACATCATGATGGTGGAAGGCGAAATGGACGAAGTTCAAGAATCAGAAATGCTGGAAGCGATCAAAGTAGCACACGAAGCAATCAAAATACAGTGCCAGGCACAGCTTGAACTGTCCGAAGCTTGCGGCAAACTGGTTAAACGCGAATACTGCCACGAAATCAACGACGACGAACTGCGCAAAGATGTACACGAAAAATGTTATGCAAAAGCATACGCTGTTGCAACCTCCGGTACCGACAAACATCAGCGTGCCGAAGCATTCGAAGCAGTTGTCGAAGAATATAAAGCTCAATTCTCTGAAGAAGAATTGACAGACGAGAAGGTTGAAATGATCGGCCGTTATTACCACGATGTAGAAAAAGAAGCGATGCGCCGTGCTATTCTGGACGAAGGAAAACGCCTGGATGGCCGTAAGACTACTGAAATCCGTCCGATCTGGATCGAAACAGACTGTCTGCCCGGCCCTCACGGTTCTGCTATTTTCACACGTGGTGAAACACAGTCACTTTCGACTGTCACCTTAGGTACAAAAGCCGATGAAAAAATGATCGACGATGTACTGAATCACGGAAAAGAACGTTTCCTGTTACATTATAACTTCCCACCATTCTCTACTGGCGAAGCAAAAGCTTCCCGCGGTGTGGGTCGTCGTGAAATCGGTCACGGAAACCTGGCTCACCGTGCATTGAAACGGATGATCCCAACAGACTATCCTTACGTAGTACGTGTGATCTCTGACATATTAGAGTCCAACGGTTCTTCTTCAATGGCAACCGTATGTGCAGGTACGCTGGCGTTGAGAGACGCAGGTGTTCCGATGAAGAAGCCTGTGTCCGGTATCGCAATGGGTCTGATCTCCGAAAACAAAGGTCAGAACTACGCTATCCTATCCGATATCCTGGGAGATGAAGACCACTTAGGCGACATGGACTTCAAGGTGACAGGTACAAAAGACGGTATCACTGCCACTCAGATGGATATCAAGGTAGACGGTCTGTCATACGAAATTCTTGAAAACGCATTGGCACAGGCAAAAGAAGGCCGCATGCACATCTTGGGCAAGATCATGGAAGCCCAGCCTGAAGTTCGTTCTGATCTGAAGCCTCACGCTCCGAGAATCGAAACAATGACAATCGGCAAAGAATTTATCGGTGCAGTAATTGGCCCGGGTGGTAAGATTATCCAGGGTATTCAGGAAAAGACAGGTGCTGTTATTGCTATTGAAGAAGAAGACGGAGTGGGTAAAATCGAAATCTCCGGAACGAATAAAGCGACAATCGATGCCGCTATCCGCGCTATCAAAGGTATCGTTGCCGTTCCTGAAATCGGCGAAATCTACGAAGGAAAGATTTCTTCTATCATGCCTTACGGTGCATTCGTTGAATTCATGCCAGGCAAAGACGGCTTGCTCCATATTTCTGAAATCGACTGGAAACGTTTGGAAACAGTTGAACAGGCCGGTCTGAAAGAAGGTGATACTATCAGCGTCAAGTTGGTAGACATCGACGCCAAGACAGGCAAATTCAAATTATCTCACAAAGTACTGCTACCGAAACCGGAAGGTTACGAAGAACGTCCGCCGAGATCCGAACGTGGTCCGAGACCGGAACGTGGAGATCGTGGTCCCCGTCAGGATCGTGGAGACCGTGGTCCTCGCCGCGAACGCCAGGATTAAGAATCGGTAAAACACATACGTGTATAATTTCTAAACAACTCCCGCCCCATATTTTGAGGGACGGGAGTTATTTTTTATACGCAACTTTCCTTTTATCCTTCACCTCTTATCTCTATGCCATATATTTCAAACATTCCCAGGGTGAAGGCACTATCTTTTTCCACCTTCACCCTGGGATTTCAGCTTCACCTCGCTTTTCATTGCCCCCCATCCATACAGTCAGAAAAACAAGGTGAATGAAAAAGCAATAACCATCCGCAACATTTAATCAAAATAGCCTATAACCTATCCGGAAAAAGGATATAGGCTACAAACAAAAAGGGTATAGCCTATTCCAAGCAAGCCTATATCCTTTTGGAAAGAACAAGCATCGCTTCCGGACAAACGCCAACCGGACAAGTTTGACCCACCTGTCCATTTCTGTATTACCAGCTACGGAAGCTGTAAACATCTCAATAAAAAAGAGGGAATGAAAAAATCATTCCCTCCCTTTTATATGAACGTAAAGCACGTCTTATTTACCACAAGTGCAACGCGGTTTGATCTGTTTGAAGAAATCGTTACCCTTGTTGTCTACCAGAATGAATGCAGGGAAGTCTTCTACTTCGATCTTCCAGATTGCTTCCATGCCCAATTCAGGATATTCCACACATTCGATGCTCTTGATGTTGTTCTGAGCCAAAATAGCAGCCGGACCACCGATACTGCCTAAATAGAAACCGCCATATTTCTGGCAAGCATCCGTCACCTGCTGGCTACGGTTACCTTTCGCCAACATAACCATGCTGCCACCGTGGCTCTGGAACAAACCGACATACGAGTCCATACGACCGGCAGTCGTCGGGCCCATGGAACCGCAAGCCATACCAGTCGGAGTCTTGGCCGGACCAGCATAATAGATAGGATGATCCTTGATATACTGAGGCAGGTCTTCACCGCGGTCCAAGCGTTCTTTCAGCTTGGCGTGAGCGATATCACGGCCTACGATGATCGTACCGTTCAGAGACAGACGGGTAGCTACCGGATATTTATCCAATTCTTTCAAGATTTCGGCCATCGGCTGGTTCAGGTTGATCTTGACAGCATCGCCTTCACCTGCCTCGCGCAGTTCAGCCGGAATCAGTTCGCCCGGATGGCTGTCCAACTTCTCAATCCAGATACCGTCTTTATTGATCTTACACTTCACGTTACGGTCAGCCGAACAACTGACACCCAAACCGACCGGACAGGAAGCACCGTGGCGCGGCAGGCGGATGATACGGATATCATGTGCCAGATACTTTCCTCCGAACTGTGCACCCAAACCGATATTGTGTACTTCAGCCAGCACTTCTTTTTCCAGTTCTATATCCCGGAAAGCGCGGCCATACTCGTTACCGGTCGTTGGCAATTCATCATAATAATGTGTAGAAGCCAACTTCACCGTCAGCAAGTTCTTTTCGGCCGAAGTACCGCCGATAACCACTGCAATATGATAAGGAGGACAAGCGGCCGTACCTAATGTCTTGATCTTTTCAATGATGAACGGAACCAAAGTGCCCGGGTTCAGGATTGCCTTCGTTTCCTGGTACAGATAAGTCTTGTTAGCAGAACCGCCACCCTTTGTCACGCACAGGAACTTATATTCCATACCTTCCGTAGCTTCGATGTCGATCTGAGCCGGCAGATTACATTTGGTGTTCACTTCGTCGTACATATTCAAGGGAGCATTCTGCGAATAGCGCAGGTTTTCTTCCGTATAGGTTTTATAGACACCCAACGAAAGCGCCTCTTCGTCGCAGTAGCCGGTCCACACCTGCTGTCCCTTTTCACCGTGGATGATAGCCGTACCGGTATCCTGGCAGAAAGGAAGTACACCCTTAGCAGCAACTTCTGCGTTACGCAGGAAAGTCAACGCTACATATTTATCGTTATCACTTGCTTCCGGATCGCTCAGGATCTTAGCTACCTGTTCGTTATGCGAGCGGCGAAGCATAAAGGAGACATCACGGAAAGCAGCATTAGCCATTGCCGTAAGACCTTCTTTCGCTACTTTCAGAACCGGGGTTCCTTCGAACTCAGAAACCGAAACATAATCTTTTGTAAGCAGATAATACTCTGTTGTATCCGGACCCAATGGAAACGGAGCCTGATACTTGAAAGGAGTTGTTGCCATAGCGTTTGTATTTTAATTTATAATATTGGTTTTAAAATCGTATCCTTGAACGGACTGGCAAACTTAATTAAAAATCATGAGATTCGACAGTTGTTTGCCTTTTTAAAATGATCATTTCAAGTTTATTTTAAATTCACTTCGTATCTTTGGAAACAGATAAGGTGATATTTATGAAGATATTAATAGTTGAAGACGAACCTTCGCTCAGGGAACTGATGCAAAAAACACTGGTAAAAGAGCGATATGTAGTGGAAACAGCGAGTACCTTCCACGAAGCGAGCCTAAAAATAGCGGACTACAGCTACGACTGCATCCTGCTCGACATCATGTTGCCGGACGGGAACGGCCTGAAGCTGTTGGAAATGCTCAAGGAGCAGCAGAAGCGGGAAAGCGTCATCATCATCTCAGCCCGCGACTCCATCGAGGACAAGGTCTTGGGGCTGGAACAGGGAGCGGACGACTACCTTCCGAAACCCTTCCACCTGGCCGAGTTAAACGCCCGGATCAAAAGCGTACTGAGACGACAGCGCGGCGACGGTTCGCGCTCCCTCCGATTGGGAAACCTACGGATCGAACCGGATAGTTTCCGGGTATTCGTTGGCGACAAGGAGCTGGAACTTCTCAAGAAAGAATATGACATTCTGTTCTATTTTGCCAACCGCCCGAACCATATCATCGACAAGGCCGTACTGGCCGAAGCCGTCTGGGGCGACCATATCGACCAGGCGGACAGTTTCCATTTCGTCTATGCACAGGTCAAAAATTTGCGGCAACAACTAAAGAAGGCGGGTGCAACAATTGAAATCCGCTCCATCTACGGCTTCGGATATAAACTAGTCATCAACGAAGAGGAGTAAGGCACGACAGACATGAAACTAATTTACCGCATATTGATCCGCCTGTCCCTGGCATTGCTGGCCGTCCTGACGGTATGGACGGTTTTCTTTTACTTCACCATGATCGACGAGATCAACGACGAAGTAGATGACGCATTGGAAGACTACTCCGAAACAATCATCATCCGCTCACTTGCCGGCAAAGAGCTTCCTTCGAAAAACGACGGGAGTAACAACAGCTATTCCATCCGTCCCATAACAAGGGAAGAAGCCAGACAATACCCAGCGATCGAATACTACGATGCCGACATATATATAAAGGAAAAGGAAGAGACTGAACCGGCACGTGTGCTGCGGACCATCTTCGCCGATAAAGATGACAATTATTTCCTACTGGAAGTCTCGACTCCCTCTTTTGAAAAAGAAGATTTACGTGAGGCCGTCGCCAACTGGATTCTCTTTCTTTATATTGTTTTACTGGTCACCCTGCTTACGGTCTGCATTTGGGTGTTCTATCGGAGCCTGCGCCCGTTGTACGCGCTACTGAACTGGCTGGACAGTTATTTGCCGGGCAAACAGCACGGACCTGTTCCCAACGACACCCGTATTCCGGAATTCCGCAGGTTGAACGAAGCAGCAGCCCAAGCCGTCGAACGCTCGGAACAACTATTCAAACAGCAGAAGCAATTTATCGGCAATGCATCGCACGAACTTCAAACACCACTTGCCGTTTGCAACAACCGTATCGAATGGCTGCTCGACAATACGGAACTGACGGAGGAACAAATGGAAGAACTGTTCAAGACCAAGCATACACTGAACTACATCGTCCGGCTGAATAAATCCCTGCTGTTTCTCTCCCGGATCGACAACGGACAATTCACCGACAGCCGTCCGGTCGAAATCAACAGCATCGTCAAACGGCTGTTAGATGATTACAAAGAGATATTCAGCCACTACAAAGCCCAGATCTCACTGGAGGAACAGGGCCTACTGAAGATAACGATGAACGAGACACTGGCGGAGTCACTCATCTCCAACCTGCTGAAAAACGCTTTTATCCATAACAAGGAAAAAGGACACGTCCGTGTCACGATCCAGGCAGACTCGCTGACTATCGCCAACACAGGGCAAACCGTACCTCTCGACAGCGAGCATATCTTCGAACGTTTCTACCAGGGGAGCAAGAAAAAGGAATCGACCGGACTCGGCCTCGCCATAGCCGAAGCGATTTGTCGTCAATACGGGTTGCACATCTCCTACCGGTATCAGGGTGAAGAGCATATCTTCCTCCTTCAATTTTACCTCGATAAATCATAAGGAATATAGGCGATGGATTCCATAACTGAAATTATATTTTTACCTTTGCCACTATTATGTATTATTGGTTCCATCAATCGTTTTATATGGCAAAAGCCTTCCCGTTCATCGGCGGATGGCTGGCAGACCGCTTGTTGGGTGATCCTGAAGGATGGCCACATCCGGTTGTTGGTTTCGGCAAAGTGATTTCTTTAGGAGAGAAGACGCTGAACAAAGGAAACGACCGGACTGTCAAAGGAGGCGTCATGGCACTCATACTGGTTGCCGGAACGTATTTGCTCTGCGAACGGATACTGGCGCTTGCCGGATACTTTCACCCGATAGTAGCATCTATTCTATCCGGGATAGGCGTCTTTTACTGCCTGGCGGGAAAAACGCTGGTCAAAGAAGTGAAAGCCGTTTTCGAAGCAGTAGACCGCAGCACGGAAGAAGGACGCAAACAGGTCGGGCGGATCGTAGGCCGCGACACTTCCCGTCTCTCCCCACAAGAGATACGGGCCGCCGCTCTCGAAACGCTCGCGGAAAACCTGAGCGACGGAGTGATAGCTCCCATGTTTTGGTTTGCCCTGCTCGGACTTCCCGGCATGATGGCTTACAAAATGGTGAATACGCTCGATTCGATGATCGGCTACAAAAACGAACGTTACTTAGAATTCGGGCAGATTGCCGCAAGGCTCGACGATCTTGCCAATTATATCCCTGCCCGGTTGACAGCATGGTTGATGCTGGCTGTTTCCGGCAACTTGAACAAAACGGATTTCGTTAAGCGCTTCGGTCCGGCTCATGCCAGCCCGAACTCAGGCTATCCGGAATCTGCCCTTGCCGCTATATTGAATTGCCGTTTCGGAGGAACCCACGATTATTTCGGGAAGCCGGTAGAAAAGCCTTATATCGGGATCAACGAACGGACTTTCACAACAGAAGACATGTTGATTGCCATCAAAACAAACAGTAATGCCGAACTTCTCATGGGGCTTATTGTTTGTTTAATATCAATAATTATCCACTAAATAAAGACGTACAAAATGGAAGTAAGATTAAATAAGCTCATCAGTGATTCCGGCCTTTGTTCACGCAGGGAAGCGGACAAATTCATCGAAGAAGGACGTGTCACCGTAAACGGCAGCCTGCCTCATATCGGGCAGAAAGTAACCGAAGCCGATATCGTCATGCTGGATGATATACAAGTTAGAATCGGAAAGCATACGGGCAAACAAACATCTTCCGCACGGATCAATATCCAAGAGTTGGAACTTGCCGGACAAGAAAAAAAGGCGAAGAAGACAAAGCCCTCGTCTACGGCGACTTCCGAAAAGAAGGCAACTTCTCCAGCAGCCGGTTCAAAAGGCCTACGCCCCGGCAAATATGTAAAATACAATAAATACGCAGCCGCCCGCCATGCTGCACGCAATGGAGAAAGCACGAAAAAAGAAACAAAGGTGACTGGCATCGACAAAGAGATGCTGAAAGAAGCTTTGCGCCCCAAATTCGGCAAATCATTAGGACGGTCGGCCGTTGCACAACGCTTGGCTTCTTCTCCAAAATCGGCAGCGTTGCGCAAGACAAGCAAGAACAACCCGCTCAACAAGGCAAAACGCGCTGCCGCCCGCAATAAACCGAAAGGAGAATAAGACAATGGGAAAAAAGCATATCGTTTTAGTGACAGGCGGCCAACGTTCCGGAAAAAGCGGATATGCGCAAAAACTTGCTTTGTCACTGACAGCTAATCCGGTTTACCTGGCGACATCACGTGTCTGGGACGAGGAGTTCCGCGAGCGTGTACTTCGCCATCAGGCCGACCGGGGACCGGAATGGACGAATATCGAAGAAGAAAAATACCTGAGCCGCCACGATCTGAACGGCCATGTGGTCGTTATCGATTGTGTTACTCTTTGGGGAACGAACTTTTTCTTCGACAATGAAGGTGACACGAACCGTTCCTTGGCCGAGTTAAAAGAAGAATTTAATAAATTTACAGAGCAGGATGCCTACCTGATCTTCGTCACAAACGAAATCGGATTAGGCGGCGTTTCTCCCGATGCGGTCCAACGCCGGTTCACGGACCTGCAAGGGTGGTTAAACCAATACATCGCATCCCGTGCCGACGAAGTTGTCTTCATGGTGAGCGGTATTCCCATGAAGGTAAAATAATAAAAACACTATACCATGATCTCTTTCAACATTCAAAAACCTGACACCGCTATCACCACAGCCCTGCAGGACAAAATCGATAATCTGACGAAACCCAAAGGGTCACTGGGTACACTTGAAGAAATTGCACTCCAAATCGGTCTGATCCAGCAAACATTATCCCCGGTGCTCCATCATCCGGTCAACGTTATATACGCATCCGACCACGGAATCGCCGATGAAGGCGTCAGCAAATCCCCCAAAGAAGTAACACGCCAGGTGATACATAACTTCCTGAACGGGGGAGCAGGCATCTGTTTCCTTTCACGCCAGCATGGCTTCGAAATCAAGATCGTCGACGGAGGTGTGGATTTCGATTTCCCTGCCATCCCAGAGTTGATCAACCGGAAAATCAGGAAAGGGACCCGTAACTTCCTGTATGAAGCGGCCATGACACAAGACGAAATGGAATTGGCAATCCAATATGGAGCCGACATTGTCACAGATTGCTACGACAAAGGGAGCAACGTGATCAGTTTTGGTGAGATGGGAATCGGAAACACCGCTGCATCAAGTATGTGGATGACTTGCTTGACGGGAATCCCGCTGATCGATTGCGTAGGCGCCGGAAGCGGCTTGAATAACGAAGGGGTCAAACATAAATATAATGTCTTAAGAAAGGCACTCGAGAACTACAAGGGAGACAACAGCACGTTGGATGTAATCCGCTATTTCGGCGGCTACGAGATGGTGATGGCTGTGGGAGGCATGCTCCGCGCGGCAGAATTGAAGATGGTTATTCTGGTAGATGGCTTTATCATGACAAACTGCGTACTGGCTGCTTCACACTTGTATCCGGAAATGCTTCCCTACTGCATATTCGGACACTGCGGAGACGAGGCCGGACACAAACGTGTACTGGATATCCTACAAGCCAAGCCGTTGCTAAATCTCGGCTTACGCCTGGGTGAAGGTTCCGGCTCCGTATGCGCCTATCCGATTGTGGACTCGGCAATCCGCATGATCAACGAGATGCACAGCTTCCAGCAAGCCTCCATCACCAAATATTTCTAACTCCTTTTTAATTATTAATTTCCAATCCATGCTCCGTATCCTTGCCGCCTTTATATTTTTCACCCGGCTACCATTCTGGCGACTGGCTGAAGTTCCTTCGGAATATTTCAAGAATGTAGTCAGCCGCTGGGCGTTAGTCGGCTGGCTCACAGCCGGGCTTTCCGTAATCGTACTTTACACAGCTTCACTGATACTGCCGGCAAGTGTTGCCGTACTATTGGCAATCGTCACCCGGCTGCTGATAACCGGTTGCCTACATGAAGACGGACTTGCCGACTTTTTCGACGGCTTCGGGGGAGGGACTTCGCGCGAACGTATCCTTTCAATTATGAAAGACTCACATATAGGAAGCTACGGGGTGATCGGGTTGATTCTTTATTTTGCACTTCTATATACATTGTTGAGCAGCCTGCCACTGACTCTTGCCGGAAGTGCGATACTGGCAGGCGATCCTTTTTCCAAAGGAGTTGCCGGAATGATCATCAATAGGCTTCCCTACGCACGCAAGGAAGAAGAGGCCAAAAACAAAACGGTCTACAGCCGGATGACTACAAGTGAATATACATGTTGCCTTTTCTCCGCTCTGATTCCGATGTTCTGGCTGCCGGAACCCGTTTATCTCCTGGCAGGTCTACTGCCTGTTCTTGTCTTTTATTTTCTCACCTCTCTAATGAAAAAGAAAATACAAGGCTATACAGGTGACTGCTGCGGAGCAACATTTTTGCTTTGCGAACTGAGTTTCTATTTAGGGATAGCCGTTATTTATACGACAATCATATAAAACATATATTACATGGAAATTTATCTGGTCAGACATACATCCGTCGACATTCCCGCCGGCTATGCATACGGACAAACCGATGTTCCCCTTCGTCCTTCATTCGAAGATGAAGCCGAAGCCGTAAAAAAAAACTTATCCGGCCATACATTCGACAAAGTGTGGAGCAGCCCGCTTACACGCTGTACCCGCCTCGCCACCTATTGCGGCTACCCAGACGCAGAAAAGGAAGACCGCATTAAGGAAATCAGCTTCGGGGAATGGGAAATGAAATCTTGGGATGAACTATCCTCCGATCCTCGATCGGAAGCCTGGTTCAACGACTGGATCAACGTTCCGGCTCCTTCGGGCGAATCCTTGCAAGATCAATATAACCGTGTCAGTCATTTCCTAAATGAAATAAGAGAAAGTGGCCTGCAGAAAGTATGCATTTTCGCACATGGCGGAGTCTTGACCTGTGCCCGTGTCTATGCCGGAGAATATGACTTGAAAGAAGCATTCAAAAATGTCCCTTCATACGGAACGGTCATCAGGCTGGAATTGGATTAAGCAACATGCGTCCGTTTCTCCGAAGCACTAATTACCTTGGATGCTACTGCACATCTCCTACACGACTGCAAATACTAAGTTTTGGACATGGGAACGGGCTATCACCTGTTTGGTGGCTGGAAAACAAAGCCGGATTATCTCCGATATACCGGATACCATGTCCAATTTTCTCTCACGAACCTGAAAGCGATAACGGTAGGTTTCTACAATATCTTTCCGGTAGCGTCTATGCGAAGTTTCACTTCCTGCTTGCCGGATTCTAGTTCAACGAGATACCATTCGCCAGTCAGAGTCTCGATGAAATCAGCATCGTCGATCCTATAGGTTGCATATTGCGAAGCCTTGATAGCAGCCATTACCGCGTCCGGCAGCGCTGTAATACGAAGTTCCGTTTTAGTCTGCATCCAAGCGCCTCCATCGTCGAACAGGAGTTCGCGGCAAACTGTTCCATCCAATATTTCAACTTCCGTAACACCTTTTTCCCGGTCGATATCCAAGATACGGGCAGAAGGATAATGTTCTTTGACATAAGCATCTACGGAAGAGGAAGGCTGTGACGGGATGAAATCTTCATATCCATCGTTCCCACCCGCATCGAGAACGGTTTTCACCAAGATACCGTCCGGAGAATAATAAAGATCCACCTCACTATTGCCCTGTTCCGTCTCGATCACATAGACGGTCTCGACATCCCGGCGTTCGATCATATCCACATCGTCCACTTTCCAAGTCGAATATTCGCCTTGCTGGAAAGCAGTCTTCACCGCATCGGGAAGCTGTGCAAAAGGGATATCCGTTTCCGTCATATACCAAGTTCCGCTATTGTCGAACCAAGCTTCCTTCTCTACCTTATCTTGTTTGAAATCCACAATCAAATAATCGTTACGCGTCTCCCACTCCACATCTTTTGCCGCAGGATATTTTTCGTCAAAAGCAGCTTTGGTTTCGGCGCTCACATAACCGGGAACCGGTTCGTTATCATCATTGTCACAACTTTGGAACAGGCACAGAGATAGTGCCGCAAGTAAAAATACATTTTTTATCATACCATTTCTATTTAAAATCGGTTCTTAATTAATTGTCTATATCTATCAAGTTAAACTTATTGTCAAACTCCAGCTTCATACCGTTGGCAAGTTTCGCCTCATACCCCCGGTCTTCCTTTTCGATCTTAACGACCTTATGATCGGGATAAGTAGCCTTTACATAGCGTAGGATGGCTTCGGGAATGACAGCTTCGGGAACAGTGGAATACTTGCAATCCACTTCTTTCCAAGTTCCGTCCTTAAAGAACTCCACTTTGCTGCTGTTGGCAAAAATCACTTCATACTTCTTGTCGAAAAAATCCTTTTCCATCTTTGCCAGCGCCACCTTTTCCTGTGGGAAATATTTCTTTACATATGCCTGTGCCTTAGCGGGCAGCTGGTCGAAACGAACCGGACGGTCATCGTCCGCGCAAACGCCCGTACTTATGGTAAGCAGGCAAACTAACAGTGCTAAAATTTTCTTCATTTCATTCATCTTTTATAGTTCTACTTTTTATCTGTCTAATCTTTTGACAGGACAAATATCAGGAGCAATTTTAAAATGAATCTGAAATAGCTGATTATTTTCCTAAAATCGTATATTTGTCGCTATTATGGCAAAGCATCTTATTATTATAATATATTTCGGATTATGCCTGTTTCTCGGTGTTTCCGTCAAGGCACAGATCAGTCACGGAGGACAGCCACTCCCTCTCACGGCCACAAAAAGCCTGACAGAGGATATGTTTATTACAATGCCCCCATTCGACCTGGCGGAACAGCTCCGGCTCGACTCGCTAGAAGCGACCGGCCTACGGAATGGATTCCGCTTTGCCTATAAGTTCGTGACAGACTATACGCCGGAGAATTCCGGAGTCCATTTCACCCTGTCCGACGGGACAAAGGTCTGGCGACTCGGGATACGTTCCGAAGGTGCGCTCTCCCTCAATATAATGTTCAGTAAATACCATCTGCCCGAAGGCGCACGCGTATTCCTGTACAATAGCGACCAATCGGAAGTCTTGGGCTCGTTCAACCACCTGAACAATTCGGAACGTGGTATTCTGCCCGTGGCCCCGATCCTGGGAGACGAGTTGATCATCGAATACCAAGAACCGGCGAAAACCGCTTTCCCTGGAAAACTCGCGGTCGGCGAGGTGAACCACGGCTATCGAAACCTCAGACTCTCGGAACCGCAGCCCGACTTTGCGGCTTTCAGATGTATGCCGGTCATCGCCTGCTACCAGGATTCGACAACCCGTTACGACGCTATCGAACGCAGCGTAGTCCTGATGATTATCAACGGGACGACCGGTTGCACGGGAACGCTTGTCAACAACATGGCTAACGACGGAAAACCTTACCTCCTTACAGCCTCGCATTGCTTGAATAACCAGTTCCAGATCAAAAACCCAGATTATGAAGAGGTGGCAGGCAATATTGTCTGTTACTTCAATTACAACAGCCCCCAATGCAGTCCGGTTGAACCTGGACGTACTGACCAGACAATCGCTTCGGCCCATTTCCGGGCTGTGAATGAATCAACGGATATGGCATTACTGGAATTGCAGGACACACCACCCGCCGATTACCGAGCCTATTATGCCGGCTGGAACGCTCTGGATGCGGGGACAGCTCCTTATACGTGTATCCACCATCCGGGCGGATCGCTCAAGAGGCTTAACCTCGCCGAAGGAAACGTAGAGCTGACGACCTATAAAATACAGGTTACCGACTTCAATGAAAATTCACATTGGAAGGTAGCCCGTTGGGCGACAGGATGTACAGCCGGAGGCTCGTCCGGTTCTCCCCTTTTTGATAGCGACAACCGGATCATCGGAGGCTTGACAGGCGGTGCTTCCAGCTGTCTCAATCCGGTCGAAGACTTCTTTTTCTCCATACAAAAAAGCTGGTCCGAACCGGCCGATAGTAGCAAGCAGCTCAAATACTGGCTCGATCCTATCGGAGTAACAGCTCGCAGTTGCAACGGAATGGATCCGAACGAAGGAAGCGGAACGGCCAACGAGCACATAGAAGCGGCAACGGATGTCAGCCTGTCTGTCGACAGATACCGGCATACGATCCACATCGACTTTGCAGTTCCCGTCAGCCGGGCCTCCCTCACCTTTGTTTCGCTCACAGGAAAGGCTATACGCAATTATTCCATCACCGGGCAACAAACGACCTTGCCGATTGGTTCGATCCCGGCCGGCATATATATCGTGAAAATTGTTTACAATAACAAACTTTATACTCAAAAAGCCCTGTTTTGATTAAAATTTGACAATAAGGGTTAGACAAAATCCGAAAGGATTCACCGAATTCATTTCCTATCTGTTTTGACATCAGACTGAAAAAAATGGAGACAAGATTCATTAATAAGTATTAATTGGAAAGATTTTATCTCTTGTTTGCTCTTCATAACAAAAAAATGCTTTAGTTTTGCACTTTGATGGCTAAGGGATATTTGAAAGTGAATATATAAACATAGTAACATTTTAAACTTACATCAAATTATGAACAAAAAGTATTTAATGCCTTTCCTCGTATTGGCAGCAATTCTGACTTTTTCTTCTTGTTCAAACAAGTTGAAACCGTTAGCTGAAGAGTACATCAAAGCTGAACCGCAGCCGCTTGAGGCCATCGGAGGCAAAGTTCCTGTGACTATTAATGCCACATTCCCTGCAAAATGGTTCAACAAAAAAGCTGTTGTAACCGTAACTCCGGTTCTTCGTTATGCCGGTGGTGAAGCATGGGGAACATCTTACACTTACCAAGGTGAAAAAGTAAAGGGCAACAACCAAGTTATCCCACAGAAAGAAGGTGCTAACGTAACCATGAAATCTGCTTTCACTTACAAACCGGAAATGAAGAAATCTGAATTGTATCTGACTTTCGACGCAAAGATCAAGAACAAGACAGTTAAATTGCCGGATGTAAAAATCGGAGAAGGTGTGATCGCTACATCCGAACTGGCTGACGCAGCTACTGCTAATGCAGCTATTGCAGCAGACAAATTCCAACGTATCATCAAAGAAGCTCACGACGCAAACATCATGTTCCTTATCCAACAGGCTAACCTGCGTGCTCAAGAGTTGAACTCTGACGCAATCAAAGAATGGAAAGAACTTGTTAAGAATGCAGACGAAGCTCCTAACCAGAACGTAGCAATCGAAATCTCTGCTTACGCTTCTCCTGATGGTGGTGTTAAACTGAACACTGGCTTAGCTGAAAGACGTGAAGGCAACACAAGCAAATACCTGTCTAAAGAATTGAAGAAGATGAAGGTTGACGCTCCGGTTGACGCTCGTTACACTGCTCAGGACTGGGAAGGCTTCAAAGAATTGGTAGCTGCATCTAACTTGCAAGATAAAGACCTCGTACTGAGAGTTATCTCTATGTACCAGGATCCCGAAACAAGAGAAAAAGAAATCAAGAATATCTCTGCTGTTTACTCTGATCTGGCAGAAACAATCTTGCCGCAACTTCGTCGTTCTCGTTTGACTGCCAACATCGAAATCATCGGCAAGTCTGATGACGAAATCAGCGCATTAGCCAAGAGCAATCCTTCTGAACTGAACATCGAAGAAATTCTGTACGCTGCTACTCTGACTAACAACGACGCAGAAAAGATGGCTATCTATACAAAGGCTTCTGAACTGTATCCTAACTGCTACCGCACTTGGAACAACATCGGTATGATGGCATTCCGTACCGGCGACCTGGCTAAGGCAGAACAGATGTTCAACAAATCAAACTCTGTAAAAGCTAATCCGGAAGCTAACATGAACTTAGGTTTGATCGCTCTGACTAAGGGTGACCAGGCTAAGGCTCAACAGTTGTTCGGTAGCGCAGCAGGCGTTGCTGAATTAGGCGAAGCTCTGGGTGTTCTGTATCTGGAACAGGGCGAATGGGCTAAGGCCGCTAACTCTTTCGGTTCAGTTAAGTCTAACAACGCTGCTTTGGCTCAGATCCTGACTAAGGATTACAGCAAAGCTTCTCAAACTCTGAACGCAGTTGCTAAACCCGACGCTACAACTTCTTACCTGAAAGCTATCGTAGCTGCTCGTACAAACGACGCTAACGCAGTTATCAGCAACCTGAAAGCTGCTATCGCTGCTGATAAGGCTATGGCTAAAGAAGCTGCTATCGACCTGGAATTTGCAAAATATGCAACTAACAGCGAATTCGCTGCATTGGTTAAGTAATAACAAACTTATTCCATATATCCGAAAGGCCGCCTCTGTAAAAAAAGGCGGCCTTTTTGTTCTTACCAGGAAACGCATTTTCGTAAGAATTAAAACAGTGATTGCCATGAGGAAACTGATCTATTTCCCAATCGTCAGTCTGATGGCCGTAACAGGCAAATCGCGTCCGCAAGGGAAACAGGCCGGTTAGGACCAGTGTTGCTTTTCACCATTTAGCCAAATATCTAAATAAATCCGACAAAAAATACATTTGCATATTTGCGACTTTACTTACTTTTGGACATCCTAGAAAATAAGAAAAACACACATATGCAAAAACTAATGAAATCACTGATCGTCGCCTTTGCCTACATGAGCATGCCGATTATGGCACAAAAGACCGATCTGGTAAACCCGATCATCGGAACAAACGGGATGGGACATACATTTCCCGGCGCCTGCGCTCCGTTTGGTATCGTACAAGTAAGTCCTGATACCGATACCATTCCTCATAACATCGACGGTGTCTATCAGCCTCGCGTGTATGAATACTGTGCCGGCTACCAACATAAAGACAGTTCCATCGTCGGCTTCAGCCATACCCACTTCAGCGGAACGGGGCATTCCGACCTCGGTGATATTCTGCTGATGCCCTTCACCGGAAAATTGCAGATCAACCCTGGTACGGCTGATAATCCGGACAGCGGCTATCGTTCCCGATTCAGCCACGACACCGAAATATCCCGTCCAGGCTACTACGAAGTGTTGCTGACCGACGATCAGATCAAAGTGCAACTGACAGCAACCGAACGGACCGGTATTCATAAATACACCTATCCGGCCGATCAGAAGAAACAGCTGATACTCGACCTCAACCACGGTATCTACAATTACGATGGCAAGGTGTTATGGGCAAACCTCCGGGTCGAAAACGACACTTTGGTTACGGGCTACCGCATTACCAACGGATGGAGTCGCGTAAACTATACCTATTTTGCCATCTCGTTCTCCCAGCCGGTCACCCGTTACGGATATACAGACCGGGAAAAAGTCAACTATCCGGGTGGTTTCCGGCGTTTCAATACAGCAGAGAACTTCCCGGAGATCGGAGGACGTAAAGTTGTTTCCTATTTCGAGTTCAAAGAAGGAAGCGCTCCGCTCGAAATCAAAGTGGCTCTTTCGGCTGTCGGAACAGACGGAGCCGTAAAGAACCTGCAAGCAGAGGCTACCGGTAAATCGTTTGACACGATCCGCCAGGAAACGAATGGGAAATGGGAGAACGCACTGTCCGTCATCGATGCAGAGGGCAGTAACGACCAGCTATCCATGCTTTACACATCTTTGTACCATACGATGATCAACCCGTCCGTTTATATGGATGTAGACGGGAAATACCGAGGGATCGACCACAACATCCACCAGGCCGAGGGCTTTACAAACTATACCGTATTTTCAGTCTGGGATACGTACCGGGCTTTACATCCGCTGTTCAACATCATCAAACGGGATGTCAGTACGGATCTTGTAAAGTCGATGCTCGCCCATTACAGCCAAAGCGTGCATCATCTGCTGCCGGTCTGGTCACATATGGGTAACGAAAACTGGTGCATGATCGGCTATCACTCGGTTTCCGTCCTGGCCGATGCCATCACCAAAGGCTTGCCAATCGACAAGCAAGAAGCAGTCAAAGCGATGGTCAGCAGTTCAAACGTGCCTTATTATGATCATACGGATGAGTATAAACAATTAGGATATGTTCCTTTCGACCAATCCCCCACTTCCGCCTCCATCACGTTAGAGAATGCCTATGAAGACTGGACGGTCTATCACACCGCCCTTTTGCTGGGAGACAAACAGATTGCCGATACTTACAAGAAACGTGCCCTCTACTACCGGAACGTGTTCAAACCCGGTCTCGGTTTTGCCTGTCCGCGTTACAAAGACGGTAGCTGGAAAGAGGAGATCGATCTGCTCAGCACACACGGACAAGGTTTTATCGAGGGAAATGCCTGGAACTACTCTTTCTATGTTCCGCAGGCTCCGTCCGATCTGATTCGCCTGATGGGTGGAAACCGCAGTTTTATCAACAAGCTGGACTCCTTGTTTACCATGCATCTGCCGGATGAATTCTTCGCCCAGACCGAAGATGTGACACGAGAAGGCCTGCTCGGCACTTATGTCCACGGTAACGAACCGAGCCACCATATCCCTTATTTATATAGCTGGACTACCGAACCGTGGAAAACGCAATACTGGATTCGTGAAATCATGAACCGTATGTACCGCAACAATATCGACGGTTTATGCGGCAACGACGACTGCGGCCAGATGTCCGCCTGGTACATCTTCTCAGCCATGGGCTTTTATCCGGTATGCCCAGGAACCGATCAGTATGTGATCGGAGCTCCTTACCTGCCCTATATGCAGGTAAACCTGGAAAACGGAAAAACATTTACAGTCAGAGCAGACAAGGTCAGCGACAAGAACCGCTACATCAAATCTGTCACCCTAAACGGTCAACCTTACAAAAAGGCCTACATCACCCATCAGGACATCATGAACGGAGGGGAACTCGTCTTTCAAATGACTTCAAGTCCCAATAAGAGAAGGCAGTTCACAGCAGAGGAAAAGCCGTACTCATTAGTCGAATAAACACACAACACACCATGAAATCACTTATAATTAACTATCTCTCGATTCTTTTATGTGCACAGGCTTTCTTTGCCTGTGCACCCGATGTAAAAAAGACTCCCGAACGGACATTCCGGATCATTCATAACAACGATGGTTCCGACCTGTTAGGAAACCGCTGGTTCAAATATCGTCCGCTTACGCTTGCCGACTTGGACTCCTGTGTCGATATGGTGGCGAACTCACAGGTCACGACCTATATGATGTGTTCCGGCAGCGATTTCTTCTATGTTCGTTCCAAATACGGCCATGTGATGGGAGACGACCTGGACGGGACGTTGGATTGCGGTTGCGACACAGCTCAATACAACTCTTTCCGAAAATACTACCGGAACCATCTGAACCTGGAAAAAGAGGGGACGGACTTGGTCGCTTATACCTTAAAAAGGGCAAAGGAGAAGGGGATGGAAGCCTTCATCACTTACCGGATGAACGACTTGCATTTCAATGATACGACTACCCATTGTCCGATCTGGTACACCGATTTCTGGATTCAGCATCCGGAATACTGGCTGAACGACACGACACAAGGTTATAACAGCGGCGGGGCTTTTGACTTTGCCATAAAGGAAGTGCGCGACCGCAAATTGGCGATTATTTCCGAGCAATTGGAAAATTACGCCGACATAATCGACGGATACGATCTCGACTTCATGCGCTTTATCGTTTACTTCAAGTCTGGCACAGGGCCGCAGAACGCACCGCTGATGACACAGTTGGTGAAAGACATCCGTCAGAAAGTAGATGAAATTTCAGCCAAACAAGGCAGAAAGATCCTACTCTCCGCACGTGTGGCACCGACGGTCGAGCAAAACATGATGAAAGGACTGGATATACGCGAATGGCTACGCCTCGGATTGCTGGACTTTATCAGTACAGGTGTCCATTGGAGAGGCGATCCCGCCATGCCGGTAGCCAAGTTCAGGGAAGAAATGGGGAAAGACCTCAACATTCCGTTCTACAGTTCGATCGACGACGGAGGCTACCGCCCGCGGGAATTCTGGTCACACGGCATGCACAGGGGGATGTGTTCCCATATCCTCTCACAGGGGGCAGACGGGATCTACCTGTTCAATTATTATTTCGGCACGCTCAATACCGAACATGACGGGAAACTGTATCTGGAAGACGGCGGCCAGGTTTGCCGGGTCATGATGCCGGAACTGCTTCAGGAATTAGGATCGTTGGAAACTTTAAAAGGCAGGAATAAGATATATGCACTGTCTGACGGGGTTGTCCAGTATAATATAAAGCCGGACTCTCCACTCCCGCTAAAAATAGGCAAGGGAGAAGAGAAAGAAGTCAATCTTTATATCGGCGATTCGGTAGAGGAAGGATATCCGGAAGAAGCAATCCTATTCATCCGCACCAGTCGGCCGGCATCCTGCCGGTTGACGGTAAACGGAAAAGCCGTTGAGAAAGAAATGCCGGCCTACACCCACCTATACGATAGGGAACGAGGGCTGGAAAAAGAAGAAAAGGAATATGCCTTTATCCTACCCGACGAAGTTCTCAAACAGGGATACAACCGCATCGGGTTCCAGTCCGAAGATGACGGTGCATTCACTGTCAAACGGGTAGAGATAGCCCTCAAATATGGAGATGTGGAAACGCACGGGTATTTCTAAAGCCGTCTTTATCACGAAAAGAAAACAAAAACATACAGGTATTTACGGCCATTACTACCACACCTTTACTTTTCGCCCTTGGTCAAAAGCCCTTTCGACACTCGTCAAAAACCTTTTCGACTAAGGGCGAAAACGTATTCGACCAAAGGCAAAAGGTTTATGACCAGGCTGTCTGACAACAGAAGCATGGCGATCGTCACTTAAATAAGCCCAGTCTTTCCTAATCGTATTCAGTAATTGCCAGATAAACTATCCTTTGATTGGTTCAGTCTTTCTTAAACAGTTTTTTCCTTCTTATCCTGCTCTGAGGAAGGAAGGGGGAGTATTGTCTGTTCCGCTACATAAAAAAGGAGGGATATGCACATTTTGCATTCCCTCCCCTTTTATGTGTCTCCCGTATCTCCCGTTCTATTTTCTTATCTTCGTAGACTTGTAAACGTGTATCTTTTCCTTCTTTCCGGCAGACGGTTCAACCACTTTGATCTTTGTAAATGCCCCGTTGTGCACATCGTCCAAGACGATAGCCGGACGATAGTCTTTCTTCAAAGCAGTCAGCTTCACATTCTTGAAAGTGACCCCATCGACATGGCGGACATAAAATCCCCAGGCAGGTAACTCCTTATGCTGAGAGAATTCAGGATAAGCTTTCGGCATTTCCGGAACTTTATCCAGTTCGTCCAATCCAACTTTAGCATACAACGGGTTACCACCACCCGGATAGACGATCTCGACATTCTCGATAGAGACATTCGTAATCTTGTTATCTTGCAAGCCGACAATGCCGGAAGGCGAGACATTACGCGGATTATCTTCCGTCGGCCCTTCGTAGTCATATCCTGCATCCGGTTTCGTTGCCGGGACTTCGGCATAAACATTCGAGATATGCACGTTGTCCATCCGGCTGCGACGTCCCTCACGACGTTCTCCCACGACCAAATAGATAGGATTTCCGGTATTGATGGAACGAAGGCTGTCCACCACTATATTCTCAACCAGTCCGCCATCAACCGCCTGGATCGTTATAGCCGAACGGAACGTGTCGAATATAGTATTGTTGATAATCTTTATGTTCTTGAAGCCACCAGTCGAAGCCGTACCGAACTTGATACCGCTTGCACTTGAACAAGCCGTATTATTACGCACCTCGATATTCTGGCAAACAGCATCGGCACTATGGGATTTCAGGCAGATCGCATCGTCTGTCGCATCCACATAACAGTTTTGGATCAATGCGCCGTTACAGTCGACAATATCCATCCCGTCGTTATTCCAGTAAGCACGGCTATGCACCGTGATACCATCGATCAACAGGTTCTCGCACTGATCGTAGGTCTGTGTCCAGAAAGCCGGATTCATCATCGTCACACCTTTTATCTCCACATTCTTGCACTCGCGGAAATAGACCAGCTTCGGACGGTTGGCCACACGTCCCAACTGCAGTTTGTCCTTGATCACCCCTGAATAAACCTGGTTGATGAAGTTATTGGCAAGCTCACGTCCACGACCGTCGATCACCCCTTTGCCGGTGATACCGATATTATCCTGCTTATTCGCCAAGATCAAACCATACCAAGCATTCAGCTCCATATCATAATCATAAGGATTAGTGGAACCGACCAACACGGCCCCCTCTCCCAAATGGATCGTCACATTTGACTTCAGATGAATACTGCCGGTCAAATAACGTCCGACAGTAAACACCAGACGTCCACCCCCGCTCTCGGAAATAAAGTCGATCGCCTTTTGTATGGAACGGGTATTCATGGTCGTCCCATCCGACTTGATCCCGAACATAGTCATCTGGTAATCTTTTGCCCACACCGGCATCAGCATTCCTGCCAACAAGCACAGGATCATTATTTTTCTAATCACATTCATAATTCTTCAATTTCTTAATTTCAGCTTCTTAATTTTTTAATTCTTAATTCTTAATTTTTAATTCTATAAGCGGTTACCGGTCCTACCAATCCCGCCGGCTGCACAACATCCTGCCTCCGGGTCCACGCCTGAGCGATCTTATTATCCTTCAGCGTCTTCATATAGTTTCCCATAACAGTTACTACATGTACCTCTACCGAATTCTCCCCCTGTTTCAACCGGGCTGAGACCGGATGGATACGGCGGCCATACCATTTGACACCACAACTCTGCCCGTTCACGAATACTTCCGACACGCCATGTACCAATCCGAGGTTGAGCACCATCCCGACAGGCGAAGAGACGTTGACTTTCTTTCTATAAACAATCGTTCCGCAGAAATTCACATAGTCCGTATCCTTTAAATCCTTCAGTTTGTCGAAATGAGTATTCTGCACCGTATTCTCACGGCTATGACGGAACTCCACATCCCAATCAGACGAAAGATCTTTTAAATCCTCACCGGAAACCGGAAGCGGCTTGTAATCATTTCCTCTCTTTTGCTTATCGAACACAATCAGGAGAGAGTCAGCCGGACCGAAGTCGAACAGGAAACTGTTGGCTGCATCCAGCGGCAACCGGTATCGTTCACCCGTTTCCAGATCCCACACCCAACCCTGTCGGCCTTTTACAACCTCGTTGCTGAAGGAAATACGGGTCTGATGCGAATTATAGCGGTGTGCATAACTGAAAAAGAACATCTCTTCTTTGTTATCACCCTGATAACGGTTCTGCATCAGATAAGGATCAGGTTTTTCAATCGTCATATACGGTGTCAATCCATAGTCTTTCTGCACACCCTGATACCAACCGACAAAGTCTTTTTCCGGTTTATGAAGCAGTATGAAACGCCCGTCCATCTGCTTCATCTTTTCCACCCATTCCTGCACTTCCTTATCATGCTTGTCATGATCTTTCAGGCCGACCGATTTATGCGGATAAGCCTCTATACAGAAAATACGCCCGCCAGAGGCCACAAAATCATATAATTTATGCGCGGTAGCCGGTTCCATACTCTCCACTTCGATCAGGAAAAGAGTTTTATATTTGCGGGGACCATAGCACAAGTAACCGTCTTTCATCTCGGCATCCCGGATGATCGATTCGGAAACATAGTCGCAACCGCTGCCGTTCTTATGGATCGCCTCCCATACCAATGTCTTATATTTCACATTGGTAGTAGCTGGGAACGGTTCGTTCTGCATTCCCAAGGTACTCCACATATCGGCTATCGGATGCAGGATTGCGATATCCGCATACATGGTTCCATGTTGCAGAGCGGAAGCCATACGGCCTTTATAAGCGGTATAATATTTGAAATACGGCCACCAGTTGTTATTCTCGTTATAATAAGCCCCGTAACGAATCCATCCGGGGAACGGAGCTTCTTTAGGAGAATAGTTGAAACCGTGGAAGATAGAATGCGTCACACCGGAGATAGCCGTCTGGTCACCTCCAATCTTCAACAACTCCAATGTCATATTGAACACGGTATAAGTATTGGTCATCTCCTCACAACTCACCAAGCGCTTTCCACGTAAGTGGGCAGCAGAAGACACATATTTATTAACCATCGTATAGGCACGCCCCCGACGATAATCCTCTTCCGACATTTCCTCACCCAAGCGGTGGCGCAACCAAGTCATCGTCCAGGATTCGCATTCGGGTATATCATAATCCAGACTGCTTTCAAGCGGGAAGAAACCACGTCCGTAGGCCTGTGCACGCGATTTCACATTCAGCCCCTTACACCAGTCCAGGTAAGTCTGTGTAAAACGCTCGCGCAGCAGTTCGGCTTTCGTATATTCGAAGTCATAGCGTACACGCTGGATCGTATCGTCCAGTTCGGGTGTAAACTGAACCTTTGGTTCATAGGTCAACACATTCCCCATGCTACCCATTTTAAATAGGATGAAGGGCAGATAGGGTTGCACGTCATATCCCCGGCGTTTCTTGAATTCTTCCGCCATATCATACGACCAGTTCGATCCTTCCAGTTCCATACTGTCGGTAAACAAGGAACGGATATTGCCGGACAACGGACCCAAACGGTTCTGAATCTTATCCGACATATTATTCAAATACTTCTGCACGGCCGGCTTGTTGAAATGGTTCAACACCGGTCCCGTAGCACCGGGAGCACCATTGATCACTTCGAGGAAACCGCGTATCTTGACCAAGGCAAACAAGACATATTTCCCATCAGGCACTTTGAACTTGAACGTTCCGTCTACCTCTTTATCCATCAGATCGATAGCCTGATCAAGACTGCCAAACGGCTCAGGAACCAGCTGCAGGGAAACCAGCTCCATCTTCTTTCCAAGAAAAGGAGAACTGATAGCAGGATCGGCCGCACAGAACAGACCGTCGCGAGAGACTTCATAGTCGATCGGACCACTCAGCTTCTCGGAATAGTTCACTACAACATCCGCTCTCTCGTCTCCTGTCAGGAACTCCGCTCCGAACGGCCAGCCGGAACCGACGATCAGATCGCAGGTCATATCAAGCGACTTCGCCTCGTCAAAAGCCACCTTCAACATGTCAATCCATTCGTCGCTCAGCCAAGGTAACGACTTCTTTCCCAAATCGTCCGTGTCATTGCCGGGAAATTTAACCGGATTGATCTCCACTCCTCCGATACCCGCCTCCTTCAATATATGCAGTTCACGTTTCAATTCATCCGCTTCTACTTTATCTCCGTTCCACCACCAACGGACAAACGGGCGGTAAATGGATTGTGGATCACGAAACAATTTATATAGCTCACCGGAACGCAAAACCGTCCCCTTCACCTCATCGGCTGCACTAACCGTACCCCATAGCGACATACGGCTACCGACGGCACAACCGGCTGTCCATAAAACACTCTGTTTGATAAAAGATCTCCTCTGCATAGTTTTCTCCTCCTTCTTATTGATCGCTTGAGACAGCTTTGCCGTCTGGTGTTATACAATTTGTAAATATTAGATTACGGGATGTCCCAGCACTCTCCAACGGATTCCCCGCCATATTAAAGTAGCAATCTGTCATCTTCACTCCGTCACAGCCAGAAATCGAGATTGCTTTCCGGTCCGATGCACCGGCATTCACAACGACTCTGTCTACTGTCACATTATGGCAGTCCTTATATATTTCGGCTACGTTCGCTGCATCCTGCAGGGTGACTTGTTCGATTTTCACATCCTCGCAGCCTTCCATGCAGATCAAAGCTGGTGCATAATCGGATACATTTCCTTCGATATGCCCTTTTTGCAATTGCTCTTCCACGCTTGCCCGCACAGCGATGCTACGGCCATCGATAATGCCTTTTCCACCGATACCGATATTCTTTTGCTTGTCTGCGTAAATAATCGCATTACATCCCCCAACCCCTTTAAAATCATAAACGGAGGGAACTGCAACCAAGACGGCTCCCTCTTCGATACGGATCGTCACATTCGACTTAAGTTCGATTGAACCAGTCAGATAACGGCCCACATAAAAAATAAGCCGGCCGCCTCCCTGTTCACTGATATAATCGACAGCTCGCTGGATAGAACGGGTATTGAGTGTCACTCCGTCCGATTTGATTCCAAACATCGCGACTTGGTAATCTTTAGCTGAAAGTCCCGCCACAAAGACCAAAAGGCCTATCACACTTGCAAATAATTTATTTTTATTCATATCGTCTCACTTTTTTGTTTTTAATCCTATACATCCTTCCAGTCCGATATCGTACTCTCATTTTATCACTTTTGACTTATAAGGGAATATCTGTTTCTTTCCCTCGCCCTCCGGCTCGATAAACCGGACATCCTTGAATGTCACCTCCCCGGCATCATCCATCACGATAGCCGGACGGTAATCTTTTTTCAAAGCCTTAAACGTCACATTATCAAAAGTGATTCCCTCGGCATGACGGATGTAGAAGCCCCAAGCCGGCAATTCCTTAAACTGCGAAAACTCCGGATAGGAAGTCGCCATTTCAGGAATACTGTCCAGCTCGGCCGGTGCCAATCCACGGTAAGCGTAGTAGGGATTACCACCTCCGGGAGAAACAATCTCGATATTCTGGAGTGTCACGTTCTGAATCTTATATTCCGGCAATCCAACAATGCTGGCGGGTGAGATATTGCGGGGAAGATCTTCGATCGGTCCTTCATAATTATATCCGGCATCCGGTTTGTCCATCGGGATCTCGGCATAGACATTCTTGATCGTAATATTCTTCATAATCGGTTTCTTCCCTGCACTCCAACGGTCACCGATACGGAGGTAGATCACATTTCCCGTATGAATGGAACGAACGCCATCTACTTCGATGTTTTCGATCAGAGCACCATCGACTGCTGCAAATGTTATGGCCGAACGATACGTATCATATATCTTGATGTTTTTCACTTTGAAGTTACGGAAACCACCTCTCGATACCGTCCCGAATTTCAAGCCACTGGCACTCGAACGTCCCACACAGTTCTCGACAACCACGTTCTGACACATGCTGTTCGCATCATGCGATTTAAAGCAAAGCGCATCATCCGCCGCATCGATAAAAGAGTTTTTCAGCACAACGCCGTCACAGTCTACCACATCGATACCGTCATTATTCCAATAGGATTTGCTATCCACGTGGATTCCGTCGACATAAAGATTCTTACACTGGTCGTATGTCTGGTTCCAGCTTGCCGGGTCCCGCAGGGTGATATCCTTGATTGTCACATTCTCGCATTCACGGAAATAGATGTTCTGCGGACGGTTCGTCTCGTTCGGACGGCCCAGTTTCAGTGGATCTTCGTAGATACCCCGCTGGATATAGTCCACCATATTGTTGGCTGTTTGAAAACCACGCCCGTTAATCGTCCCTTTCCCCGTTATACCAATATTCTGCTGCTTGACTGCGAAAATCATAGACATCCAACGAATATACGGATCTTTTTCGTAATCCCAAGGATTGGTCGATCCCAATAAAGTCGCTCCTTCTTCAAGATGGAGTGTCACGTTCGACTTCAGGTAAATCGTCCCAGTCTGATAATTACCCGCAGTAAAGACCAAGCGCCCCCCACCTTGTGCATTCACAAAGTCGATTCCTTTCTGAATGGAACTCGTGTTCAATGTCTTACCATCCGCTTTCACACCGAAATCCGTGGCATAATAATCTTTGGCCGACAAGTGCAGTCCACACATCAAACCTAGGCAAAGAGAGAAAAATCTGTATCTGTTCATCATAATACGGTATTTACAAAAATAAGATTAATCCATGTTCCCATGTGTCTTTCACAATGGACAAAAATATTCACCCTCGCACAAATTTTATCTATGCTTTTGATATTTATAATTAAAAATTTGATACATCTTTGCAGAGTGCTATCATAAACAGAATGAGCCATGAAACAATTATTATTATCTTTATTGACCTTCTTTCTCTACATCGGATGCACAGAAAATAGAATCGCATCTAAACTCGGAAATACCTATCCGGATATATTTCCGGATTATAAAGGAATAAGTATCCCCATCAATATTGCACCTTTAAACTTTACTGTCAGAAATTCCTCTCATATAAAAGCTGTTTTTTCCAACAATAACCAACCATTATTCAGCATCGAAGGGAAAAACAAAATCGATATACCCTTAAAGAAATGGCAACATATGTTATCCGACAATACTGGCAAGCAAATAGATATATCCATATCCGTATGGAATGAATCTTATCCGGAAGGTATACAATACAAATCTTTTCCTGTTTATATTACAACAGACTCTATCGACCCTTATATTGCCTACCGATTAATCGAACCGGGTTATGAATCTTGGCATGAAATGGATATCCGCCAAAGAGCTTTAAACTGTTTTAAAGAGGATATTATCATATCCAGCAATATGAATGAAAAAGGATGTGTCAATTGCCACTCATTCTGCAATTATTCCCCTACAGAGTTCATGTTTCATGCACGGACTTCTCCGGGAGGGACAATCATTATTAAAAATAACCAGCCTACCAAAGTGCAATTATCGCAACTCGGATCATCCAAAGAAGGAACTTATCCCCACTGGCATCCATCTGGCAAATATATCATTTTTTCAACCAATACCACCCGTCAGTCTTTTTATAGCCGAAACCCGAACCTAATAGAAGTCTACGATCTGGAATCAGACCTGGTCTTATATGATTTGGTCCATAACACAGTCATAACGGATCCCCGTTTCAACGGTCCGGCATCTTTCGAAACATTTCCAGCGTGGGCTCCTGACGGGAAACGCCTATATTACTGCACAGCTCCTGCCAGACAATTGCCCAAGAGGTTGAAAGAGATTAAATACTCTATTTGCAGTGTCTCCTTTAACCCAGACAACGGTTCTTTCGGAGAGACAATCGACACGATCTATACGGCACACAATAAAAGCGCTTCATTCCCCCGTATCTCACCAGATAACCAATATCTGCTTTTCACCGAATCGGATTATGCAACTTTCCCGATCTGGCATAAGGAAGCGGATCTGAAAATGATATCTTTACAAGGTTCTGCCCCCGTGGATACCGATATCTTAAACAGCACAGACGTGGAAAGCTATCACTCCTGGTCTTCAAACGGAAGATGGATCATATTCAGCAGCCGACGCCTTGACGGGCTTTACACCCGTTTCTTCATCGCCCACCTAAATGAGAACGGAAAGTTCAGTAAACCGTTCCTACTCCCGCAGAAAGATCCTGACGAGAACAACCTCCGAATGAAATCATTCAACATTCCGGAATTTATCAAGGATAAAATCACAATCACCAGATCTCAGCTGGATCATACCGTAACCGATTAAAACGTACATAAAAATGAAAAAAGGAAACATCATACTTCTGGTCCTGTCAAGTATTTATACACTCGTTATCGAATATATGTTCTATCCCGAATATATTCGTTATCAGGAGGCAGGCGGATTATTCCTGATGACAAACGACTACCTGCAAGGTTATCTACTTGCTCCAACCGGATGGAACAGTCTGATAACGAACTTTTTGTCTCAGTTCTACCATCCGCTCTCACTGGGACTTTTCGTGGAAACAGGTTTACTTTTGATTACCGCAGTCATCCTCCTCCTCTACTTAAGGCAATGGAAAGCAGCACTGCACGGATGGATAATCACCGTACCGATCATCATGTTCTGCATCTATCAATATGCCTGGAACTTATCCGCACTATTACAATACAATCTATTCCTTTTAACACTCGTTTTTTATCTTTTCATCCAGAACAAAGTAATACGCTATACCAGCGCTTTGATCGCTATTCCTTTCTTATATCTTCTTTTACCGGAAAACTGCTTACTTTTATTGTATCTGTATGGAATTGTTTTCGAACGAATTTTCTTCAAACAAAAAGGCTTCCCTATGTTACCGGTTATAAATCTGGTACTTGTTGCCGTATGGCCTCTGTTATGGCAAAACTTTGTTTTTTACACCCCGGTCAATCAGTTGTACACATTCATTAATCCTGAATATGGAATGCGATATATTTACGTATACTATGCCTTGTTCCTAATTCCGCTCTGCTCTGCTTTCCTCTCCGGCAGAAAAGAAAACCGCTATATCTCTATCGCATTCCCCCTTCTCTTAATCGCATTCAGTTGTTACAGCATTTATTCTTCTCCCAACCGGGAAAGGGAGAAACGCCTGGCTGTACAACGGTATGCGGAAGAACAACAATGGGATCGGGTACTACAAACGATCCATACCAGTAACAGCAGCGAAGCCTACTATCATCCTTACCTGATGCTTGCCCTTAATGAAAAAGGTATCCTGCCGGAGCAACTCTTCCACTATCCAGTACAGTCAGCAGACCGCATTTATTTTCCGGCAAACGAATTGGGCGGAGCCAATTTTAACAGCCTTTTCGCCTATGCTCTCGGACTGAAACACGAAGCTCTCCACCAACTTGCACAAGCCAATGCCATGTCTCCACAAGGTCTTTCTTTCTCCCGGCTCAGAAGATTGATTGATTGGCAAACAGAATCCGGAAATCTTCCCCTGGCCCAGAAATATATGGACATCTTACAAACCTCCACCTGTCACAATCAATGGATAAAAGAACGAACCGAACGGATCTCCAAGTCCCTAACAACTTCCAAAGAAGCATACAAGGAAGATTTCATTATCGACGCATCTTCCCCCCTCATTCTTCTGACACAAGCGATAAAAGCCGATACAACCAACCGTAAAGCACTCGACTATTTGTTATGCGGCGTCCTTTTGGATAAAGACTTGAAAGGCTTCTATAATTTATTCCGGCAATACTTTCCACAAGGTGAAGCGATACCGATTCATTATCAGGAAGCTCTGTTAGTGGTCGACCTCATGTTTCCTCATTTGGATGCCACCCGCAACTACCCAGTCACCCCAACCTGCAGGCTGGCTTTCGAAGACTTCGGCGTACTGATGTCACAGCGTCCGAATACGGATCATGTACTCCGGCAAAAATACGGAAACACCTATTGGTATTATGGATTTATCCGTACCGCCTAAACTCGACACAAAATAAAAGCCCGGAAGCATTTCTGCATCCAGGCTTTCTATTTTTATACAGATAGATTTAATCAATAACCTTCATTCTGCGGGAAGTTAGCCCCAGAGTTAGCTTCGATTACCTGTAATGGTATTGGATATTGCCATTGATAATCCTGAATATTGGGACCTGCATCCTTCAATTCGTTTGTAGCTGCCGGGAAACGATATCCATATTTGCGGGTACGCTGTACCAACACCGGATTTTCTTTTGTCGACAGACGAGAGAGTGTTACTGCACGATGTTCTTCGCCATACAATTCACGGGCACGCTCATCCAGAATATAGTCAATCGTCACATCAGCAGCCGTACACAATGGAGCTTTGGCACGGGCACGAACAACATTGATAGCATCTGCCGCACTTGCTTTATCTCCTTTATTCAAATATGCTTCTGCCAACAACAGATAAGTTTCAGCCAGACGAATTACATACCAATCCGGATCATATCGGCGATAGTCGCCATCCACATGCTTATCCGTACCGAACTTCCAGATACGCGGGAAAAGAGTGACCGTATCATTAGCCGTGATTTTATAAAGATCGGCATCCGGATCACCGGACGCTTTTTTAGATTCATATAAAGCCTTCGCCTCATCAATGGCCTGCCTCCATGGCTTACCTCCCGACTGATATAGATTACGTTGAATCATCTCTTCAGAGCCACGGACATCACTTCCACAATTATTCCATAGATCACCTAAGAACCATTCGGTCGGATGGCAAGTTCCACCGCCACCATACCCCGTCGAGTCGGTTGCTACATTCGACTTATTCTTATTCGCATCATAATCCGCTTTACTATTTGTAAAAGTTACAGCCCCCCAACCAAATATCTGAATAACGTCACCATTTGACAAAGTCCTTTTCTTGTCCACATTATAGAAATTAGAGACAAAAGCCTGTTCGATATGGCATTTTGCTGGAGCAGATCCCCAACTTACAACACCACCGCCACCAGTATTACTGATGCGTCCTTCATAATCATATTGAGCTACCCAGATTGCTTCTTTATTTCCTTCCTGATAATTAAAATTACCCATACGGAACAGATCCCAATAAGAGCTATGAGGATTGCCATAACGGTCCGTTGCCTCACCAGCCCGTGTTCCGAAACGTTCGGTCATCAGATGGTAATCTCCGTCTGTTCCATCAATTACACGTTTTGCCGCCGCAATCGCCTTATCATAGTCACCGATACAGATAGACATTTCAGCTAACATATGGTCTGCAGCCGCTTTTACGATACGGCCATTTTTCGTCGTTGTCAACGGTAAATTCTGAGCTGCCCATTCAAAATCCGCCGCACACTGTTTCCAAACATCCATACGGGGAGAACGTTCATAATCTACTTTTGCAGAGCGAGCCGGTTCCAATATAATAGGAGTGTCACCGTACATACCGGCTAAACAACGATGAGCCCACGCACGGAAAAAGATCGCTTCCGCCCTAATCTCATTTCTTTGAGTCTCGCTATCCCATTTGATATCCCGAGTATCGATAGCATCGATAATTATATTCGATTGTTGGATTATTTGACACAAATTATCGTACCAGTGACGTGAATACCCCGGTTCGTCAGGAGTAAATGTCTTCCAGTTACTTGTAATATAATTTTGGTCTGTTGCAGCAAAGGTGTCCAGTCCCATGCCTGTCATAAAATAGTTATGATTACCCCATACACCAAAAAACAAATACTGGATGCGCCCATGCAGAAAACCGATTGCCATGTCCAATTCCTCAGGTGTATTATACGAAGTCGAAGACGTATATTCATATGACTTTTCTTCTAGAAAATCATTGTCACAGCTAACCAATCCACATAGGGACAAAGAGCCAACAACCGTTCCTAACAATATATTTTTAATTTTCATATCCGTTCAATTTTTAGAATGTTATATTAGCACCAATTGTAAGTGTCCGATAAGCAGGCTTGCTTCCATAACGGCTACTACCAGGACCGGCAGCAATCGTACCACCTGTTTCAGGATCCAGACCAGACCAGCCGGTAATTGTGAATAAGTCCGTACCACTCAGATAAAGACGCAAATTCTGAATATTGGCTTTCTTTACCCACGGCTGATCGAAAGTATAGGAAAGACTCAAATCTTTCAGTTTCAGATACTGACGTTGTGACCAAAAATAATAGGAATAAGTATTTACATAGCCCAAGCGTGGATGCTCGTTTGTTGGATTATTTTCGCTCCATGGAGCAACTTTCAACTGAGCACCTGATGTCGTTGCCGTATTATGGTAATTACCAAACGGATCACTACCGATAAAATGAGAACTGTTACCTGCATCCCAACGGAAGTTAAAATACAAAGAGAAGTTCTTCCAACTTAACGTATTGCTAAAATTGATCGTGAACAATGGGTCCATATCTCCAATACAGTGACGGTCATCCGTACTGATCTTACCATCACCGTTATAATCCAGGAACTTGATGTCACCAGGTACAGCATCCGGCTGAATCTTATTACCATTCGCGTCTACATAGCTATCAATCTCAGCCTGAGATTGGAAGATACCTAACATTTTCAAATCCCATGCAGCATTGATCGACTCGCCTATAACCAACGCACGAGCAGTTTCGTAACCATTTGTTGTCGCATTACCCGTATCGTTCGCTTCCTTGCCATTAGCATCCTTGCCAAAAAGGTGAACAATCTTGTTCTTGTTACGATAAAAAGTCAATCCGCTTTCCCAACGGAAATTATCTTTACCGTCTCCATTTATATTAACCGTATTCAAAGATAGTTCGACACCGCGGTTCATCACCTCACCCGCATTAAACTTTGCTTCCGAGAAACCAGTCATATAAGGCAATGAACGGTTCAACAACATATCATTTGTCTTTGATTTATAAACATCGATAGAACCAGAAATGCGTCCGTCCAAGAATCCGAAATCAAGACCGAAGTTTCCTGTTTTAGTTGTCGCCCAAGTCAATTCCTCATTTGCCAACGAATTCTGATAGATATACAAAGAAGATGCATCATACCAAGTATAACCGGAAGCGACTGTAGCCAATGTAGCATAGGCTTCGATACTCTGATTACCGGTCAAACCATAGGATCCTCTCAGCTTTAAGAAACTCAATCCCGGAATTACATTCTGCATAAAATCTTCCTGGGACAATGTCCAAGCTGCAGACACACCTGGGAAGTTAGCCCATTTACTACCTTTTGCAAATCCAGAGAAACCATCACGACGGAAGTTCGCCGTCAGATAATACTTGTTTGCATAGTTATAATTGACACGAGCCATATAACCGACATTCTGCCATTCCTTCAATGTCTTGTTAATCTGCTGAGTCGTTGCCAAATTTTGTCCGTACGAGCCTAATACAGTCGGCAGTTTGAAACCACTATAAGCAGTCTTCAACTGATTCTGATGAGTGGCGTCACGCGTATAACCGAGCATTGCATCCAAATGATTCTTTCCGAAATCTTTCGTATAAGTGAACACATTGTCCATTGTCCACGCATAAGTCTGGTTAATCTCCGATTTACCATTTGCCTCCGCCGTATACTTATACGGATCAGCCAATTCCTCAACTTTTCTCGTATCCAAGAAATACTGGGGATTTACAAACATATCAACATTGTTCGTATTTTTTACAGCATTCATGGTAAACTTATAGCTCAGACCTTTTACAAATGGGAAATCGATCTGTACAAATCCTGTTCCATTTAGGTTATCATATTTCTTCTCACGATCTGTCCACAAATAGGAAGTAGTTTCGGAAGAACTCCAAAACGGGCTGGCGACATTTCCATTTGCATATCTTTCATACCAATCAGTATAGCCATCATAACGTACATACTTATGGCTATAGGGCGACAGCCATGTTGCAGACTGAATATTTGCGATCTGACCAGGATTAGAGGCATTATAATAAGATGCGCGCATACCGACCGTCAACCAGTCTGTAACTTTTGCGTCCATTTTAGCCATGAAAGTCAGCTTTTTATAGTCATCGCCAACAATCAGACCATCCTGTTTCATATAACCGGCCGACAAATAATAATTCACTTTATCGGAAGCATTTCCTGAAATACTCAGATTATAATTCTGAATCTGCGCATTTTGAGAGACCTCATCAATCCAATCAACCCAACCACCAGCATTGTAAACTTCCAGTTCCTCAGCATTCAATAGCTGTGCGGGGTCCAAACCTACGCTCGGATCAATCGAACCGGCAGCAATCATCGCTTCACGACGACGATTCAAAAATTCATTTTGATCCGTTACCATCTGCGGCTTTCTTGTCCAACTCTGAATTCCGTAATAAGCATCCAAATTAACCGTAGGTTTGGAAGAACGACCACGCTTTGTTGTAATAATAATTACACCATTTGCAGAACGTGAACCGTAGATGGCAGCAGAACTGGCATCTTTCAGAACATCAATGGATTCAACATCCGTCATGGCAATTTCGTTGATACTACCATTAAAGATAGAACCATCGACAACCAACAACGGCTTGTTCAAGCTTGCCTCCGAAGGACCTGTAATAATAGAATTCATACCACGAATCGTCATTGAAGCCGTATTATCACCACCGGCATCTGTTGTCGGGGAATAATTAAAACCCGGAATCTTGCTTGACAACGCAACTAAAGCATTCACGTTTGCCAACTGCGTCAACGGAGAATCATCCAATTTAACACTAGAAATAGAGCCTGCCAAATCTTTTTTACGGGATGTACCATAACCAACCACCACAACCTCATCCAATGCCATATTATCTTCCTGCAATTTCACAGTTAAATTTTTGGTATTTCCTACTTTTATTTCTTGTGTCTGGAAACCGACATAAGAAAATACCAATACGGCATTACTGCTACCCGGAACATCTGGAATCGTAAACCTTCCATCACCATCGGTTAATGTACCGATAGTTGTTCCCTTTACCATCACATTTACGCCTGGAAGTTCAAGCCCTCCTGCATCAACCACTTTTCCTGAAATAGAAATCTGGGCAAATGCTTGCAATCCTATACATAGGAAACATAGCAAAAATAGAATTCGATTTCTCATAATCTCCAAACTTATTAGGTTAAACGATATTTATTTTCACAAATGTCTGCCTTTATTATCTTTATAATCATGAAAAAATGATATTTTTCCCTTGCTTTTTGACAGATGTAATAAATTTAATATCTTTGTAAACAGAGATAAATGTAATCTCTCAAGCGAGAAACATTTTATTCTGAAATACTCAAAATAATCACCAAATGGATTTTGATCGCAGTAAACATAATGTCATAAAGTACTTACCGACAAACAATGATGAGAACATCTGGGGAATGTCTATTAACGGCATAGGATTTCAGTCTATTGATCCAAAAGGCAGTTATCCCCTTAAAGGTCACCCAATCGGATATACATTTAATCCCGACCGGGGCAGAATTATTGACGAGTTCGCCCTGGTATATATTGTAAAAGGAGAAGGAACTTTTGCTTCCATCAACTGCTTTGAAAAGAAAATATCAAAAGGAGACGCATTCTTTATTTTCCCCGGACAATGGCATAGCTACCAACCTATCGCCAATATAGGTTGGGATGAATATTACGTAACCTTTCAAGGTGATTATTTTGAAAAATTATTAAACGGAATTATTAATCGCGCAAATCCCATATTTCATATCGGCATGAATGACCAAATCGTCAAGCATTTCGGGGAAATGCTTGACTGTGCCAGGGCACAGAAATCCGGGTTCCAAGCTGTTTTGGCGGGAATTACGATGCATACGATCGGCTTGATCTATTCGATCAACAAAAATCAGGACTGTGGACCGGTTTCTATGCAGAAGATACAGGAAGCATGCGTATTGATGCGGGAAAACATTTACGACAAGTTTACACCGGAAGATATCGCCGAATCCATCAACATGAGCTATTCCAATTTCAGGAAATCATTCAAGCAATACACTGGGATCGCTCCCCATCAATACATGCTGCAACTGAAGCTCAGCAAGATCAAAGATTTACTGAGCAGTACGGAAATGTCGATCCAAGACATCGCAATGAAGCTCAATTTTGAATCGGCCGACTATTTCTCTTACTTTTTCAGGAGCAAAACAGGCATAAACCCACTCTCCTACCGAAAAGAAATCGAAAAGCAGCGGGAAAAAGCCAAGAAAAACTCACACTAAAAGAAGCCCTCAATCAGAAACCCCGTCCAAACTTATGCCATAGCTGTCCTTCCATTTCCTCCCAACAACGCAAAGTCGAATAGATAAAATCAAAGGAATAACGGGTAAGATAAGCTTGGGCTTCATCTTTCTTGCCTTCCCGAATAAGGACCGATACCTTGTTTTCTATCAGAGGCATTTCGTCGGCAGCCTTCTGCTCGAAAGAGAGGACGGCTGGCTCGATTAATTTACGACCATGCCCCCAACTCACTTGCGCCAAACGGTTTGTACGTCGATAGGTCCAAAGGGCGGCATCAGGACGATATCGTTTATGCCCGCATACCTTAAAGCTTTCAGGGACATCCGTCATTCCGGCAAATAACGGGACACGGGGACTTTCACCCGGATTATCTTCCGACCACCAACAAACGCCTCCAACCTCGTCCGGTAACCAATCTCGGCACTGGATCACAAACGAATAAGCACACCAGACAACCGATATCGTCCGCTGTTTCTCTATCTTCTTTTCACCTCGCTGTGCATTCAGGAATTCAAACATATCATTCGTCATCCAGTTTTGTGCCAACGGGCTTTTATATATCGTATCACGCTCGGTTCCATCTTTATCCTTGATTTTCTTCGTAACCATCATGTCTTTTGTCATATCCCATTCTGTTCCCTCATATGTTTCACGCAGCAAACGGTTCATATCCGCCAAAGAAACATTCTGTTCGGGCTTGACAGACAAAGGTAACTCCTCCATGTCCATCGTCAGGTTCAAAGAAGGAGCCAGCGTTTTCAAAACAAAAAAATCCCGGATGGTAAAAGGCTTCTTCCCCGTTTCATGGATTACTTTCCAGAACTTGAAAGGCTCTTTCCCGTCCCAATACCCTAACTTCCGTGCTTTCTCCTTCAGTCCTTCACTATACATATAATTATCCTTATCCCCGAAATCGACATCGGAAATACGAGGTGTATTGGCCGAAACCGTCACATGGTCGTCCGGTATGCGCCGGGCAACCCATAAAGCCCCCATATCTTCCGAACCTGCACCCGTAATCTCGAAAAACCAGAGTTCCCTCTTATCGGCAACCGTCAGGCATTCCCCTCCATCACGATAGCCATATTGTTCTGCCAAACGTCCCATCAGCAAGACCGCCTCGCGTGCCGTACTGCAACGTTGCAAAGCAATCCCCTGCAAATCCTCAATATGGAACAAGCCTTTGGGATTACGCAGCTCCTTACGTCCCACGATAGTCGTTTCTCCCATCGCCAGCTGTTTCTCGTTCATACAAGGATAACCAGTATTCAGATAAGCAAATGTATAAGGAACCTGTGGGATAGAACCTTTCAGTTTCACACCCAAACGGTCGTTTTTGCTTTCCGTATGACGGAGATCCCAATAAAGATCGAGTTTTGCGGTGTCCGGCCAGTTTTGGGCAGGCACAACCTCCATCCAAGTACGAGAAGTCCCGTCACACGTCTGCGATGTCATGACCGAACCATCAGTCGTCGCCAATTTGCCAGCAGCAATACTCGTACAGCTTTCGTTCGGATTCGTTAATTCTACTACACGCTCCTGAGCAAAGAGAGACACCACAGCACAACAAAGGCATATGAACGCTGTATATACTTTTTTCTTCATTTTCCTTTAAAGTTTTTTACTTAATAGGACAAAAATAATCAGTATACGCAAATGCCTCCCCTTATTTTTTGATATTATTCATTATTAATTTGACAATCGACAACCGTACCACGTTTGAATACGATTTACAAACTGCCCTCCCGATATAAATAGGATTAGTAGTGCATGTATTTGGAATTAAAACAAAAAAAGCCGATAACGCAAGTCCAAGTATGATTTGCATTATCGGCGCGATTATGTTGTGATAGCTTTTATCTTCCCTGGCGCTTACGTTCAAGTTCGTCAAGGATGATTTTACGCATACGCATGCTGTTCGGGGTGATTTCTACATATTCATCGCCTTTGATATATTCCAAAGCATCTTCCAGGCTGAACACCGTAGGAGGAGCCAAAGACACTTTATCATCCGAACCGGAAGCACGCATATTCGTCAGCTTCTTCGACTTCGTCACGTTAACCACCAAGTCATTGTCTTTCGTATGCTCGCCAACAACCTGTCCGGCATACACCTCATCGCCTGGAGCAATAAAGAAACGTCCACGGGATTGCAAGTTATTCAAAGCATAAGCATAGGCAGTACCTGTTTCCATCGCGATGATAGAACCATTCGTACGGCGTTCGATCTCACCTTTCCACGGTTGGTATTCGAGGAAACGGTGCGCCATGATCGCTTCACCAGCTGATGCAGTCAAAACAGCATTATTCAAACCGATAATACCACGAGAAGGAATCGTGAATTCCAGATGCATACGGTCGTTCTTGCTTTCCATCATCGTCATTTCACCCTTACGTTTGGTTACCATATCGATGATACGGCTGGAACATTCTTCCGGCAGATTGACTGTCAACTGTTCAACCGGTTCACACTTCTGGCCATCGATTTCCTTGATAATGACCTGCGGCTGACCAACCTGCAACTCGTAACCTTCACGACGCATGGTTTCGATCAGGACAGACAAGTGGAGAACGCCGCGTCCATACACCAACCAAGAATCGGCAGAATCTGTCGGAACCACTCGCAAGGCAAGGTTCTTGTCCAACTCTTTCATCAAACGTTCATAGATATGGCGAGATGTCACAAACTTGCCATCTTTCCCGAAGAACGGAGAGTTATTGATCGTAAACAACATAGACATCGTCGGTTCGTCGATAGCGATCGTCGGCAGCGGTTCCGGATCATTGGCATCGGCAATCGTCTCACCGATTTCAAAACCTTCCACACCGATAATCGCACAGATATCGCCGGACTGGACAGCATCTACTTTCGTACGCCCCAGTCCTTCGAACACATCGATTTCCTTGATCTTCGATTTCACCATCGAGCCATCACGCTTGCAAAGCATGATCTCCTGCCCTTCGCGCAGTTCGCCACGATGCACGCGCCCCACAGCGATACGGCCTACATACTTGGAATAGTCCAACGAAGTAATCAACATCTGGGAAGAGCCTTCCAATACCTCGGGTTCCGGAATATACTGGATGATAGCATCCAGCAAAGCGGTAATATCTTCCTTCGGCTCTTTCCAATCTTCCGACATCCAACCCTGCTTGGCAGAACCGTAGATCGTCGGGAAGTCGAGCTGTTCCTCCGTTGCATCAAGACTGAACATCAGGTCGAACACCATTTCCTGCACCTCTTCCGGACGACAATTCGGCTTGTCTACCTTATTAATGACCACAATCGGTTTCAAGCCTAACTGGATAGCCTTCTGAAGCACGAAACGAGTCTGAGGCATCGGTCCTTCAAAAGCATCGACCAGCAACAAGCAACCGTCAGCCATGTTCAATACGCGTTCCACTTCACCTCCGAAGTCGGCGTGTCCCGGAGTATCGATAATGTTGATTTTATAACCTTTATAATTAATAGATACATTTTTGGCAAGGATCGTAATCCCTCGTTCGCGTTCCAGGTCATTATTGTCCAGGAACTGATCCGGCTCTGCCTGTCCTTCACGGAAAAGCTTACCAGCTAATAACATCTTATCCACGAGCGTTGTCTTACCGTGGTCTACGTGCGCGATAATCGCGATGTTTCTAATCTTTTGCATTGAAAACTAATTTATTGGCCGCAAAATTACAATAAATTTGCGAGAAGTATATGACATTGACACTTCAAAATAAAAAAAGATACATAAAAAGATTTGTCAATCAAAAATGAATCCCTACCTTTGTCCCCGCTTAGATAACATAGTATTAATTTATTAAAGTACACAAGAATCATGTTTTTAGATTCAGCAAAGAAAAAAGAGATTTTCGAAAAGTATGGTAAATCTGCAACGAACACAGGTTCTGCAGAAAGCCAGATCGCACTGTTCACAGTTCGTATCGCACATTTGACTGAACACTTGAAGGCTAATCACAAAGACCATAGCTCTGAAAGAGCTCTGAAAATGTTGGTAGGTAAACGTCGTCGTTTACTGGATTACCTGATCAAGGTTGATATCGAAAGATATCGTGCTATCATCAAAGAGCTTGGTATCAGAAAGTAAGAAACAATTTCTTCGCAAGAAGTTCAAAAGGATGGTCTCTACGGAGATCATCCTTTTTTCTTTCACTAAACGCATTTGTTTAATGAAAATTTAATGTAATTTTGCGCCGTTCTGTTACAAATTAAAAGATTCAATAAACAATAAACATATAATGCTCATGGGAAACAACAAAATCATAGGAGCTAAAATCAAAAGCATCCGCGAATCCAAACAACTTTCCACCCAGGAAGTATCCGAACGCTCAGGTCTGAGCATCGAACAAATAGAACGTATCGAGGGCAATATAGACTTTCCGTCTCTCGCCCCGCTAATCAAGATAGCCCGCGTATTAGGCGTACGTCTGGGGACATTCCTGGATGACCAGGCAGAACTGGGTCCTGTCATCTGCCGCAAAAAAGACAGCAATGACACGAACAGCATAGGCTTCAGCAACAACGACAGCAAGGCACGCAAGCACATGGAATACCATTCACTGTCACAAGACAAGTCGGGCCGCCATATGGAACCGTTCCTGATCGATGTCGCTCCGAGTGAAGACGGGGTGGATTTCGTACTCTCCACACACGAAGGGGAAGAATTCATCTATGTACTGGAAGGCGTCCTCGAAATCAACTATGGCAAGAATACCTATATCCTGGAAGAAGGCGACAGCATCTACTACGATTCCATCGTCGCCCACCACGTACATGCCGCCGCCGACAATACGGCGAAAATCCTCGGAGTCATCTACACCCCCTATTAATCTGCCGTCTCTATGGAAATACAATTACAAGACAGGACGCTCGGCCAGTGGATGGAACATTGGGCCGAGACGACACCCGACAAGGAATATCTGGTATATTCCGACCGCGACCTCCGTTTCACCTGGAAGGAATTCAACGAACGTGTAGACCGGATGGCGAAAGGCATGCTTTCGATCGGGATCAAACATGGCACGCATGTCGGCATCTGGGCGACCAATGTCCCCGACTGGCTTACATTCCTGTATGCTGCCGCCAAGATCGGAGCAGTGGCCGTTACCGTCAATACCAACTACAAGCAGAGCGAACTGGAATTCCTGGTCGAAAACGCGGATATCCATACATTATGCATTACCGACGGCGTGTTCGACGGAAGTTATGTCGACATGGTATATACCATGTTGCCCGAACTGAAGGAATCACAACGTGGCTACCTGAAAAGCAAACGTTTCCCGGTTCTGAAGAATGTAGTTTACATCGGGCAGGAGAAATACAGAGGAATGTACAACACTCCCGAACTGCTGCTTTTAGGCGAAAACGTCAGTGACGAGACACTGTTGGAAGCCAAAAAGCTGGTGACCCCGCACGACGTCGTGAACATGCAATATACATCCGGCACGACCGGCTTCCCCAAAGGGGTCATGCTGACGCACTATAACATTGCCAACAACGGGCTGTTGACAGGAGAACACATGAAATTCACGGCAGACGACAAACTATGCTGCTGCGTCCCTCTGTTCCACTGCTTCGGTGTCGTGCTCGCCTCCATGAACGTCTTGACGCATGGATGCACACAAGTCATGGTCGAAAAATTCGATCCGCTGGTCGTACTCGCCTCCATCCACAAGGAACGGTGCACGGCCCTTTACGGCGTGCCGACCATGTTCATAGCCGAGCTCAATCACCCGATGTTCAGCATGTTCGACCTGACCTCCCTCCGCACCGGCATCATGGCAGGCTCCCTTTGCCCTGTGGAGTTGATGAAGCAGGTGGAAGAAAAAATGTTCATGCGCGTGACCAGCGTATACGGGTTGACGGAAGCATCGCCCGGCATGACACATTCGCGCATCGACGATCCGGCGGAAGTCCGCTACAATACGGTGGGCCGTGACTACGAATTTACCGAAGTCCGCGTGATCGATCCGGAAACGGGCGAAGAATGTCCGGTAGGCGTACAAGGTGAAATGTGCAACCGGGGGTACAACACCATGAAAGGCTATTACAACAACCCGGCAGCCACGGCCGAGGTCATCGACAAAGACGGCTTCCTGCACAGTGGCGACCTGGGCGTGAAAGACGAACATGGCAACTACCGCATCACCGGACGCATCAAGGACATGATTATCCGGGGAGGAGAGAATATCTATCCTCGTGAACTGGAGGAATTCCTTTATCACCTGGAAGGGGTGAAAGATGTACAGGTCGCTGCCGTCCCATCCAAGAAATACGGAGAGGAAGTGGGAGCCTTTATCATCCTGCACGAAGGCGTCACCATGACGGAAGATATCGTCAAGGACTTCTGCCGCAGAAAGATCGCCCGGCATAAGATCCCGAAGTATATATTCTTCGTCGACACCTTCCCCATGACCGGTAGCGGAAAGATCCAGAAGTTCAAACTGAAAGACTTGGGCTTGAAATTATTGGCCGACCGAGGAATCACTCCGGTATGATTTTTTTTCGTACCTTTGCAACATTAACATTTTAGTATCAATTTATGTCACAATTATTTCCAACTAATCTGCCTTATAAAGTGGCAGATATGAGTTTGGCTGAATTCGGTCGTAAAGAAATCGAGATCGCCGAACACGAAATGCCGGGACTTATGGCACTTCGCAAGAAGTACGCCGATCAGAAACCTCTGAAAGGAGCTCGTATCACCGGCTCACTGCACATGACGATTCAGACCGCAGTGTTAATCGAAACATTAGTTGCGTTGGGAGCAGATGTTCGCTGGGCAAGCTGCAACATCTTCTCTACACAGGACCACGCTGCCGCAGCCATCGCTGCCGATGGTGTTCCCGTTTTCGCCTGGAAGGGTGAAACACTGGAAGAATACTGGTGGTGTACCGACATGGCACTCCGTTTCCCCGACGGCAAAGGTCCGCACATGATTGTGGATGACGGTGGCGACGCATCCCTGCTGGTTCATATGGGTTACCGGGCAGAGAACGATGCCGAAACGATCAACCGCAAAGGTGGCAATCACGAAGAACAGGTCATCCTGGATACCTTAAACCGTATCCTGGCTGAAGACAATACCCGTTGGCACCGCACGATCGCCGAAATGAAAGGTGTCTCCGAAGAAACGACTACCGGCGTACACCGCCTGTACCAAATGATGGAAAAAGGTGAACTGCTGGTTCCGGCCATCAATGTCAACGACTCCGTTACGAAATCGAAATTCGACAACCTGTACGGTTGCCGCGAATCACTGGCCGACGGCATCAAGCGCGCTACCGACGTGATGATCGCCGGCAAAGTCGTGGTAGTAGCTGGATATGGCGACGTAGGGAAAGGCTGTGCCCACTCCATGCGCTCTTACGGAGCCCGTGTCCTGATCACGGAGATCGATCCGATTTGCGCCCTGCAAGCCGCCATGGAAGGCTTCGAAGTGACGACAATGGAAGAAGCCGTCAAGGAAGGCAACGTTTTCGTTACGACCACCGGTAACTGCGACATCATCACCATCGAACATATGGCCCAGATGAAAGACCAGGCCATCGTTTGCAACATCGGCCATTTCGACAACGAAATCCAGGTCGACAAGCTGGTGAACTATCCGAACATCCAGCACACCAACATCAAACCGCAGGTTGACAAGTACACATTCCCGACAGGCAACTCTATCTTCCTGTTGGCAGAAGGCCGCTTGGTGAACTTGGGTTGCGCGACAGGCCATCCTTCTTTCGTAATGAGCAACTCCTTCACAAATCAAGTCTTGGCCCAGATGGATTTGTGGACAATGCCTTACGAAATAGGTGTCTACCGCCTGCCGAAACGTTTGGACGAAGAAGTTGCCCGCCTCCACCTGGAGCGCATCGGCGTCAAACTGTCCAAGTTGACACAGAAGCAAGCCGATTACATCGGCGTACCGGTCGAAGGACCTTATAAGGCCGAACATTACAGATATTAATATATCTGAGGGTGTGCTCAAAAGTATGAAGGCTTTCGGCACACCCTCTTTTTTATTTTGTAGATATGCAAAAAAGACACGCTGACAGACAACTATATTTCAACGAACAAAGTATTACGACACAAAAATATGTAATACCTTTCATTGAAAAGCATAAACCGATTACGGCAGATTCCCACATTCTCGAAATCGGTTGCGGGGAAGGAGGAAACATAAAGCCCTTTCTGGATCTCGGTTGCCAAGTGACCGGCATAGACATCAACGGAGGCCAGATTGCAATCGCAAAAGAAATCTACAGCGTACATCCCAACAACAGAAACTTGACATTGATCTGCGAGGATATCTACAAAGTAACCGAACTGCACAACAAGTTCGACATTATCATCATCCGGGATGTGATAGAACACATCCCCAACCAAGAATTATTCTTGCCTTTTATAAAGAGGTTCTTAAGTCCTCACGGTATTATTTTCGTAGCCTTTCCACCCTGGCAAAATCCATTCGGAGGTCACCAGCAGATTTGCAACAACAAGCTCCTAAGCCATTTGCCCTGGTTCCATCTATTGCCCCGTCCCGTATATAAAAAAGTGCTGGAATGGGGGAATGTCAATCCCGGAGGACTTTTGGAAATCAAAGATACCGGCATTTCATTGGAACGTTTTCTCTCGATCGTGCACAAAGAAAAATACCGGATAGTCGAAGAAGTCCTCTATTTCATCAACCCTAATTACGAAACAAAATTCAATCTCCGTCCCCGCAGACTATGGAGATTCCTGAATATCCCGTATATCCGTAACTTCTATACAACCTGCGGATATTACATCTTAAAGAATTCATAAATATGGCAACATCCCATTTATCCCTTATCATCCCTGTCTACAACCGTCCCAACGAGGTAGAGGAGTTATTGGACAGCCTTACACGGCAGAGTGAAACAAACTTCGAAGTCGTCATCGTAGAAGACGGCTCGAAGGATACTTGCCAGCATGTAGTCGAAGCTTTCAAAGATAAGTTGGATGTTTCCTATTCCTATATTCCTAATGGCGGTCCGGGCAATGCCCGTAACTACGGGGCGAAGCAGAGCAAAGGCGATTACCTGATCGTTCTCGATTCAGATTGCATCCTGCCTCCCGACTACATCAAATCGGTAAACAAGGAACTGAAGGAAACCGGGGCGGACGCTTTCGGAGGGCCGGACAAGGCTTCTGACAGCTTTACGGACGTGCAGAAGGCCATCAACTACTCCATGACCTCCTTCTTTACGACAGGCGGCATTCGTGGCGGAAAAAAGAAGATGGATAAGTTCTACCCCCGTAGCTTCAACATGGGAATCCGGAAAAGCACCTACGAAGCGTTAGGCGGCTTCTCCCCCATGCGCTTCGGGGAAGATATCGATTTCAGTATCCGCCTGTTCAAGAACGGCAACAAAGTATGCCTGTTTCCCTCCGCCTGGGTATATCACAAAAGACGTACGGATTGGCACAAGTTCTTCCGCCAGGTTTATAATTCCGGCATCGCCCGTATCAATTTGTACAAGAAATATCCGGACTCGCTTAAACTGGTACATCTATTGCCGGCGGCCTTTACATTAGGAGTACTCTTTTTCCTGGTCGGAAGCCTCTTCTGCACTTGGAGTTTATTGCCGCTCGGACTTTTCTGTTTGCTTATCTTTGCGGATTCTTCGATTCAGAATAAAAGCATCAAAATCGGCTTCCTGTCGATTATCGCCTCCTTTATCCAACTGTCAGGATACGGTTGTGGATTTTTAGATGCTGCCTGGAACAGGCTGGTTTTGAAAAAGGAAGAGTTTTCGGCATTCCAAAAGACGTTCTACAAATAAAAAGACTCCCAAAAGTCATTGTCAAGACAACCGTCTTCATCCCATACGAACATTGACTTCATCGGGATAAAGACGGTCGTCTTTATTACCACGACGACCGTCAAAAGTGATACGTTTGAACAATATCAATTTTTACTCTTTTTCCAATATTTCCATCCCGACCAACCGATCGCAGCGATCAGCAATAACAAGATCAGGAACGAACTGTAGGAAGAAACGTATGCAGCCGTCACATAACCGGACGGACGGAACTCGAATACGATCGTATGTTCGCCTGCCGGAACACGCATGCCACGCAATATCCAGTCCGCACGGAAATGAGGCACTTCCTTGCCATCGACCGTAGCCTTCCAACCCGGCTGGTAATATACTTCGGAGAAGACTGCCAATTGTTCCTTATCCGCTTTACTCTTATAGGTCAGGCGGTTCGGACGGTATTCTTCCAACACGATCGTTGCGGTTGAATCTTTCTGCGGCACAAATCCTTCCAAATCTTCTTGGAAACGCTTATCAACCACAGCGGTTCTCAGCGGATCGATCGTATTCAAGGCTTCTATCTCGGCATCCGCATTGTCCACCATATCCAGCTTGTCCACAAACCAGGCATTCCCGAATGCATACGGATTCTTCAACGGTTGCTGTTCAGGGTTATAGATGACATAGCGGGTATTCAACATATTCAAGGAAGGACAAGCAGCCAACGCAGACATCACGTCTTCAGCCGTCTGTGCCTTCTGCAAAGCACTGATAATCCCACGCAACTCACCGTCCAGCCGATGGTCGATCAGCTCCTGGTAACGGCGTAGCTTGACGGCATGATACCCTCCGATAGAATGATGGAAATAGGAAGTATTCGTTTCCTGCCACGGGTTATTGATGTTCAACACACGGAAAATCGAACCCGTATCCTGCAGAATCGCCTTGTCGGCAACCGTTTCCTTATACATCTCCGCCGGCTGCTGCCTGACGAAATTACTGTCATTCAGATAACGACGATCCACCGTCCAAAGATCAATCAAAATAAGGACTGCCACCCCTGCACTTACGAAAGTCGCCGCAGTCTTCTTGTTCTTCGCCTTCCAGAACCAGACAAGCAACCCGGCTCCCAACAGGATGAAGATCAAAGACCGCAACGCATCGGCCGAAGCCAGCGAAGCACGGTCCATCAACAAGGCCGTGTAATACCACTCCGGAACCTGGCTCTGGAACTGCGCATCGTATGCAGACCGGAAATCCAACAACAAGGAAGGCATCAGCCAAAGGATCACACAAAGTCCTCCGGTCAGCCCCAAAGCCCAAAGGAATCCTTTTTTCAAACGAGCCTCCTCCACTTTTTCGGTCAAGATTTCCCGCAACCCCCAAATAGCGACGATCGGAAATACCAATCCCGGTATCACCAACGCCATCTCGACCGTACGGAACTTATTGTACAAAGGCAGATAATGGAACATCAGGTCGTTGAAAGAATCGAAATTACGTCCCAACGCAAGGAATGTCAGGAACACCGATCCAGCCAGCAGCCACCATTTCATAGGATTCCGGATCACGAACATCCCCAAGACGAACAGGAAGCAGACCAACGCCCCGAAATAGACCGGCCCGGAAGTGAATATCTTATCTCCCCAATAGGTATAGGTCTGTACTTCTTTCCCCACCTGGGCCCCGTTTTTCTTCAACTCCTTGTATAACTCGGAAGAGCTGTCCAACGTTCCTCCCGAACCGCCGCCATATACATTCGGCACAAGAACGGTCATCAACTCTTTCCAGCCGTAACTCCATTGAAAAGCATAATCCTTATCCAAGCCGGTGGAAGCCTTCTCCACTTTGCCCGAAACATCCGGTTTCGGCGTCAGCTCTGAAGCGCCACGGATGGAGTGCTGCCCCAGATCCCAATTGGAATACATCCCCTGCGCATTAGGCAATACGGCCAATACGACGCAAGCGGCCATAATCAGGGAGGTCTTCAACCATTCGCCATAGGCTTTCTCCTTGATCTTTCTGACTGCATATCCTATATAGATCAGCAGACAAAGCAGGACCAGATAATAGGTGATCTGAATATGCCCGTTCGCCAGAGACAAAGCGACGCCCAGCAGGAACAAGACGGCTCCCCACAGATAGGAGCGCCTGAAAAGCAAAGCCATACCGGCCAACGTCACCGGCATATAACCGATCACATAGGCTTTCACGATATGCCCCGCCTCGATAATAATGATATTATAGGATGCGAATGCAAAAGCGAATGCCCCGGCAATCGCAAGCCACCAGTTTACTCCCATGACACACATCAGCAGGTAGAAACACACCAATCCGACAAATACCATAGCCGCATCGCCATATCCCACCTTTTTCAACCAACCATCCACAATCGAATAAGAAGGCATACTCGGTGCGGCCTGCCCATATCCTGTCACATACGGCATCCCTCCGAACATCGCATCCGACCAGACACTGAACTCACCCGGCTGTGCCGTCTCGGCGTATTGATCCATCTGGCTTGATCCCATTCCGGTCGCCTTGATATTATCGCCCTGCATGATTACTTTCCCATCAAACACCGCCGGTGAAAAATAGGTCATCACCAGTCCCAAAAACAAAATCAGGGCAACAACATGTTTCCCCCATTGCTTCAGCAAATCCTTCATATATGTCTCATTAAAATTCATATTCTTTACACCCGCCCCTTCAGGCACTTCGCCGTATAAAAACGGATGGCGAACCAGCCGTGGAGCAAAACCGTAACAAAAGTACCATAATATTTGCACATAATCGCATATCTCTCCCGCAAGGATGCTTTTCTTTGCGTCGTGCTCGTCCCGCCGTCCAGGAAGTCGGACAGGGTAAGGTGCGTGTTACAGAATGAACGGGCCTGCTTCATGCAACGGATACACCAGTCGAAATCGGCCGAATAGCGATATTGCAAATCATATGACGGGGCAATCGTACGTTTTGGAATGAACGACTGGTGGCAAACCAACATCCCCATCCTGAAACTCTTCCACGAAAGTTTCCGCGGCGCCCTAAGGCGGCGCAGTCCCAGCGACCGCCTTTCCTCGTCCACGATATTCGTTTCCCCATAGATGATATCCGGCAAAGCCTTCCTCTTCTGCAACCTGGAAACGACCGACTGGACCGTATCGGACGAACAGAGGGTATCGCCGGCGTTGATGAACCAGACATAATCTCCCGTCGCCTTTTGAAGCCCCTTGTTCATGGCATCGTATATCCCCTTGTCCGGCTCGCTCACCCAATAGGCCAGCCCCGATTCATACCGTCTGATGATATCCACCGTTCCGTCTGTCGAACCGCCGTCTATCACGATATATTCGATGTTCGGATAGGACTGGCTCAACACGTTCAACAACGTCTGCTCCACCAGGCGCACGGCATTATAGGTAATCGTTATGATTGAAAATGTAGGTTGTAACTGCATAATAATTATGACTATGTTCCATTTAACTTAACAATCCGTCTCCCGCGAATGACTCCGGCAAATTCATCGGTGACCGGTTGTTTACACCACCACATTCCTCCCCAGCCGCATCGTCACACGTGAGAGGCGGGATTTCTGTTTTGCGAGCAAAGATAACAAAGATATTCGGTCTTCACATGAAAGACAGAGAGATAAATCGCTCACGGTCTTTGCAATCTGCCGAAGCAGGTGGTGTTCGTAGGTTTCCAGCAAGGCCAGATGGAGGGAAGCGGTGATCTGACGGCGGAAAGAGACGAAGCCCGATCCATGCAGCAGGCTGTCCGGATCCTCCCCGTAAGGAAGCTGCATCCGGCTCACTTCGAACAAACAGGCCGGCTCCAACCGTTCCCCTTCCGGGCCTGTCCCGCACGAGAGCATCGCCACGATCTTTTCCATCGACGCCTCTCCGGCCCTGTCGGCATCCAGCAGCAGGACGATCCGCTGCGTATATCCCGCCAGCAACCGGAGATGCCCGGCAGTGAAAGCCACCCCGCAGAGCGCCACCGTATTCGTAAATCCGGCGGCATGCATCGCCAGGGCGTCCTTGTAGCCTTCGGTGACGAAGACGAACCGCCTCTCCCGTATCGCCTCCCCCGCCCGGTCCAGCGCATAAAGCACCCGGCTCTTGCTATAGACCGGACTGGCCGGCGAGTTGACATACTTGGCTCCCTCCTCCCCATCCGTCCGCCTGCGGGCCGCAAACGCCACCAGCCCTCCCTTCTCGTCCCGGATCGGGAAGATCAGCCGCGACCGCATCTTCCGGTAATCCGCCGGCACTTCCGGAGGAGCGATCCCCACCCCGAAAAGGCGGTACGTCTCCCTCAAAGCCTCGTCTTCCGGCACGTAAGGCTGCAACAGGGAGGCGAACAGACGATTGGCGGCGCCAATCGTCCGAATGGACAATTGAGAATTGACAACAGACAATTGGTCGTCACTGTTTTCATTTGCCGTTTTGTCCGGGGAGCCGGCTGTCCCCTTTCCGTCCGTCCTTTTCTTCTTCCCTGCATAATTGTCTACTGTCCACTCCCTACTGTCAATCGAATACCGTTTCGCCAGCTTTCCCATCGCTTCCGTAAACGAACATCCCTCGATCTTCTGCACGAAAGCGAACAAGTCTCCGCCTTCGCCGCAAGCGAAACATTTGAAAAACTGTTTTCCCGGATGGACGTGCAACGAAGGATGCTTGTCTGCATGGAAAGGACACAAGCCGACATATCCCGCACCGCTGCGCTGCAACGGCACATAGGCAGCCACCACTTCCTCGATCGTGGCCACCCGAAGGATTCTCTCTTTCAACGAATCGCCTCTCATAACAACCGGTTTTCATAAGACAGGAACCGTGTCATCGAAACATTGTAGCGGAAACGCGCCCGTCCGGTCGCCCCGTTACGGTTCTTGGCGACCAAAAGGTAGCCCACGCCCCGCAGGTCCTCCTTCGTATCCTTGTCGTACAAGATGCCGTATTTCTCGGCCCGGTAGACGAAGATCACCTGGTCCGCCACCTGCTCGATCGCGCCGGAGTTACGCAGGTCGCTCAAGATCGGCAGATAAGGAGCCAGGCGCCGGTCGCTGTCGCGGTTCATCTGCGCCAACAGAACGGCAGGCACATCCAGCTCGACCGCCATCAGCTTCACCTTCCGCACCACATCGCCCAAGGCCAGATCGGTCGTCTCGTTGCGGCTGCCCCGTGTGTAAGGGATATGGATCAGGTTCAGATAGTCGATGAAGAAGATGTCCAGCTCCCGGCGAGCCTTGCGCGTCATCAGCACGGCACGGATCTCGTCGATGGCGAGCGAACCGCAATAGACGATCCTCAACGGCAACCCCGCCAGCTCAGCCGCCGCTTTCTCCAACAACGCACGCTCCTCGCGGTTCGTCCCCTTGAAACGGATCTTGCCGGCCTCCACGCCGCTCAGCATCGAAAGGATACGTTCCGTCACCTCCTCCTCGCTCATCTCGATGCTGAAATAAAGCGTATTCCGCCCCGCACGCGCCGCCTGAAGCGCCATGTGCAAAGCCACCGCCGTCTTTCCCATCGAAGGCCGCCCGGAGAGCACCGCCAGTTCACCCCGGTAAAGGCCGCCCGTCAAGTCGTCCAGTTCGTCGAACCCGGTACGCACCTGTATATGTTCCCCTTTTTCGCGTGCCTCCTGATTACGGAACGAACGCGCCAGGACTTCGCGTGCCACCTCGGCCGCCATCCGGACATCCACGCCTCCGGAGGCATGTTCACGCAAGCCGTCCATGTCGTCCGTGACACCGGCGAGGAGCTTCATCACGTCGACATCCGGCTGCTGCGCCTCCAGGCCGCGTTTGTTCAGGCTCGCCACACAGCCGCGCAACATCCATTCGCGCTGTACCAGACGCACATATTCGTGGATGTGGCTGTCGTTGCGCACCGCCTGCAACATGGCGCTTAGGAAAGAGACTCCGTTCAGCTCGCCATAAAGCCGGTGATCGAGCCGGAACATCTCCGCCTCGACCGTCGCCATGTCGATCCGTTCGCCGCGCGAAGCCAGCCCAGCGAAGGCACGGAACACCAGGCGCAGCCCCGGTTCGGTAAACATCTCTTCCGTCACCCGTCCGCCCAATTCGTGGAAAGAGGCGGGACGTCCCAGCAGAGCGGCCACCAAGACCCGCTCCGCCGGATACGATTGTACGGCATTCAACCCCATCAGACAGTCTCCCCGGTGTTATAGACCGTCCCGTTCTGGTACATGTAGAGGGCTGTCGCAAGCGACAAACCGTCGCCGCCGCCCCCCTGCGGAGAGCCGTGGCCGTCGGGCTGGGGAGGCGCGTCATAGAAGGTCAAGGTGAACTTCGTCATCCTGCCCACCGCCGTGACCGTCAACCATCCTGCCTCGACAAGATGTCCGACAGCCGTGACTGCCGCCCGGCGTATCAACCCCGTACGCCGTGCCAGTTCCGAATAAGAGGTGATCCACTCGCCTCGTTCACAAGCATAGTCTTTGAAATGAAAGGAGACTTCTCCTTTTTTGAAATAGGCAAAACCCAATATGCACAGGAGCACCTTTGCCTCTTTTTCACACTTGTCTCCCGGCGTAAAAGCAATCTGCATGGCCTGCCGGGAAACTTTCGTATAGCCGCATCTTGCAAAATCGGCCGAAAACGTCATATCCTTTTTCATAATGAACGGATTTAAAATTAAACATTTTTACCCCAAATAAAAACGGTGCAGTCAATAGCACAATATAAACAATTTATTTTCAGCTACTTGTAGAGGTTTTCCGTCAGTTTCGGTTCAATCCTACATCTTAGAATAAATATATTAATATATATATAAGCTCATTAATTTGCGCCCTTTTCAATCGGCATGGGCAAAGGTACGACAGGAAAGGGGCGTTTTGTAATACCCAAAAATGTCGGATAAAAAAGCCGGCGCGGCGCATTGCAAGCGGGTTTACACGTTATTTCCTATACAAATTCCGAAAAAATTCCTGCAAAACAGGCCTCAATTGGTCATACATCCCACACTTGTCATACCAGATGGTCCGTATGGAAGACTCCGCCAGGCCCAGATCGAACGTCTCCGACATAAAACCGATCAGATACCGGGGCCGTACGTCCCCGAATACCTCCATCAACCACAGCGTCTTAAAAATCCCGATCAGAAATTCCGGCTTCGACACCGGGATGCGGTTCTTATACGCTTTCTCTTCTATCCCGAAAATCAGACGATGCAGGTCATCCCCGAATTCCTGGAAGAAATTCTGCGCCACGGCGCACATCCTCTCCTGCTTCCCCTTGGCCTCCTCCGTAAGGAAGAGTGCATAAACGATCATTTCGTACAGCGGATCGGACGCGTCCCGTACCTCTTTTCTGATTTTCTTGTACGAGCGGCAATAGTCACCTTTCCGCTTTTTTTTAACTTGCTCATATGCTTATCTATTTATTGCCTGCAATGCCGGCCGGCCTTTATCCTCTCCCTATCGATGGGAAAAAGTACCCTCTTCCGCATCCGGAAATCCGGTCTTTTGTCTCCCAAGTTCCCTGGTCTTACACGTCAAAGTCCCTTGTTTCGTACACAGAAGTCCCTTGTTTCAAGGCTCACCCAAAAACTGCACGATTGTCTTCACCTGTCGGGGTGTCAACGTCTTCTTCCCTTTCCGCCAACCGTAGCCCTGCAGCTCCGTCTCTAACACCGGGTCTGCCCCCACCCATTTGGACAACCGTTTCCCGGCCGATTCCGGCATCAAATCCGGCCCGTAAAGGACCGCCAATTCCTGCCACCCGTAACTTCTGATTTCGAATTCGTTTACGATCATAATTCCCATCGTTTCATTGTCCTATAAAGATACGGAATAAAAATCAATATTCAATAGATAATCACATTTATATCCTACTTCTTTCTACCTGTTTCCGCATCGATCTTCGCCGATGTTCCCCAATCTGTATTTCTGCCTGTACCGGGACCTTACCTTTGTCTTGTTATCGATAATGAAAAAAAGATTCCGTAAAAGTATTCACTTAAAAACTAATCACGCTTATGTCATTAAACTATCGCTTGGTAAGAAGACCGGATATGCGCAAAGACGCAGCCGAGGGCTCGAAGCTGTACTATGCACAGGTCCGTTCCTTGAAGAAATTGAAATTCGAAAAGTTCTGTAACATGGTGGCAGTGCGCAGCTCCGCCTTCGTGGGAGATGTGAAACTGGTCATCGACGGCATCCTGTCCGTCATGGAGGAACGGTTGGAAGAAGGGGATGTGATCCAGCTGGGCCGCCTGGGTAACTTCCGGATGGTCGCAGGCAGCAAAGGGGTGGAGAACGAAGCAGACTTCAACACGTCTTTCTTCAACAAGGCGCGTATCGTCTTCTCGCCGGGGACCATGCTGACGCAGGTGAAAAAGAATGTCACATTCGAACATCTCGACCTGGTCCCGGCCGGTGACAAACCGTCTTCCGGAGGCGGGGAGGAGAAACCGGGTGAACTGTAGGCCGGAAGCTAAATTCAAACAGACTAAGAAACTGTTTTGATTTTTCTGCCTGATGATTTGAGAAGTCTTTTTGAGGCAGATCCGTCACTCTGACGAGGAGGATAAGCAAGCTATCTGACGAAGAAGAGAGGGGCGGATATGACCGAAAAGACGTTCAAATTATCAGGCGAAAACAACAAGAATATAATTAAAAGGGGCTGTTTGTAAAAAATCAAAACAGTGTCCAAAAACAACAAGAAAATGAAAGCAGAACAGGTTGATTTTATATCGTCATATCTCCCTCTTGCCCGCAAGGCGGGAGAAAGTTTCCGGATCAATCCGGTAGTGATCCTGGCACAGGCGGTCATCGAATCGGGTTGGGGACAGAGCGACCTCGCACGCGAGCACCATAACTTTTTCGGTATCACCGCCTACGGCAAGAAAAACGTCTGGTGGAAAGGCGAAGGTATCGAGTTGGGCGCCCACTCCCTCCGTTTCCGTGTCTACGACACTCCGCAGGATTCCTTCATGGACTACGCCCGCCTGATCCGCCATGCCTACACCCCGGCGGCCGACGTCAGCAACAACCCGCAGGCTTTCGCCCGTTCCATCTCATACAGCCGTTACATCAGCGAAGTCAACGGCGACAACCGCGAAGCCTACCGCATCTTGCTGATAAAGCTCTGCCGACAGATCGAGAAAATTAAAGATTGAGAATTAAAAATTGAAAAATCCTTCTAATTTATGAAAGTCCTTGAAACAGTACTCAACTTCTTCCTCACGCTCGCCCAGGTCATCTTTCCCCGCAAGCGTAAACCGTCTCCCAGCGACCGTCCTTGTCCTCCTCCCCAGCCTCCTCTTCCTGTCCCTCCTCTCCCTCTGGAAGGGGGAAACGGAAGTGACCCTGGCCTGCATCGGCGGGATTCTCTCCCTCCTGAAGAACAACCAACCCCCTCCCCACATTCCCAAGAATCCCGACGCCCCTCTTCCCCCGACCACCAGCCACCCTCAGCCGACTGGCTGGGAATCTCAGGCTACACACTGATCGCCTGCGGGGGAGTGGGATGCGTCTGCAGGTGGCTGATGGGGTGAGGTAAAATGATCAAGAGCCATGTCCTAAAGGCCACGGCTCTTGATTGTTTTCGTTGATTTCTTATGTGTTATGAACAAGACAAATGAAAAAAGGAATAGAGATTAATTAATATACTAATTAGCCCAGGAAAAAATCGCTGATATTTATAGTACACAAGTAGTTTATGAACCATATTTCAAAATTTATTCATTATCTCTACGACTCTATATACATCACTTTCCGAATGCCCATAAGAGATAGGTAAACTTAATGTCGTACGATGTATTTCTTCTGAAATAGGATACTCCCCTTTTAATATACCTTGCATAGCTTTTTGCCTATGAGGAGGTATAGGATAATGAATATCTGTCTTAACTTCATTTTTCAGCAAATACTCTTTCAACATGTCTCTTTTAGGGTGTCGAACATTAAAGATATGATACACATCAAAACAGTCGGAGGTAACTATTGGCTTAATAAAATCTTCCTTTAAACCTTCTATATAAATTTGAGCTAGTTTTCTTTTATGAGCATTTATTTCATCTAAATGTTTTAGTTTGACATTCAATAACGCTGCTTGAATTTCATCCAAACGAGAATTATAGCCAATATAATCATTCTGATATTTGATATTTGAACCATAATTTCTTAACGCTCTAAACACAGAATCAGCTTTTGAATCATTAGTAGTAATAGCCCCAGCATCTCCCAGTGCTCCTAAATTTTTTGTAGGATAAAAAGAAAATGCACCTGTTCCAAAAGTACCAACTTTCTGTCCCTTATATTTAGCTCCATGAGCTTGAGCACAATCTTCTATCAGTTGTAGATTATACTTTCCAGCGAGCTGCATGATAGAAGTCATTTCGCAGGCTTTCCCATAAAGATGAACCACCATTATCGCTTTTGTTTTTTCAGAGATATGTTCTTCGATCTTTAAAGGGTCAATGTTATAAGTACGAATATCTGGTTCTACTAATACAGGTTTCAAGCCACACTGCAATATGGACAAAATGGTTGCAATATATGTATTTGAAGGAACCAAGACTTCACTTCCCTGCGGAAAATCATAAATACGCAAAGCCAGCATTAAGGCATCCAACCCTGAAGCAACTCCAATACAATGCTTGACTCCACAATAACCGGCAAAACTTTCTTCAAAAGTTCTCACCTCTTTGCCCAAGACATACCAGCCACTTTCCAAAAAAGAAGAAAAACACTCCTTATATTCCTTTTCTAAAGACTTATTCGTCCTTCCTAAATTTTCATATTCAATCATAAGGTTCGAAAATATAATCGTTAGGATCAAAAAATTCCGAAGCAAGTACCATCAATATGGCATCTTTACTAAAATGATGCATCGTGTGCCAATCATTCGGATCCAATATCAAACATTTATGAGGTGAATCCAATACAAACTCTTGCTTTTCTACTCCGGTATTATTTGATATCGTACAATGTCCCTGCAAACAAATTGCTGCTTGCATAGTCTTATGATGCCGATGCCCTCCCCTAGTAGAATCATCAACTCCATAAATATAGAAAATACGTTTGATATCAAAAGGTATTACTTTTTCTATCACAGTCAGATTTCCCCTATCATCCGTAAAAGTCTTTAAATCAATTATATGAGCCATTTATTATTGATGTAATAATTTTATATAATGTATTTCTTTAAATCCTCTTCTAACAAAAACTTCCGCAAGATACTTAAAAAATTTCCATCCGGATAAATAATGTTCCATTTTACCTAACGCATATTGTTTTCTCAACTTCACTATCTCTTTCACGTATGGATTAAATAGCAATATAATAGTAGAATCATTCCTCTTATAATAAGGACGAGGAGAAAAATAAAACGGAGTTACAAATACTAATGAATGAAAATGATAAAAAACAAGAGGGAACTGTTTTTCCGTCTCCAATTCTATACCTATTATCTCTTTTCCTTGTTGCTCAAAACGATATTGCTGCATATTCCAAGGAGCGACACCACCACCTAAATGTTGGAGAACGTGCACGCCTTCAAAACGTTCAGGCCAATCATCCAAATATTTTTGATCACCAAAACGTCCATCTTCAAAACGATTATAACACCATTCCAAACAAGCCTTACGCCACCACGTTAGAACTTTACGCCCTTGTTGATTATTCCTAAAATAAACAAATTGAACACAATATATTCCTGTTTTTTCACTTTGATCATATTGAGGCGTATAACGGTGTGGAGTAATTAACACAGACTCGCTTTCATCCATTTCATCCAACAGTATTTGAGGAGAAGCAAAAAAATACAAATCCGCATCAATATAGGTACAATGATCGACATCATAATTATCCAACACATACAAAATCGTTGAAGAAGAACAAGTCCAACAGTATTCTCCCCTACTTCTGGTTGGCTTTACTTTCAATAATTCTTCATCTTCAAACTCTGGCAAGGAAATAACCGTCATATTTGCCAAATAAAGAGATTTTAAAACCGAAAAGCATTCATCATTAAAAGCGAACACATAAAGATGGAAATCTTTACAATGTCGATTCAACGACTCATACATCGCCAATCCTCTGGAGAGATAGCCAGAATCAAAAAGAGTACAGAAATTAAGCATGCGTTTTTAATCTAAAAATATGTCTTAACCGATCTTTAATTCTTGCCCATAAGATCACATATTTAAAATAAAAAATAAATTGTTTTCGAGCATATTCGGATTCTTTAATTTCAATCGGACAAACTAATATCGGTTCTTGCGATAGCTCCACATCAAACTCCTCACTTGTTCCACAATTAGTGCCACTTCCATCACTTCCATTGTGATAAATCAATGATTTACCCGGATACAACGTTAGCTTATCTTCTAAAAAAGCCGATGCATACCAACGTATTGCCCAAGAGCCTATTTCTCCATTAACTTGTCTCTCCAGCATTCGAGTATATGGATAACTTCCTTCAAAATCAAACGTTCTAGTGAGAGACCGTTCTTTCAAACAATGAAGCAATTCACTTCCGTTTGAATTAAACAAATCCCAACCTCGCTTCCAAGTACCCCACCCTAAACAGTCCGCTCCTTTTATGAAAAAAGTATCAGGTAAGCTTTTTTTTATCGGATAAATATATCCATGAACACTTATCACCCGTTCTTCATCTTCATACAAAGACAACGCTTCATTCATAAACTTCAAAAAATAGGGGGAAGTAAGCAAGTCATCTTCTAAAACAATTATCCTTCCAAACTCATTGACAATGGAAGTGACACCATCAATAATATTATTAGCCAAGCCAAAATTCCGATCTCGCTCAATAATACGCAACGATTTAAATCCTGTAATATTTCGAATATAGGAACGAGTTTCTTCCACCCCTTTTTTAGCCGCTTCATTTTTAGGAGCATCAGAGAAAATTATCAAATCACTTTCTGAAGCATATTCATTCTTCAACAATGCTTCAACCGTTTGCTGAGTATGCCACGGCCTGTTATAAGTAAATATAACAATTGGTGCTAATTTCATTTTAAAGTCTCCCGTACACTAATGATTTATCCAAGACGCCTTTTACATCAAATAAAACGGTCGGCTGGTTACGAACGAAGCCAAAATCCAACTGTTTAAACTCATCATGAGCAACAGCTAAAATAATACCGTCGTATTTCTTGATATCCGACATCTGCTCCAACAGTTCGACGCCATATTCTTCCTTTACTTCGTCTCTTAAAGCATAAGGATCATACACATCTACGTCAACCCCGAAATCTTTTAGCTCATCAATAATATCGACAACTTTTGTATTTCGAGTATCCGGACAGTTCTCTTTAAAAGTAAAACCAAGGACCAAAACCTTACTTCCGACAATCTTTATGCCATGACGGATCATCAGTTTAACAGTTTTAGAAGCCACAAAACGTCCCATTTCATTATTAACAGTACGCCCTGATAGTATTACTTGCGGATTATATCCTAAGCATTGTGACTTGTGTAACAAATAATACGGATCCACACCGATACAATGTCCACCTACTAAGCCAGGAGCAAACTTCAAAAAGTTCCACTTTGTCGCGGCAGCATCCAATACCTCTTGCGTATCAATACCCATCTTATCAAAAATAAGAGCCAACTCATTCATAAAAGAAATATTGACATCTCGCTGCGCATTCTCAATAGCTTTACAAGCTTCTGCGACTTTTATGCAAGAAGCCTTAAATGTACCGGCTTTAATTATGGAGCTATAAAGTTCGTTTATCCTATCTGCAATCTCAGGTGTTGATCCAGATACCACCTTCTTTATCGTTGTCAAAGTATTCTTTTTATCACCTGGATTAATACGTTCAGGGGAATAACCACAAAAGAAATCCTGATTGAATTTCAAACCTGATTCCTTTTCCAATACAGGCACGCAATCTTCTTCTGTACAACCTGGATACACGGTCGATTCGTACACAACAATATCACCTTTCTTCAAAACTTTGCCAACCGTGGACGAAGCCCCTAACAAAGGCTTCAAATCCGGAGTTTTAAATTTGGTTATAGGGGTTGGAACCGTCACAATAAAGAAGTTACAATCATGCAATGCTTCTATATCATGGCTTAATTTCAAGCCTATCGCATGATTTGTATCAGAAAGCGATAGCACTTTTTTCAAAGATGAACTATCAATCTCTCTTGTTCTATCACTTCCACCTTGAAGCTCCTTTACACGAGCCTCATTTATATCAAATCCGACAACCGGATACTTTTTACTAAATTCAACAGCCAATGGCATACCAACATAGCCGAGGCCGATTACTGCTATTTTCATATTCTTCATTTATATATGTACAATAGAACCATTCATACTTACATCTGTATAACCATCTGGCATAATAACCTTTTTATCTGCATTCACTGAAAGCCACGCTCCCCACCAACTAAAAGTACTATTAGCAATAATAAAATGATTACATTGGCTCATTAATTTTAGTTCATAAAGTTCATCTTTAAAATTCTCAACAAAAAAACAAATCCCATTAATCGATAGATTTTCTCTACACCAATTTATATCATCTGAAAAAATAAAAAAGGTAGGATTTTCTACATTTTCAGATATATATTTTATTGCCTTCTTATAATAATCTATACTTATAACAGGTTCGTATTGTATCCTTCTAAAATGAATAGCTACTGCGTTCGATTTTTCTATCAAATCAGAATAATACAAATAAGTGTTATTAATTTCAACTTCAAATCTTAAATCTTTTAACAAAACATCTCGATAGGAACTAAAATCAAAATATTGCCAATATCCTTGAAGATACAAATTCTTATCCGAGTAAATCTTAAAAAAACTATCCAAAGTTTCTAAAGGGTATTTTTGATTTTCTTCAAAAAAATCAAATTTATATGCTAAAAGATGCCTTATATAAGGCATCTTCCTTTGTGCAAAGGATAATAATGTATAAAAGCGTAAAGCTGGCAATAATGAAATTGAAAAGTCTCCTAATCTATAAACTCTTTTATATCCATCATTAGCAAATCCCGTTCTTATATCTAATGTAACTTTGCAATCAGTAATCAAAGATAAGACTTTTGCAAAAGCGTAAATAAATAACTGATTGCCAACTCCACCCCAAACTCTTAAAATAATATCCTTCTTTTTCATTTAAATCTTTTTCTTATCGAATACCTTAATTGCCTATAAGAATCAAGCAAACGATTTTTCTCATACAAATAAAAACTTTCTAACACCGCTTTCTTTAACTGGATAGGATCAACAGACAGATTCTGTCCAGTTTTGTAATAAGAAGTAAACAGTGATAACAACAACTCAGCCCTTTTCAAATAAGTATGATTTTCCATAACACATTCATACCCTCCATTTGAAATCTTCTGACGAAGTTCAGAAGATTCCAGATATATCTGAATAGAAGAAATCATTTCCTTTACATCCATAACCTCAACCAGGTGTAAACCATTTACAAATGGAGAATCTTCAGACAGTCTCTCGGATAACAAAAAAGATCTACATGCCATTACTTCAAATAATCTTGTTTCTGTATCCAAATATTCCTCTGAATGAATATTCAATACTATTTTGGCCCGATTTACCAATTGAACCATATCAGCACCATAAATTCCAACTGCCTCATATAGATTACACGATCTTTTTATTTCATCCAGCCACTTTCTTCGTCGACCAAGCATATTTCCAATAAATAAGACATCAATATCTTTTTTTATTCCCTCTATTGGATAATGTGACATTGGATCAAAGCCATTTAATAGAACAGTTACTTTATCTTCTGTCAACCAACCTTTCTCTATAATTGAACGTTTACAGGCTAATGTGTGAACAAAAACATGTTCAAATAAGCCCGAATTTAGCAATCGGTCTTGATCTCTATTCCTTGAAACTAATTCAGATGCCCAAAAGAACTTGGGTCTATTGATTGATTTTAATATTCCTATAGGAAAATCATCTCCTCTTTGTAAGAAAAAATAGTCAAAATCTCCTACTTGTTTTATTCGTTGAATTATATCTTTCCTATGTTTTCTATAATCGATAGTTACTAAATCCACACCTAAAGAGAGGAACGCCTTTGCTAAAAAATGTTCAGCCCCCCAATCTTTATTTTGCTCATGTACTGCAATATATAATAATCTCATTTTATCCTTTCAGTTTTTTCCAATAATAGAAAGCATAAGGTAGTACATTAAACTTACCTGTTTTTCTATGTTCAAAACATTTTATTTGATCAACTAAATCTTCCTTATATGGTGCTATAGTTGCATTCTTCAATATCTCGCAAACTTGCATATATCGATCTTTCCAATTCAAATTTTGTTCCGCATAAATACGAGCCTCTTTCTTAAATACCTTTATTCTATCAATATTATTCAAATAATAAATCATCTGTTCTTGAATCGATTTAACTGAAACTTTACATTGAGGCCAAAAATATCCATCACTACGAGCGTACAAATATTCTACGTCCGCGATACGTCCATTTATTCCACTTTGTATAAATTCATTCATTGGAGCATTATCTGGTACAATACAGGGTAATCCACAAGACAAAGCCTCTGCAACAGTTAAGCCTAAACCATCCAATATAGAAGGATAAACATAAATATCTCCCAAATGATACAGTCCTGGCGCAGCAACAGTCTCCGTCCTCACTTCGATATTTGAACTCAATAATATTGATTGATCATACCTTGCTACATAATTATCTAATGCGACTTGAGTATGAATAAGTAATTTTGCCTTATCCTTATAAAAAGCAGGTAATGACAAAAAAGCAGCAATAACAGTATCCGTACCCTTTCTTATCGGATTCATTCCTGCCGAATGAAAGAATGTAATCTGTGATTGTTCACATGATTCTTCAATATTATTAGAGAAAAGATTAATATCTGTACCCCAAGGGATATAAAAACTCTGAGGTAAATCTTTAAACAACCGATAATGACGTTTTGTGTTACATAAAATGTAATCATATATAGCAAAAAAAGGTACTGTTTCTTCAGTATAGTAATCCACATATGTACCAACTTTAATACCTAATTCTTTACACCAAATTACTGGAATCCACCAATTTTGTTCATTAAATAGAACAACATCTATTTGTCGATTTTTAAGCCAATCTATAAAATCTTTTTTTTCTATTCCAGTTGCTCCACAATAATATTTCTTATTTACTTTTCCCCAAGTAACAAAATCACGATCCCATTCTGACTGATTACGAGCATATGATTCTCCACCTCTCGCATATATATACACACTATTGTTTGAATCAGATCGAAGAGCCTCCAAGTATTGTCTGGAAACATAAGCCGCCCCTCGCTCAAACCAAGTCGTTACAATTCCTACATTCATGATAATTTACTTGAGAACAATCTTTTAATTATTTCTGAGATACGAACAGATGTATATCCATCTCCATAAGGATTTTGGGCTTGGCTCATTGCCATATATAATTGATGATTTTCCAATAAAGAAGAAACTTCATCTACAATTTTCATTTTACTTGTCCCTACTAATTTTACAGTACCGGCCTCTACTCCTTCTGGACGTTCTGTCGTATCACGCATAACCAAAACAGGTTTTCCTAATCCTGGTGCCTCTTCTTGGATCCCTCCGCTATCCGTTAATATCAAATAAGATAACTCCATTAATGAAACAAAAGGCAAATACTCCAATGGATTACAAAAGAATAAATTCGTGTATTTCATTGAAATCGATTCTATCTCTCCAAAAACAGACTCCACAGCTTCCTTAACATGAGGATTCGGATGCATAGGATAAACAAAATCCACATTAGAGTACTTTAATGACAAAGTTTTTATACTTTCACAAATTTGAATAAAAGGTTTCCCAAAGTTTTCTCTTCTATGCCCTGTTATCAAAACTAATACTCTTTCATGTTCTTTCCATTTTGATAATAGCTCAACAGGTATTCGACTCTGCAAAAGAAGATTTTCATTATTGATTTGCAAAGACTTATTTTCTTTTAATAATGAAAGTGCCATGTGCAAAGCATCAATAACTGTATTGCCGACTACTTCAATTTTTGTCGGATCAATATTTTCTTTCAGAAGATTCTTTCTACTCAACTCCGTGGGAGCAAGATGAAATGAAGCAATACGCCCCGTTATCTGTCGATTAATTTCTTCTGGCCAAGGACTATAAATATTATGAGTGCGCAAACCAGCCTCCACATGGCAAACCGGTATTTGAGCATAAAATGCTGCAAGCGATGCGGCCATAGAAGTAGTAGTATCACCATGAACCAATACGACATCTGGTTTAGCCTCTATTAAAACCGACCTCAACTCCAATAATACCCGACTTGTTATATCATATAAATCTTGTCCCGATTTCATAATATTCAAATCATAATCAGGCTTTATTTGAAATATCTCTAAAACCTGGTCTAATAGATCACGATGCTGAGCTGTCACACAGACTTTCACATCAAAAATATTATTATTTTTCTGTAGTGTTTTCACCACTGGAGCCATCTTTATTGCTTCTGGGCGAGTTCCAAATATAATTAGTACATTTATCATATTTTCATTTACACAAATTTGTAAACCATTTAGATTCTACTGAAATATAGGAATAAAAAAAATCTATGTTCTGTTCTATATATTCTTTCGTCAACAAAGAGAAATCCATCTTCATCAAAGATTCTCTTATTTCTAAGGGGAATCTATATTTCAATATTTTTGCAGGATTTCCACCAACAATTGCATATGGTGGAACATCTTTTACAACAACCGCTCCTGCAGCAACTATAGCACCACGTCCAATTGTCACTCCTGATAAAATCAAAGCATTAGTTGCAATCCAAACATCATCTTCCACTATTATTGGCCCTTTTGTATATCCATCATCCTTTCCTATATTATAAATACTTCCTACTGGGAATGTCAATAATCTATCCGCAAAATGATTCCCTCCTGTAACAAATTTAACACCATCTGCAATAGAACAAAAGTTTCCAATAATTAGCTTTTCCTTATTTGTGAAAAAATTTATATCAATCTTTCCATAAGTATAATTTCCCACTGATATCATTCCAAATGGATAATTTCCACATAAATAAGTACTATTATGCCTATTCAAACGTCGCCAACTCTTATTATGAAAATATAACGAAACAGATGTTTTTCTATAATACAACAAAATATTACTTAGAAAAATATCATAAATCTTACTTCTCAATCTAGAAGGTATTTTTTTATATATTTTTACTAACATAATATACGAAATCAATACGTAAAACTATACAGAAACCCCACAATCTCTATAAGCAAAAAAGGCATAAAAAATCTCATAAATAGGATATGTCTGATTTATAATAGAATCTAATTGTTCTCTTAAAATATTTTTCACCATTATATGTACACAACACCACTGATATTTTTAACATAGCATTTTGCTTTTTACAAATTCCAAACAATCTTCGAATATTTTAGATCCTAACAATCTTAATGATAGAATATAAAAAATAGTATATAAAAAAATCTTTGCAAACAAAAGAATATATAAATTAGTCATTCCACTTAATATATAACTTAGCAGTACAAAAAGTAGAACGCTAATAATCAAATAAGATAAGACATCTTTACATATGAAAATAAATCTTATTGGTAGAATCTTCTTCACATAATGATGCCAAAAGAAAAGACTAAGGAAATAAATTCCTATATATCCAATTACCATATTAAATATGCCAAAAGGATATAACACCCCAATTATCAATATCTGGAATATACCTATAAGAACCATTCCCAATAAATAAATATCTGATCGAGAATAAATCATCAATACATTCACATACAACTGAGATAAATATCCTATTGCTCCCCAAAAACAAAACAACTGAAGAAAAGGTACGCTGTCCAACCACTTTTCTCCTAATAAAATCCATACAAATTCTTTTGCAACAAAGGCTAATCCCAACATGGCCGGAAAAGAAATAAATGCGCCAAAACGAACCATCTTTCTAAAAACAAGCACTTGTCTTTCCTTATCATCCATTACCTGAACTAACACTGGCTGTGCTACTCCATTAATCATTCCACCTATTAATTGGTGCCCCATTCCCATCCATTTCTGCCCCTGTGAATAAAAGCCCAACTGCTGTGGGGTATAAAATTTCCCTAAAACAACAGAAAAGACATTGTTGCTTATCTGTGTAAAAATATTTGTCAATATCAATTTTGAGCCAAAGCCAAACATTGATTTCAGAGGGCTAAAATTTATCTGAAATGTAGGTTTCCACGGTGCAAAATATAGTTTCAACAACGAACTGATTCCTATATAAGTTGTCGTTTGTATCGCCAATCCGTAATAAGCAAATCCGTTTAAAGCTAATATGACTCCGATAGTTCCTGAGCAGATTAACGATATGATATCAATCTTTGCCTTCTCTTTAACCATCAACATCTTAAACATATAAGCATTCGATGCAATTCCAAAGCCTCCAAATAGAAAACTTAAAAAGACAATACGAGACAAACCTATTAATTCCGGTTTATCATAAAATTGGGCGATCAACGGTGCACAAAAGAAAAGGATCAAATAGAACAATACTCCTGTTAGCGTACTAAACCAAAATACGGCATTATAATCCTCATGCCGTATTTCCTTTTGATTTGTAAGTGCTGCAGTAAAGCCGCTTTCTTGAATCGTTGAAGCAATCGCGCTAAAGATTGCCAACATTCCAACCATTCCGTAGTCGGATGCATCCAGAATACGGGCCAACATAAGACCAAACACCAAGTTCAACACCTGTTGTACCCCATTACTCAGCCCTCCCCAGAAAAGTCCCTTGGCTGTTTTTTCTTTCAGAGTTTGTTCTGCCATTTATTATTTCATTCCTTTAAAAATTTTCAATAGCAGAAATAAACTCTTCTGATTGATGGCTTAACGCATCAAATATTTCCGCATCATAAGACAATTTTTCTTTATCGACAAGGATCAGCAAGCCGATATCCGAATCCAGCCCTACATTCTCCTTAGCTTGCGAACCATAAAAATTGATATCCACTTCAGGTGCTATTGGGTGAAGCAAATTACTGACTTTATGTATTAATTTTGATCTTTGCATTATTCCTTACATTCCTCCGATTTTCCTTTCTCCAATCTCAATCCACTCTTCATAATTAAGCGAAGTCAGGACAGAATAAATATTATCCGACTGATACAAACTTTTGGTTCGAATGGCCCGGATTATCCGGGATTAAAGGGATTAACAGACCATATTCAACCAAGTCACTCATATACTGTTTGATGTTCTTTGGGGTGATAAGACACTCCCAAATAATACAAACATTTTAAACACAATCGCATTACACAGATCACTGATGCTCCCTTCAATAGCTACGGCGTCTTTTTCTTCAATAGAAAAGGTATAAACCTGACGATGAAAAAGCGGGTTGTCGCTTACTTTCTATTTATTATTGATTTGATTCCAAAAAGATTGGATAATCTTATCTATCTCCCTATGCAATGATAAACAAAGCCATTCTCCTCCAACTCCTTCACATCATAAATGTTCCGGCCATCCAAGATCAGCGGGGTTGCCATCAGTTTTTTGACGGCCGACCAGGAAGGCATCCTGAATTCTTTCCATTCCGTCACGAGCAGGAGGGCGTCGGCATCCACTACCGCGTCATAGATGTCTTTGGCATAGTGGATGGTGTCTCCCAAACGACGACGGGTTTCTTCCATCGAGACTGGATCGTAGACATACACTTCACAACCGGAAGCCAATAATTTATCAATCAAGACCAGAGAAGGGGCTTCGCGCATATCGTCGGTTTCCGGCTTGAAGGCCAGGCCCCACATAGCGATACGTTTACCTTTCAGATCACCCTTGAAATAATCGTCCAACTTGCGGAACAAGATGGATTTCTGCTCTTCGTTGACCGCCTCGACCGCTTCTAGGATACGCATCCGGTAACCGTTCGACTTGGCTGTTTTGATCAACGCTTTTATATCTTTTGGGAAACAGGAACCTCCATAGCCGATACCGGCATACAGGAAACGGTTGCCGATACGGGCATCCGAGCCGATCCCCTTACGCACCATATTCACATCGGCACCGACAATCTCACAGAGGTTCGCCACATCGTTCATAAAGCTGATACGGGTAGCCAGCATGGCATTGGCCGCATATTTCGTCATCTCGGCGGATGGTACATCCATGAAAATCACACGGAAGTTGTTCAACAGGAACGGACGGTACAAGCGGGTCATCAACTCCTTTGCACGTTCGGATTCGACACCGACGACCACACGATCCGGACTCATAAAGTCCTTGATGGCCGCACCTTCTTTCAGAAATTCAGGATTCGAAGCAACATCGAACTCAAGCGGCAAACCCCGTTTATCCAGTTCTTCCTGGATCGTCTCACGGACTTTACGGGCCGTGCCTACCGGAACGGTGCTCTTCGTCACGACAAGGAGATGTTTGGTCATGTTGCGACCGACGGTACGGGCTACTTCGAGCACATACTTCAAGTCGGCACTACCGTCTTCGTCGGGCGGAGTACCTACGGCGCTGAAGAGGACTTCGACCTCGTTCAGGCATTCTGTCAAATCGGTTGTGAAATGGAGACGGCCGGCTTGCTGGTTGCGGTGAACCATCTCTTCAAGGCCGGGTTCGTAGATAGGGATGATACCTTGTTTCAGGTTTGTGATCTTTTCGGCATTTACGTCGACGCAGAAAACTTCGGTTCCCATTTCTGCAAAACAAGTACCGGTGACAAGCCCCACATAACCTGTCCCGACGATAGCTATTTTCATGATTTTATAATCAAATAAAAGTTACGATTAAGTGTTTCCAAATAAAGTTTCGGATACACAAAGGTCCGTCACTCCCACACAAGGAACAACGAAAACGCCACAAAGATAAGAAATTGGAATCATTACACACCTTAAAATCGAGTTATTTGTACAAAAGGACAATACAGATATAAAAGCACAATCCCTTTCATTCCATCGACAAACCATTACGATCCGTTTCAATTCCGATGCAAAATAGACGCCAAAGATTTTATGGGCTCAAGGAGAGAAAACATTTTCTTCTTGCCAACCGGCACTAAAAATGAATTAATTGTGTAAATTTGCCGTTCAAACTAAATGACCGATGAGCGTAGTAATTAAAGAAGTTACCAGTAAGAAGGAACTCAAAAAGTTCGTAAAGTTCAATATCGAATTATATAAAGGCAACCCGTATCATGTGCCCGGCCTGATCGAAGAAGAGATGGTGACGTTGGATAAAAAGAAGAATCCGGCGTTCGAAGTGTGTGATGCGATCTACTTTTTAGCATACAAAGACGGAAAGGTTGTGGGACGCATCGCAGGAATGATCAACCGCCGGAGCAACGAGACATGGAACCAGAAATATGCACGTTTCGGGTTCGTAGACTTCATTGACGATGCCGAAGTGGTGGATGCCCTGTTCGGTGCTGTAGAAAAATGGGCGGTAGGACAAGGCATGGAGGCACTGCAAGGGCCGATGGGATTTACCGATATGGATCACGAAGGAATGCTGATAGAGGGATTCGACCAGATCGGGACGATGGCGACCATCTACAATTATCCTTACTATCCGAAGCAAATGGAACGTATGGGATATACAAAAGACCAGGACTGGCATGAGTTCAAAATCTATATACCGGACGGAGTACCGGAAAAACATCTGCGTATCGGCGAGATCGTAAAGAAGAAATACGGACTGAAGGTTATGAAGTTTAAGAACGCGAAATCGATCATGCCGTACGCGCAGAAGGTGTTCCGGACATTAAACGAGTCGTACGCGCCGTTATACGGCTTCGCACGTCTGACTCAAAAGCAGATCGACTACTACATCAATATGTACATTCCGATGCTTCGCTACGACCTGGTGACGCTTATCGTCCGTGAGGAAGACGACGAAGTGGTCGGTTTCGGAATCTCGCTTCCCAACCTGTCCAAGGCTATGCAGAAAGCGAAAGGGCATCTTTTCCCGTTCGGTTGGATTTATCTGCTGAAGGCTTTGAAGAGCAAGCCGAAAGTGATCGACCTCTACCTGACGGGGGTCTTGCCGGAATATCAGAGCAAAGGCGTGAACGCATTGCTGTTCAACGACCTGATACCTGTTTACAAGAGTGTCGGAGCTATTTATGCGGAAAGCAATCCGGAACTGGAAACGAACAATGCCGTACAGGCACAGTGGGATTACTTCAAACGCGAGCATCACAAGACAAGAAGAGCATACATTAAACAGTTGAAAGGGAAGAGTTGAAAGGGGAAAGTGATTCTTTATTCTTTTATTCCCAGTCTTTCAATTTTCAACTTTCAATTTTCAACTTTCAATTTTCAAAATGGACGAACTAAATTCAACAATGCAACAGCCGACAGCGTACAACGATGACGATATCAAGACGCTTGACTGGATGGAACATATCCGTCGCCGTCCCGGTATGTATATCGGGAAATTAGGAGACGGTAGTTATGCCGATGACGGTATTTATGTATTGCTGAAAGAGGTGCTGGATAACTCCATCGACGAATATATGATGGGTTACGGTAAAACCATAGAAGTGACCGTCGAAGAAGGCACCGTCTCCGTACGCGACTATGGCCGCGGCGTTCCGCTGGGCAAGGTAGTCGATGTCTCCAGCAAGATGAATACCGGAGCAAAGTACGATAGCAAGGCTTTCAAAAAGTCAGTCGGATTGAACGGAGTCGGAATCAAAGCCGTAAATGCGTTGAGCAGCTATTTCCTGATCACCAGTTACCGGGACGGCGAATGCAAGCGGGTAGAATACAACAAGGCAGTCATCACGGAGGAAGCCCCGATCTGCCCGACGGAGGAGGCAAACGGGACGCTCACCTATTTCATCCCGGACAAAGAGATATTCAAGGATTACCAGTATAAAGACGAATATATCGAGAGTCTGCTGAAGAATTACGTGTTCCTCAACTCCGGACTGACAATTGTCTTCAACGGCAAGAAGTTCCATTCACGCAACGGCCTTGTGGACCTGCTGAACGAGAACATGACGACAGAGCCTTTATATCCGATCGTCCACCTGAAGGGAGAAGACATAGAAGTGGTCATTACCCACAGTAACCAGTACGGAGAAGAATATTACTCGTTCGTCAACGGCCAACATACAACACAGGGAGGTACGCACCTTTCCGCCTTCCGCGAAGCGTTGGGACGTGTCATAAAGGAATATTACAACAAGAACTTCGAATACTCGGACATTCGCGCCGGCGTGGTGGCAGCCATCAGCATCAAGGTGGAAGAACCGGTGTTCGAAAGCCAGACAAAGACCAAGTTAGGCTCGAAAGACATGGGACCGGACGGACCTTCGGTCGGCAAGTTTGTCGGGGACTTCATCAAGAAGGAATTGGACAACTACTTGCACAAGAACGCAGAGACATCGGACGCCCTGCTGCGTAAGATCCAGGAATCGGAGAAAGAACGCAAAGCGATTGCCGGTGTGACCAAGCTGGCCCGCGAACGGGCAAAGAAGGCGAACCTGCACAACAAAAAATTGCGCGACTGCCGTATTCACCTAAACGACACGAAAGGCGACAATCTGGAAGACAGTTGCATCTTCATCACCGAGGGAGACTCGGCAAGCGGTTCTATTACGAAAAGCCGCGATCCGAACCTGCAAGCGGTATTCAGCCTTCGCGGCAAACCGTTAAACAGTTTCGGACTGACGAAGAAGATCGTATACGAAAACGAAGAATTCAATTTGCTACAGGCTGCATTGAACATAGAGGATGGATTGGAAGGCTTACGTTACAATAAGGTGATCATTGCGACCGATGCCGATGTGGACGGTATGCATATCCGCCTACTGCTGATCACCTTCTTCCTCCAGTTTTTCCCGGACCTGATCAAGCGGAACCATGTCTATATCCTGCAAACACCACTGTTCCGTGTACGCAACAAGCAGAAGACCTGGTATTGCTACAGCGAAGAAGAGCGTGTGAACGCAATCGCTGCCGCCGGAAAAAACGCCGAGATCACCCGGTTCAAAGGTTTGGGAGAGATCTCACCGGATGAGTTCAAGCATTTTATCGGAAAGGATATCCGCCTGGACCCGGTAACCATGAAGAAAGAGGACCTTGTGAAAGATATGCTGGAGTTCTATATGGGCAAGAATACGATGGAACGACAGAACTTTATCATAGATAACTTAGTTGTAGAAGAAGACGTTATCAATTGATAATTGACAATAAATTGAGAATATGGATAATACGATAAAAACAGGGGAGGGACAGGAATCGACCGATAATTGTCAATTGTCAATTGCCAGTTGTCCATTAAAAAGGATCGCTCTTTTCCCCGGAACGTTCGATCCTTTCACGATCGGGCACGAATCGCTGGTAAGCCGAGGACTCGAACTGGTGGACGAGATCATCATTTCGATCGGTATCAACGACACGAAACGAACCTATTTCTCACTGGAGAAACGGCTGGAGGCGATCCAAGAGCTCTACAAGGACGAACCGCGCGTACGGGTCATGTCGTACGACTCCCTGACGGTCGATTTCGCCCAACAGATGAATGCCGGGTTTATCCTGCGCGGTATTCGTACGGTGAACGATTTCGAATATGAAAAGAGCATAGCCGATGTAAACCGCAAGCTGAGCGGGATCGAGACATTTATTCTTTTTACGGAACCGGAACATACGCATATCAGCTCCAGCATCGTGCGGGAGTTGCTGCGTTACGGCAAAGATATTTCCCAGTTTGTGCCGAAAGGGACAAACCTTTATTAAAAAATAAAAACAATGAAACGAATTTTACTTCCACTCCTTATATTGAGTGTATTTGCCGCCTCGATGTCGGCACAGCGCGGTAACAACATAGATGCCCGCAAGCTCCAGTTGGCCCTGTATGCCATCTCCAACCTATATGTAGACTCTACAAGCGAAACGAAGTTGGTGGAGGACGCCATCGTCGGCATGCTGGAAAAGCTGGACCCTCACTCTACCTATACGGACCCGGAAGAGACGAAAGAGATGACGGAACCGTTGCAAGGTAACTTCGACGGGATCGGCATCCAGTTCAATATGCTGACGGATACTTTATACGTGATCCAGGTAATTCCCGGCGGGCCTTCGGAAAAGGTCGGCCTGATGGCTGGCGACCGCATCATCATGGTGGACGACACGCTGATTGCCGGCGTCAAGATGAAGAATACGGATGTGATGAAACGCCTGCGCGGTCCGAAGAATACGGAAGTGCGGGTAAAGGTCCTGCGCGGCGGAGTGCCCGACCTGATCGAGTTCAAGATCACACGTGGAAAGATTCCGGTATACAGCCTGGATGCCGCTTACATGGCGGATAAGGCTACCGGATACATCAAGCTGAACCGCTTTGCCGCTTCGTCGGCCGACGAATTCCGGGAAGCACTGGAGAAACTGAAGAAACAGGGAATGAAGAACCTGATCCTCGACTTGCAGGGGAACGGCGGGGGATATCTGAATATCGCGATCGACCTGGCCGACGAGTTCTTAGGCAAGGACAAGCTGATCGTTTATACCGAAGGAAACAAACAACCGCGCGAGGAAGCCAAGTCTTCGGCCCGCGGAGGGTTTGAAGAAGGACGTTTGGTTGTGCTGGTAGACGAAACATCCGCATCCGCCAGTGAAATCCTTTCCGGTGCGGTGCAGGATTGGGACCGTGGCGTGGTCGTAGGCCGCCGTACGTTCGGAAAAGGGCTGGTACAGAAACCGATCCCGATGCCTGACGGCTCAATGATCCGCCTGACGGTTGCCCGCTATTATACGCCTACAGGCCGTTCTATCCAGAAACCGTATGTCAACGGCAACCAGGAGCAATACAACCATGACTTGATCGACCGCTACAACCGGGGCGAACTGATGAGTGCGGATAGCATCCATTTCCCCGATTCGATGAAGTACAATACGCTGGAGACGAAACGCATCGTGTATGGCGGCGGCGGTATCATGCCGGATGTCTTTATCCCGGTCGACACGTCGCGCTACACGGACTATCACCGTAACGTCGTAGCGGCCGGCCTGGTGAACCGCATCGCCATGAATTATCTGGACCGCCATCGTGCCGAACTGAACAAGAAATATCCGAAGTTCGCCCAATACAAACAGAACTTCAACGTGACAGACGACATAATGCAAGAACTGGTCACACTGGCTAAAGACGACAAGATCGAATTCAACGAAGAGCAATACAACCGTTCCAAGCCGCTCATCATGCTCCAGATCAAGGCGCTTATCGCACGCGACCTGTATGATATGGCCGAATACTTCCAGGTCATCAACGACGACAACGAAAGCTTCCAGGAAGCCTTGCGCCTCATCAACGACGAACAGCGGTACAAAAAAGAATTGGGACGGTAAACCTATTATCGATAATACTTCCTATATTTGTATTCATCAACGAAAAGAAAGGAACACAAAAGATGGACACAACGATGAAAACGATAGAACTTACTTTGCCGGATTCGGAATTGTCTTTCATTAAGACAATAGCGAAGAAATTCGGATGGACTCTGACAACCAAACACACAAAAACTCAGAAAAGTCTTGATGAAGGCATTGCCGATATCAAAGCCGGGCGTGTTCGCGAAGTTTCTACGGATGAATTAAAACAAATGATGGGATTATGAGTTCATACACGATCCTAATCACTAAACGATTTGAAAAGGACTTGGAAATATGTAAGAAGAGGGAACTAAAACTTAGCCTCCTCTATACTGTAATAGAGCAACTCAAATTGAACGGGACATTACCAAAACAATATCGTGCCCACAAACTAAGTGGTAATTATGCTAACTATTGGGAATGCCATATTAAAGGCGATTGGTTATTAATATGGGAGCAAAACGATGATGAACTCATTTTGATATTAACCTCAACCGGAACACATTCAGATTTATTCTAAAGGATTATGTACTGGACACTTTTTCTGACATTCGTCAAAATAGGGACTTTCACTATCGGGGGAGGATATGCGATGCTGCCCCTGATACAGCGGGAAGTGGTAGATAAAGGATGGCTTTCGAAGGAAGATTTCATCGACCTCTTCTCCGTAGCCCAGTCCTTGCCCGGCATTTTCGCCGTGAACATCTCTATTTTTGTAGGATATAAACTGAAAAAAGTGCCGGGTGGTATTGTTTGCGCTTTGGGAAGCATCCTTCCCTCCTTCTTCATCATTCTGGCTATCGCGCTGTTCTTTACACACGTGCAGGACAACGTATGGGTAGAGAAGGCGTTCAAAGGATTGCGTCCGGCGGTCGTCGCCCTGATTGCCGTGCCTTGCCTGACAACGGCACGTTCGATCAAGATGAGTTACAAAGAGCTGGTTATCCCTATCGCTGCCGCACTGCTGATCTGGCAGGGAGGGTTGTCTCCTGTGTGGATTATTCTGGCGGCTATCATAGGAGGACTTGTTTACGGACTGAAAATAAAGAAAGACTGATATGATCTGGTTGCAATTATTCTATGTATATCTGAAAATCGGGATATTCGGTTTCGGTGGCGGCTATGCGATGCTCTCCCTGATACAGGCAGACGTGGTGGACCGCTACGGATGGATTTCGTCACAGGAATTTACGGATATCGTCGCCATCTCGCAGATGACCCCCGGGCCGATCGGGATCAACAGCGCCACCTACATCGGATATACAGCCATCCACAATGCCGGCTATTCGCCCGCGATGGCCGTATTAGGCTCCTGCCTGACGACATTTGCCGTCTGCCTGCCCTCTTTCCTGCTAGTGCTGGCCATCTCATACGCCTTTGCCAAATTCAGGAACAACAAATATGTAGCAGCCGCGTTCTACGGCCTCCGTCCGGCTACGGTCGGCCTGATTGCGGCAGCGGCTTTGCTATTGATGAATAGCGAGAACTTCATCGACTATAAAAGTTTCCTGATCTTCGGGGCTGCGTTCATCCTCACCTGGAAGTTCAAGATCAACCCGATCCTGATGATTATCCTGGCAGGAATCGCCGGGATAGTTCTCTATTGGTAAATTTTACCGCAAAAGTCAAGACTTTCGTAACAAGAAGTCAGGACCTTCAGAGTAAAAAACCTGGACTTCCACAATCAATATTCAGGGCTTTCTCTCAAAAAACACCCTTATTTCAAGTCAGGCTTTCATCGATAGAAAGTCCTTCTTTGTCGAGGAAACGCTCCTCTTTTTCTAATCTGATTGTGTAGGCTTTCATCCTGTTGTAGTTTTGCTTTCGAAAAAAGGTAAAAAGATTGTCAGGTTACAAAACGAAAGCATCATGAAACAGATTTCTTCCCTACTCCTCTCCTGCCTGCTTCTCCTGCCCACCGGGATGAATGCGGAGGAAGACACACCCAAACAATGGACGCTTCGCGATTGTATCGATTACGCCCTGGAGCATAACATCACCATACAGCGGAACCGCATCAGCGCCGAGAGTGCCCAAGAAGACGTAAAGACAGCCAAGGCGGATTTCCTGCCTTCCTTGAGCGGGAACATCAGCCAGCGCGTCGTCAACCGCCCGAACAGTGCAAGAGGCACCATCATCAGCGGCGATAACATCACGACAAGCGAAAGCAAAACCTCGTACAACGGCAGCTACGGCATCGACGCCAACTGGACCGTGTATAACGGCAGCAAACGGGTGAACACCGTCAAGCAACAGAAGCTGAACAACCGCATCGCCGAACTGAACGTGGACGAAAGCGAAAACTCGATCGAGGAAAGTATCACCCAACTGTATGTACAGATCCTCTACTCGGCCGAAGCTGTCAAAGTAAACGAATCGACACTTGAAGTAAGCCGGAAAGAGTTTGAACGGGGACAGGAATTGTTCAACGTCGGCAGTATCGCCTCAAGCGATCTCGCCCAACTGGAAGCGCAGGTCAGCAGCGACAACTACCAGCTGGTGACCTCCCAGGCTACCCTGCAGGATTATAAGTTGCAATTGAAACAGCTTCTCGAACTGGACGGGGACATCGAAATGGACCTCTACCTGCCGCAACTGAGCGACAGCAACGTCCTGATCCCGCTTCCCGAAAAAGACGATGTCTACAACACCGCCCTCAGCCTGCGTCCCGAAATAGAAGCAGGAAAGCTGAACGTGGAGAGCTCGGACCTGAGCATCAAGATGGCACGTGCAGGATATCTCCCGACCTTAAACCTCAGCGCAGGCATCGGAAGCACGAATGCCAACGGCAGCGACTTCAGCTTCAGCGAACAGGTCAAGCAGAACTGGAACAACTCGCTGGGACTGACCCTCAGCATCCCCATCTTCGACAAGCGGCAGACGAAAAGCTCCATCAACAAGGCCAAGCTGCAAAAGCAGACCAGCCAGCTGGACCTGCTGGACAACAAGAAGACACTCTACAAAACTATCGAAAACCTCTGGCTGGCCGCCAACAGCGCACAACAGCAATACGTGGCAGCTTCACAGAAGTTGAAGAGCACGGAAACCAGCTACTCTCTCGTCAGCGAACAATTCAACGTCGGCATGAAAAATACAGTAGAATTGCTCACGGAAAAAAATAACCTGTTAAGCGCACAACAGGAAACGCTCCAGGCCAAATACACGGCCATACTGAACGCAGGCTTGTTGCGCTTCTACCAAGGAGAAGAAATCAATTTATTCTGAAACATGACATTAGGGGTGAACCGCTAATGAATATATTCACTCTCTTTTTGTTTCGGTCCCTGCTTCGAGTCACTCTGGCAGGGGCCTCACAAAAGGAACCGCTAACAAAGACGAAATAAAAACAGATATAGATATGAACAAGAAGAAACTAATTATCGGTATAGTAGGCGTATTGGTCGTGGCCGGAGGCATCTGGTTCTTCACAGGCAAAACGTCGAAAGGCGGTATCCGGCTCGAAACCGCCAAAGTGGGCCGCAGTTCCATTTCGAACACGGTAACGGCAACCGGAACAGTCGAGCCGGTAACGGAAGTCGAAGTCGGCACGCAGGTGTCCGGTATCATCGACAAGTTGTATGCAGACTATAACGACGTGGTCAAAGCAGGGCAGTTGATCGCCGAAATGGACAAGGTCAACCTGAAAGCCGAACTCGCATCCGCCGAGGCACAGCTGGCAAGCAGCAAAAGCGAATTCGAGTACCAACAGAAGAATTACGCCCGCAACAAGATCCTCTTCGAAAAAAAGCTGATCAGCGACTCGGACTATGAAACGTCCACATACAACTATGAGAAAGCAAAAGCCGCCTACGAACAAAACCAAGCGGCAATGGTCAAAGTGAACCGCAACCTCGAATATGCGACGATCACCAGCCCGATCGACGGTGTCGTGATCAACCGTGCCGTTGAAGAAGGACAGACCGTAGCCGCCGGCTTCGAGACTCCGACCCTGTTCACCATCGCGGCAGACCTGACCAAGATGCAGGTGATAGCCGACGTGGACGAAGCCGACATAGGTAACGTAGAAAATGGGCAACGTGTCTCCTTCACCGTCGACGCCTACCCGAACGACGTATTCGAAGGCACGGTCATGCAAATCCGCCTCGGCGACAGCGAAAGCACCAGCAGCTCTTCTTCCACCTCGACCTCGACGGTCGTTACCTACGAAGTGGTGATATCGGCCGATAATCCCGACCTTAAATTGAAGCCGCGCCTGACAGCCAACGTGACGATCTTCACACTGGAACGCGATAACGTGCTGACAGTCCCGACCAAGTCGCTCCGCTTCGTACCGGATGCCGGGATGTTGACGCAACTGGGCTACATCGTCTCCGAAGCCGGCAAGGAAACCCCTGCCGGGAAACGTCTCGTATGGATCAAGAACGGGCAGGAGCTGAAGCCGAAAGCCGTTACCGTCGGTTCCACCAGCGGAAACATGATCGAGATAACCGACGGCCTGAACGAAGGTGAAGAATTGGCTGTCGATCTCGAAGCCTCCTCCATTACTCCGGCAGCCGAAGCCGAAACGGAAAGAAGCCCGTTCATGCCAGGCCCTCCGGGAAGCAATAAGAACAAGAAGAGTGCCAAGTAGGGGCAGGCTTTATATATCTGCCCTCCAAACAAGGAGTACAACAATATGAAAGAGATAATCAAATTAGAAAACATCAAGCGTGACTTCAAGGTCGGAGACGAAACGGTCCATGCCTTGCGTGGCGTCTCCTTCACGATCTACGAAGGCGAATTTGTCACCATCATGGGGACATCCGGCTCAGGAAAGAGTACCTTGCTGAACACGTTAGGTTGCCTGGATACACCGACCAGCGGAGAATATTACCTCGACGGCACATCGGTCCGCACGATGGGTAAGAACGCCCGCGCCACCTTGCGCAACCGCAAAATCGGGTTCGTCTTCCAGAACTACAACCTGCTGCCTAAGACGACAGCGGTCGAGAACGTGGAGCTGCCCTTGATGTACAATTCGTCCTACAGTGCAGCCGAACGACACAAGAAAGCAGTCGAATCGCTGGTTGCCGTAGGTTTGGGCGACCGCCTGATGCATAAGAGCAACCAGATGTCCGGCGGGCAGATGCAGCGTGTCGCCATCGCCCGGGCGCTGGTAAACGACCCCGCCGTCATCCTCGCCGATGAAGCGACCGGAAATCTCGATACCCGTACCTCTTTCGAGATACTGGTTCTTTTCCAGAAACTGCATGCCGAGGGACGTACCATCATATTCGTGACCCACAACCCGGAGATCGCCCAGTACAGCAGCCGCAACATCACGCTGCGCGACGGGCATGTCACCTCCGACACGGTCAACCGGAATATCCTGAACGCGGCAGAAGCGTTGGCGCGGCTGCCGAAGAATGACGATTGATCTTGCCACCCTTCCGTGGGGGGGCCCTTTATGCGAATACCGGAATCATCCGATACAAGCGGAAGGAGGCAAAGGTGTTTAAAGAATCACTTATAAAACAACAATAACAATGAACGGAACAAACCTAATAAAAATAGCCGTCCGGGCACTCGCCAATAACAAATTGCGCGGCTTCCTCACGATGCTGGGCATCATCATCGGCGTGGCCTCCGTGATCACGATGCTTGCCATCGGACAAGGCTCGAAGCGAAGCATACAGGCTCAGATCAGTGAGATGGGTTCCAACATGATCATGATACACCCGGGCGCCGACGTGCGTGGCGGTGTCCGGCAGGATGCCTCCGCGATGGAAACCCTGAAACTACAGGATTACGAAGACATTGTGGACGAAACACGCTTTGTCTCGGCCGTTTCTCCTTCCGTCAACAGCAGCGGGCAGGCGATCTACGGCGCCAACAACGCCCCGACCACGGTCTACGGCATCAGTCCCGACTACCTGGAGATACGGCGCTACAAAGTCGAGGACGGTGACATGTTCACCGAACAGGACATCCAGACAGCCGCCAAAGTATGCGTGGTCGGCAAGACCGTCGTCGACAACCTCTTCCCCGACGGCAGCAACCCGGTAGGCAAGGTCATACGTTTTCAGAAATTACCTTTCCGCATCGTAGGCGTGCTGGAAAGCAAAGGATACAACAGCATGGGAATGGACCAGGACGACCTAATCTTAGCTCCATACACAACTATTCAGAAAAAGGTCCTGGCCATCACCCATCTGCAAGGCATTACCTGTTCGGCCCTCAAGGAGGAATACACCGACCAGGCCATCGACGAGATTTCTGAAATACTCCGCCGCAACCATAAGTTGAAGGAAAGTGACGATGATGATTTTACCATCCGTAGTCAGCAGGAGTTGAGCACGATGTTGACAAGCACTACGGATATGATGACCGTGCTGTTGGCGGCTGTGGCGGGTATTTCGCTCCTCGTAGGCGGTATAGGGATCATGAATATCATGTACGTCAGCGTGACGGAGCGTACACGCGAGATCGGCCTCCGTATGAGTATCGGGGCAAAAGGCATCGACATCCTGGCACAGTTCCTGATCGAGTCCATCCTGATCAGTGTGACAGGCGGTTTGATAGGTGTAGTCTTTGGAGTGGGCGCGGCCCTTGTCGTGAACGGAGTCGCCCACTTTCCGATCTACATCCAGCCCTGGAGCGTCATCCTGTCGTTTGCCGTCTGTACTGTCACCGGTGTATTCTTCGGATGGTATCCGGCCAAAAAGGCAGCACAACTCGACCCGATAGAGGCGATACGTTACGAATAGCAGGCGGGAAGCATCGAGGGAAGAAGACGCTCTGCGTCAAGTATGCCTCATAGTTATGAGGCAATGTACCTCAAAGATATGAGGCAACTCACCTCATAGGTACGAGGCAATATGCCTCATAGCTATTAGGCATGCTCTACGCAGAGTCTCTTCCATGACCGATGCCGCCTGGCGTTCGACAGAGAAACAACACTTCTTCCATGCCCGATGCTTCTCTGATATATAATAAACAGTATCTTTGCATAAATGGGAACAACAGAGACAATGCACACATTACCGGCTCCCCCCTTCAAAGGCATGGGGAAGCTGATCCATATCGCAGCCTGGGCCATTCTCTTCGGGCTGCCGTTCTTCTTCACCGGACGCGAATCGCAGACGGTGACAGTCTTGAGCTATATACGCTCCATAATCGTCCCGCTATCGTTCATGCTGGTATTCTATGCCAACTATTCCGTGCTGATCGACCATTTCCTGTTCGCCAAGCGTCCCTGGAAATACTTTCTGTACAATGTCGTGTTGATCGCTTTCGCGATGGGAGCCGTGCATCTGATATTCGAACTGCTCCCGCATCCCAGATGGGAGCATCCGAGGCCGGAAAGAGAATGGCAGGAGATAGTCGGCTTCTTTATGGTGAACGCCATGCTGTATATGCTGGTGGCAGGGCTAAGTGTCGCCATCAAGATGACCGGGAGCTGGTATCAGATGGAGTCGTCCCGCCGGGAGTTGGAGAAAAGCCGTGCCGAAGCAGAATTGCAGAATCTGAAGAGCCAGTTGAACCCCCATTTTCTCTTCAACACACTAAACAACATCTACAGTCTGATCGCTTTCAGCCCAGAAAGAGCGCAAGAAGCCGTGCACGACCTAAGCCGCCTGCTCCGCTACGTGCTCTACGACAGCAGCCAGCCGATGGTTCCGTTAGAGAAGGAACTCGACTTTATCCGGAACTATGTGGAACTGATGCGTATACGCCTGCCGGAACATGTGAAACTGACCACCGACATATCGGCTGCCACACCAGAAACTCAGGTGGCGCCTCTCCTCTTCATCTCCCTGATCGAAAATGCTTTCAAGCATGGGGTAAGCCACAACAAACCTTCTTTTATCGACCTGAAGATTCACCAGGAAGGGACACGGATCGTCTGCTCTATCCGCAACAGCGACTTCCCGAAAGACAACGGACAGGACAAGAGCGGTTCCGGCATTGGGCTGCAGAATCTCAGCAGGCGGTTGGAATTGCTGTATCCGTCGCATCATATTTTCACGTACGGGCAAAAAGGAGACGAATATGTTTGCCTGTTAGAATTGCAGGCATAAGGATTTATTGTATTTTTGTCCGGTACATCAATACAACAAATTATGACGTTAACATGTGCAATCATCGATGACGAACCACTGGCCATCAGTCTGCTGGAAAGTTATGTAAACAAGACTCCGTTCCTCCGCCTCACGGCAAAGTTCAACAGCGCCCTTGAGGCATTGCCCGTATTGAGCGCCCAGCCGGTAGAGCTGCTTTTCCTCGATATCCAGATGCCGGAGTTGAGCGGCATGGAATTTTCTCGGATACTGGAGGCAGATACCCGCATCATCTTTACGACGGCTTTCGAACAGTATGCCCTCGACAGCTACAAGGTGAACGCCCTCGACTATCTGCTGAAACCGATCAGTTATCCGGATTTCCTCAAGGCGGCCAACAAGGCGTTGCAATGGTACGAGCATATGCAAGCGCCTGCGGCAGAGATCGAGTCGATCTTCATCAAGACTGAGTATAAGCAGGTACAGGTCGAACTGCGCAAAATACTCTATATCGAAGGGCTGAAAGACTATGTCAAAATTTTTATCGAAGATGAACCGCATCCCATCCTTTCACTGATGAGCATGAAGTCGCTGGAAGAGATGCTGCCGGCAAGCCGCTTTATCCGCGTACACCGTTCCTTTATCGTACAGCCTGAAAAGATCAAGGTGATCGAACGGAACCGGATCGTGTTCGGAAAAGAATATATCCCGATCTCCGACAACTACAAACCGAGGCTTGTCGAATTTCTGGCGCAACGGTCACTCAATTTCAATTGACAATGGACAATTAACTTTGTTAAGATGATACGGCGTAGCCCAATTCTCAATTAATTAAAAAAGTTGTAACAGCAACTTTTCCAAAGCCCTAGTCATCCGGCTCATCGGGCAAGAATAGTTATTCGAGAAAACGGCTACCGCATACGTCTTTCCATCTTTCGTGATATAGCCGGCATAGCTCCTGACACCCGTAATGCCCCCGCTTTTCAGGTGGGCTTTTCCCTGCAACTTCGATCCTTTCAAGAAATTGCGCACTGATCCCTCTATCCCGGCTTGTGGTAAAGAGGCTATGAAAGCATCCGAAACAGCAGATTCCGTCGCCATATAAACCAACAGCTCTCCCATAAATCCGGCCGACACCTTATCTGCCGGAGCCAAGCCGCTGCCGTCGTTCATCCGGAGCGGAAAGACATCCAAACCTTTCTTCTCCCAATATTCTTTCACGACCTGCACACCACGACCAAACGAGGAGATCATCTCGTTCCTTCGCGGTTTGTATTGCAATCCGACCGTTTTGACCAAAGCATCCGCATATAGGTTATGGCTGACATGGTTGCATATGCTTGCTATCTCCCGCAGCGTGGGCGAATAGGTCGTGACAATCTCTTTCCTCTCTCCCTTCTTCCACCGGTTTTCCTCCACCTCGATACGGTAGCAGGAAGGGGACCCGTCCACCCGTATTCCCTTCTGCTGAAGCTGGTCCGTCAGATAGCGTGCCAAATATAAGGCAGGATCGGGGATATCTCCTTTCAAGACATACGCCTCCCGGTTCGCAGGCAGGACACCATACAGGTAGCGCACGTCATCGAGCGGAGCACCGATAATATAAGCGCTGTCCGAAGAAACCGGAGCGGCTTTCAGGTAGTTCTTAAACCGGATAAAAGGGATATCCGGCTCTGTCCCCTTTAGGACCGGCCGCGTCCCGGCAGCCCCAGTCTGCAAGGATAGCTTATACATATTGTCGAAGATGGAAATACCATAACTTCCGGGGGCATAATAATTTCCCATATCTTCCCGGAGCCATTTAATAGAGACGCCTTCGGTGTCGAAAATGCTTTCGTCCGATATGACCGATCCTGTTATATGCTTGATGCCGGCTTTCTGCAAAGCAGCTATCCAGGTTGACAAAAACTTGTTCTGCCCCGGTGCGAAATGCGAAGAGCCCAAGGAGGGATCACCGCTTCCTTTTATATAGAGGTTTCCCTCCAACGTGCCGTTTTCCAGTATTCCGTCATATTCCAACGTGGTCGGATAGCGATAGTCTTCTCCCAATATCTCAAGCGCTGTCGCCGTGGCTACCGTCTTCAACACCGAAGCGGGCGATTGCAGCCGGTCCGTATCATAACTGTAGACCGTTCTTCCCTCCTGCACATCTTTCACTACCAGAGAAAAAGAGGCTCCCCGCATATAAGGGGCCTGCAATAACCATTTGACGGGGGCGGGAGTCTGTGCACCGGCAAGCAAATGAAGGCAAATCAACAGGCAAAGCAGTACTATTTTGTTTCGTATCATCCTTTCTATTCAACTTTATTTTATCTTTGCCATAAAGGCGAAGATAAGTCGGTTTGCATTATCTTTGCCTGCAAAGATAAGAATTTAATATGAACCCATTGTTTGATAAACCGTTCACATTCGACAGGGTGGCACGTATTCTGTTCGGCCTGGCTGTTATCAGTGGTATTATCTATCTGATCGCCGTCCTGCGAAATGCTTTGTTACCATTCCTGATTGCCTGGCTGCTGGCTTATATGATGCAGCCGTTCGTCAAGTTCTTCCAGTATAAAGTCAAGCTGAAAAGCCGTTTGCTGTCTATCCTGGCCGTTCTCGTGTCTACCCTTCTGGTGATCTCACTGGTGGGTGTCGTGATCGTCCCCTCTGTCACCCAGGAGTTCAACCGGACTTTGGAACTGATGCAGGAACATAACAGCGGCTACGGACATATCCCGATGATTCCGCAGTCATGGGCAGAGTATCTGGAAAAGAATATCGATCCGGACCAGTTGGCACAGCTCCTGAGCAAAGAGAACATAGAAAAGGCGGTCAAACAGATCGCTCCCAAAATGTGGATCGTACTGACCAATACTTTCTCCATTCTGTTCAGTATTACGATCGTGTTTGTAATCTTCCTTTACTTCATCTTTATCCTGTTGGATTATGAACGGATTGTCAACGGTTGGATCCGCCTGATTCCCGAACGTTACCGCCCCTTTGTCCAAGGGCTAGCCGACGATGTCGAATATAGTATGAACCGCTACTTCCGCGGACAGTCATTGATTGCCTTATGTGTCGGCATCCTCTTCGCCATCGGATTTAAGATCGTCGGTTTCCCGCTGGCCGTTATCCTAGGGCTATTCATCGGTTTCCTCAACCTCATTCCTTATATGCAAACGATCGGTATCATCCCGATGATCTTGCTGAGTCTCCTCAAAGCTGCGGAGACCGGAGAAAACTTTTGGCTGATCTTCGGATCGGGAATTCTCGTCCTTTGCATCGTGCAGTGCATACAAGACTTGTATCTCACTCCCCGCATTATGGGAAAGGCTATGGGACTGAATCCGGCCATCATCCTTCTTTCTTTATCCATTTGGGGAACTTTATTAGGTTTTATCGGCTTAATCATCGCTCTCCCCCTGACAACTCTCTTTCTCTCTTATTATAAACGTTTTATACTTATGGAAGAAGACCAGTCTCTTGTAGAGAAGCACGAGTTGTCAAAGGTCCAAAAGAAAAAAACATTCCCAAAAGAATAAAAAAACTTGCATCAGCTATTGCATATATAAAAAAAAGCCCTACCTTTGCACCCGCATTACAGAAGTAACGCACAGGATGATTCGCTAGCTCAGCAGGTAGAGCACATCCCTTTTAAGGATGGGGTCCTGGG